>DASYAR010000608.1:0-4459 GCA_036501235.1 Planctomycetaceae bacterium
CGTCTATTCGCCTTCCTTGAACTTGCCATGACAATCGTTGCAGACCATGCCCGATTTCTTCCACGAGTCGATGGCGCCAGTCATGTCTTTCTTCTTAAGGGCCGCGGCAGTCGCCGTCATCTGCAGCTGGTAGTCCTTGGCGAATTTCTTCCAGAGCTCGATGTCTTCCGCCTTCTTGCTCTTCACTTCATGCGTGTCGTCATGAACGGCCAGCGCCAGGATGGACAAAACGGTGGCGTCCCCGATCATTTCCGCGATATCGGTGTCGGGCAGGTCCTTCTTCCTCGATCTGAGACGAAACTTGCTGTTGCGCTTCGTGATCTGATCCATGACGGTTCCCAGCCTGGCCAGCTTGCCCCAGTCGTAGTCGACTTTGGCGCCTGAAGATTTGCCGCCGATCGCTTCTTTCACCGCCGCGAACTCCTTTTTCGCATCGTCGAGGGTCTTCGTTTTGCCGAGGGCCAGGGCCGCTTCGCGAACATCGGGGGCAGTCGCCTGCCAAGCCGCTTTTTCTTCCGACTCGGCAATGGCCTGCGCCAGCACTGCCAGCACGGCGGCGTCCCCAGGCAATGCCTTGGGCTTCGCCTTGAGGTACTCGTCGTTGTCTTTGAGCGCTTCTTCAATCGCCTTGACGCGGGCGTCGGCCTGAGCCGTCAGATCGGCGATCGGTGCGACCGTGGCGATCTTAGCCGGGGCTGCCGCATAACAGGGGAGCAATATCGCGAACCCAATCGCTCCCAACGCCAGACTCATCGAAAGTTTCTTCAGCATGGTTGTCTCCTTGTCAATGGAAATGCCGGCGCAGCGAGCTTTCGGGCAATACCCTCATCAGGGGTCGGCAAACAGTGCTCGTTCGGGTGGGATGGACCGGGAATGCACACGTCGGGGCGTCTGAAAGCGTGCGTGGAAACACCCCAAAATGCCAACCCCTGCTCCACAATCGAGGCGGGATTACGAACTGTTCACCTCTTCAACACGGCCGCGATTGTGACGTGACTACGAAGGAGTTGTCAACCCTTTGGGGGAGGCTGTGCGGGGGCGATCGTCACGCGGTGGACCCGGCTGCGCCGCGCCGCTATACGGGTCGGCTGCACGCCTCGATCTTCAATCGTCAATCCTCTATCTTCTATCCTCTATCCGCCGAGACCAAAACTCGCTTCCTGTAATCTGCTGCGCCCGCCTGTGCGACGTTACCTCCCCATTGCCTGCCTGGCTCTGCTGCACGCCCTGGTCGATGCGGTGGCCACATTCATCGAACCTCTCTGGCCCGAATTGCGACTGGCGCGGTCACTGTCGGAGCGAGATTTCTTCCTGTTGCAGGCGGTTACTGCCGTCGCTCCCAATTTCAGCCAGATCTTGTTCGGGTTTGTGCGAGACCGCTTCGGCTCGCGATACCTGCTCTGGCTGGGGCCGGCTGTCGCGACGATCTGCCTGGCGCGCATCGGCCTGACGGAAAGCGTCGCGGCATTGGCCCTGCTGCTGGCGATCGGTTACGTCGGAGTCGGTTCGTTTCACCCCGAGGCCGTCGTCTGTACCGGGACGCTGCTTCCGGAGCAGCGGACTCGCGCCCTGTCGCTGTTCTTGTTCGGGGGGAACCTGGGGCTGGCGATTGGGCCGGCGCTGAGTGGCAACCTAGTCCGCCAGTTCGATATGGGCGCACTGGCGGGGCTGGCTGTTCCGTTCGTTCTATTGATCATCGGACTGCACCTGTTGTCGCGCCGGGCGGTCGAATCCGCAGAGATTCCTCATGCGCCGGCCGTGCACGACGCCACTCAATCGATCGCTGCGCAGTGGAAGCTGGCGGCGTATCTCTTGTTAGTCTGTTCGCTCCGGGTTATCCCTTCGATCGGCATGAATCGAGCCCTGGCCTTCACCCTGGAGCAGCGCGGTTTCGGTTCGGACGTGATCGGCAACTTCCAGAGCCTGTTCCTGCTCTCAGGCAGCGCAGGGATTTTGCTCGTCGGTTCGCGGTTTGGACGGAGATCGGAACGCTGGCTGATCATTGCCAGTTCCTGGACCGGAATCCCCCTGCTCATCGCTTTGGCAAGCCCGGCCTGCCCCACCTGGCTGATCGTCTTTCTGCTCGTCCCGACCGGGGTCATTCTGAACGGCACGACCCCGGCCATGGTGTCGTACGCCCAGCAGCTTTTCCCGCGCGATACGGGGATGGCCTCGGCCCTGACGATGGGGGTGTCTTACGGAACGAGTGGCCTGGCGGTGGCCGGAATGATCGCCGTCATCATCGACCAGTTCGGACAGCCGAACCTGTTGTTTGCCGCGTTTGCGCCCTGCCTGGCGCTGGCCGGTCTGGGGGCTGCGGCCTTGCCGCAAATCATCTTGCCTTGTCCGGCCGTTTCTGATACGTAACCGCCGATCAATCCACTGCTACTTCTCAGGGTCACCAGCATGTCGCGCTATCTGGCTGCGATCTGGAAGTGTCGTTATTTCTGGTTGTCGCTCGTCCAGATGGACCTGCGGACCCGCTACCGCCGTTCTGCGCTGGGTCTGGGCTGGTCGCTGCTGAGCCCCATCGCCATGACGGCCGTGATGTGCGCCGTTTTTCCGAGGTTTCTCCCGATCGCCAATGTCAACGAATACGCCCCCATGGTGCTCGTGGGACTCTGTTTCTGGAATTTCATCACGACCTCGACGAAACAGGGAGCGCAATGCCTGTTCCAGGGGGAACGCTACATCCGGCAGCATCCCGCGCCGATCGCCATCTATCCGTTGCGGATTGCGCTGGGTTCATCGTTTCATTTTTCGGCAGCCCTGTTGCTGGCCCTGATTCTGCGATTCGCGCTGATCGGGTTCTCCGGCATCCCGTCCTTCGCCAGTCTCTTGCCGACATTCTTGTTGATCTTCGTCCTGGGCTGGTCGCTGGCCGTTCTGGCCGGGTTCCTGACCGCCTATTTTCCCGATATGGAGCACCTGGCAGACGTCGGCCTGCAAATCCTGTTCTATGCGACCCCCATCATTTATCCCCCCGAGGCCATCCAGGGCCATCTCGGCTGGGCGATCCGCTGCAATCCCCTCACGACATTCATCGAATTGCTGCGTGCGCCGTTGCTGCGGGGAGAATTTCCCTCCGCCTCGCTGTACGGGGTGGCTGTGATCAGCGTCGCCGCCATCGCCGGCCTGGCCACGCTGACCCTCGTGCGGTTCGAAAAGAAAATCATCTTTCAGCTCTGAGTTTCCGTTATGACCACGATTGATCTCGAAGACGTCAGCCTGGTCTTCCGCGTCCGGCAGCAGCGCCGCGTCGCGCTCAAGGACTTCATCGTCAAGCAGATGTTCCGCCGGTCGGTCAATCCTTATATGGAAGTGCGGGCCCTGGCGAACGTCAACCTGACGGTCCGCGAAGGAGATCGGCTGGGAATCGTCGGCCACAACGGCGCCGGCAAAAGCACGATGCTCAAGATGCTCGCCGGGATCTATCCTCCGACCTCCGGGTCGCGGCGCGTCGTCGGTGAAATCAGCTCGCTGTTCGATCTGCAATTGGGATTCGAGCCCGAAGCCAGCGGTTGGGAGAACATCGCCTACCGCGGTTACCTTCAGGGAGAAACGCCCAGAACGCTCAAAGGCAAGCTCGAACAGATCGCCGAATTCAGCGAGCTGGCGGAATTCCTGCACAGCCCGGTGCGACATTATTCAAGCGGCATGCTGGTGCGGCTGGCGTTCTCGGTGGCCTCGGCGATCGACCCCGAGATCCTGCTCGTGGACGAAGTCCTGTCGGCCGCCGACATGGGGTTCCAGAAAAAGTGCCGCCAGCGCATGGAAGAGATGATCGCCAAGGCGCGCCTGATCGTGATGGTCAATCACGACCTGGATGTCATTTCCCGCTTCTGTAACCGCGCCATCTGGCTCGACCACGGGAACATCCGGCTCGCCGGCACAACGGACGAGGTTATCGCGGCTTATACCGAGGCCATGGGCGGCGGCGCGTTGCATATCGCGCCCGAATCGCGACCCCAGCACCCGATTGCCGCCTGACGGCCGAGTCCGGCCGCTTTGGCAGGCGATCTGTCTGTCTCGCGATTGCTCGACGTGTTCGGACAATGAGGCCCACCGGGACAGGTTCATTGAATGTGCCCAATGCCAACCGTGATCGGGTGCATCCGTCATTTGGGGGTGGTTCGACAAAGTGCCCCGGCCGTTCGACGATCTGGTGGATTGGGATTTGAAGTTTCGAGCCGTGCCATGTCCCGCGCTGTCTACGGATCGGAATTCGTTTCTGCATACCCTTCGTCGTGAATAATGCGGAGCGCGCGCGCCGGCTCCATGCAACGACAAATTCACGCCGCATCCGCCCACAGCACGGCAACTTACGTCGATCGCATCGTTCCAGCCGCTGGTTATCGGCGCGATGCGAGCCAGGGCCACTTCCCGCAGAGAAATCCGACACAAGTGATTTCTGGCAATCGCCTTGAGTTGCATCAGCATCGTCAAGATCTCATTTCAC
>DASYAR010000609.1:0-8307 GCA_036501235.1 Planctomycetaceae bacterium
TCATGCTGTATGCTCCGCCCCAGCGCCGCACGCCGTGGGTGCAGGCGGGCGACTCGCCGGAAATCAGCCAGGCCCGCCTGGCTAATGTGCAGGCGCTGGCCGCTGCATTGGCGCCGCCGCAATGCCAGCCGGTGATCATGCTCCGCATCTGTCAGCCGTATGGCGCCTCGGCCCAGGAAGTCGATCTTGTCCGCCGCGCGTATTTGTCGTCGATGCCCAATCCGCGAATTTCCTATACTCCGCAAAACGGCAGCAGCTCCGGCAGTGGTGGCGGCAGCAGTATGAGCGGACAAGGCAGCGGACAAGGGGGCCGGTAAATCCATGCCCGATCCTTATCCGCCTGAATCGTCTTCCGGATCTGGCCCCTCGCGCGGGCCGGGGCGGGCGGCCGAATCGGCCGGCGACGTGCGCCAAGACCGGCAGATCGAGCAATTGCTCGACGTTTATACGCAGCTCTTTCAAGCTGCGTACCGCGATCCTGGAGCCGGAGTGACCGGCGCGCCGCCGGCGCCTCCTCGAACAGGACAACGCTACGATCCGCGCCCGGCTCCCAAGCCCCCCGTCGCTCCTGAATCGCTCGCGAAATGCGGCCTGTCGCTGATGCAGGTCTGCGACCTGATTCTCAAGCAGCTCTACCTGCAAGGGGCCGCGCTGGGGGTCGACCTCGCGCGGCAGTCGCGGTTGCCTTTCAACGTGATCGACGAAGGTCTCGTCTTTCTGAAGGACGAGAAGTGCATTGAAGTCAGCGCGGGAGACCTGATCGGGCGGGTGTCTTATCGATTCAATCTCACCGATCACGGCCGTTCACGGGCTCGCGAGTCGTTCGAGCAGTGCCGCTACGTGGGCCCGGCCCCGGTGCCTCTCGAAGATTACGTCAAGCAGTGCATGCAGCAAACGGTGACCGGCACCGTGTGCAGTCCCGAGACGCTGCTCGACGCCTTCAAAGACCTGATCATCCGCCCCGGAGTGCTCGACGAACTGGGGCCTGCCGTGTGCAGCGGCAAGTCGATTTTCGTCTATGGCCCTCCAGGCAACGGCAAGACGATGATCGCCAAGGGGCTCGGGCGATTCCTGAACGGCAACGGCGGCGAGATCTTCGTCCCGTACGCCGTCCATTCGGAAAACAGCATCGTCACGATTTACGACCCCACCATCCATACCGCGACCGACAACGACGATCTGCTGGGGACCATCATTCAGGAAGGCCAGTCGGGGGGCGAACGCAGCCGGCTGCTGCAAACCAACGCGCCCGATCTTCGCTGGAGGAAAATCAAACGGCCGGTCGTGATCACGGGGGGCGAATTGACGCTCGACATGCTCGACTTGCGCTACAACACGGCGGCCAATTTCTACCAGGCGCCGCTGCACATCAAGGCCAACGGCGGCGTCTTTCTGATCGACGACTTCGGTCGCCAGATCGTCAGCCCCCGCGACCTGCTCAACCGGTGGATCCTGCCGCTCGAGGAACACATCGACTACATGACCCTCGCGACGGGGAAGAAAATCGCCGTCCCCTTCGAGCAGTTGATCATCTTCTCGACGAACCTCGACCCGCGAGAGCTGGTCGACGAGGCCTTCCTGCGGCGGATCCGGCATAAGATTGCGATCGGCACGCCGGACAAGGGGCTATTCAGCGAGATATTCCAGTTGGCATGCCGGCAACGCGGAATTCCATTCAACCAGGAAGCCCTGGACTACCTGTATTCCGCATATTACGACAAGGGAAAACCGCCACGATCGTCAGATCCCCGAGATTTGCTGGAGATTGTGCAGTCGATCTGCCGATTCCGAAATCAGGAAGTTGCGCTGACGGAGAATCTGATCGCGGAAGCGGCTCTCAAGTTCTTCTGCCAGATTTGACGCCCGCGCGATTCCTCCGCCACAGCAGTCTGCTGGGCGGCGCGTTCCCTTCCCGTCAATCAGGCGACCATTCGGTCGCGCAGGTTCCCTTTCGAGCGTCGACGCCGGCGGCCATCGCGGTCGCTCCGACGGCGCAGGGATGTTCTCCTTATGTCGTGCTCACGATTGTCCGCGAACTGGCTGGGGTTGATCTGCGTGTGCGGCATCGCTGTCGGATGCGTCACGCAGGAAAAATCCCAGGGATCGTTCACCACCGGCGGCTCCGGGGCCTACGGGACGCCAGCCAAAGAATCGCCCGTGGTGGCGGCGAAGTCTGCCAATAAGAAGTCGCAGGACTATTCTCCCAGCCCGCAACTGAAGCTGGCGTCGGCCGCATTCCTGGAACAGCGCGGCGCCCGCGACGAAGCGAGGCAGCGGTATGAAGAGGTGCTGGCTGCCGACGCGAAATCCATGGACGCCGTGCTCGGCCTGGCTCGACTCGATCAAGTGGGCGGCCGCAATGCGGAAGCCGAGACCGGTTTCCAGCGTGCCGTGCGGATGGATAACGGTTCGGGCCGCGCGCTCGACGCGCTGGGCCAGTTCTACGTCGATCAAAAACGCTGGAATGACGCCATCGCGACGCTGCAAAAAGCATCAGCCGCGGCTCCCAACGACAAGACGTATCGCTTCCACTATGCGATCGCGTTGGCCAAATCGGGACAGATCAATGAATCGATCCCGTTGCTGCAGAGTACGGTGGAACCGGCGGCGGTGCATTACAACATCGGCCTGATCCTCCACGAGCGAGGCGACCTGGCCGGCAGCGAAGAACAGTTCAGCGAGGCGCTGCTCCAAAACCCGCGGCTGCAACCGGCCCAGCAATGGCTGGCCGACGTCCGCCGCGAACGCGAAGTGCAACTTGCGGGCGCCACCCGCCGCCAGCAAACGGCGACGGTTGCCAACTGGGAACAGTTGGATACGCAGCGCTAAGCCTCGCGATTCTCTCTCGTTCCCAAACTCTCTCGTTCCCAAATTCCGTTTGGGAACGTACGCCCCGATGCTCTCCTTCGCGAATTCGATGCGGACGTCATGGCCTCCGCATCGCGCGGCCCGCTCCGGGAACTATCCTGCGACAGGCCGATCTCTGAAGGTCGCTCCGACAGCAGGGGAGGTGGACGCGAAGCGGAGCTTCGGACGCGGCATTCCCAAGCGGAGCTTGGGAACGAGTGGACGAGGGAGGATTCTTAGTCCCCCACGACGTCGCCTCTGTGTAGAATTGTTCGCCGACGGACTGCATCGTACGACGGCCTTCGCGTGACCTGATTGGAAAGAAGCATGACTGATCTGAACTGGATTTTGACGGACGTCGCCAAACGTGTGTGGCGGGAGAATTTTTCGGTGGTGGGGAGTCCCGAGCTGAAGCTGGCTGGGGCGGACGGCTGGTCGGTGAACAAGTACACGCTGCGCGGCGGCTTGTCGGATGGAGTCGACGTCGTTGATGTTAATAACGGGCGGCTGTCGGTTTCGATCCTGCCGACGCGGGGGATGGGATTGTGGCGCGGGGCGTGCGACGGTTTGGAGTTGGGTTGGAACTCGCCAGTGGCGCTGCCCGTCCATCCGGCGTTTGTGAATGCCCAGGAGTGTGGAGGGATCGGCTGGCTGGCAGGGTTCAATGAATGGCTGTGCCGGTGCGGGCTGGACTCGAACGGCCCGCCGTCGAAAGAGGGGACGCTCCATGGACGGATAGCCAACATTCCGGCGCATTACGTGGATGTCTCAGTCTCGACCGATGGAGCCGGGACGATTTCGGTTTCGGGCGTGATGGACGAGACGATGATGTTCGGGCCGTGCCTGCGGTTGAAGTCGACCATACGGACGACGGCCGGCTCGAACCGGCTGACGATCATCGACGAGGTTACGAACCTGGCAAGTAGCGACCGCGAGATGGAGCTGCTGTATCACACGAACGTCGGCGGGCCGTTCCTCGAAGCGGGGGCGCGGTTCGTCGCGCCGATCATTACGGTGGCGCCGCGCGACAAGATCGCCGCGGCGGGAATCGATTCCTTTTCGAAATACACCGGGCCGGTGACGGGATACGCCGAGCAGGTTTATTACTTCGAGCTGGCGGCCGACAAGAACGGCCGAACGCAGACGCTGCTGGTGAACGCGGCCGGCGACAAGGGGCTCAGTCTGGAGTACGACACGCGGCAGTTGCCGTGCTTTGCCCTGTGGAAGAATACGCAGGCCGAGCAGGACGGCTATTGCACGGGCTTGGAGCCGGCTACGAATTTTCCCAACTTGAAGGAGTTCGAGCGGAAACAGGGACGGGTCGTCGTGTTGCCGCCGGGAGGAACGCACACAGCGGTGCTGGAAATTGCCGTGCACAGCACGCGGCAAATGGTGCAGGGGGTCGAGCAGGAGATTGCCGGGCTGCAGCGGGGGCACGAAGTGAAGCTGCATGCACGGCCGAGGGATGAGTGGTCGCCGGGGTGACCGGCGCAGTTCGCCACCGAAACTCGGCGATGAGTGCGAAACGCGCCGGGCAAACCCGGCGGCTAACCGGGACATGTTCGGGCTTCGGCGGGTTGTTCTGGTGCGTTTGGCAGGGAATTTGCTATACTGCGACGTTCTGCGTTGCGGCGGCAACAGGGGGCTGTTCGGCTCCCCGTCGAGAGCGCGGCGTTTCTCTATTTGAGTAAGGCAGTATTCGAGCATGGTGGACCGCAATCTGATTCGTGAATTCAGCGTAGACGATGACGAGCTGGAAGCGACGTTCGCTTCCATTGTCGCCGAGACCGAGGAATCCGGCGGACTCGATTTGCTCTATGAAGAGACTTCGAAGTCGTTCGAAACGGGCAATATCCTGACGGGCGTGGTGCTCCGCCGCGAAGGGGACGACGTCTTGCTCGACGTCGGCTGCAAGAGCGAGGGGATGGTCCCGTTCAGCGAGTGGGAAGTCGGCGAAGAGCCGCCGGCTCCTGGTCAGAAGATCGAAGTGCTGCTGGAAGAATTCGACGACGCTCTAGGTGTGATCCTGCTGTCGCGGCGCAAGGCCAAGCGAATCCGCGACTGGGAAAAAGTCATTTCGACGCGGAAAGAAGGAGACATCGTCAGCGGTCAGGTCCAGCGGAAAATCAAGGGGGGGCTGCTTGTCGACATTGGCGTCAACGTGTTCCTGCCGGCCAGCCAGGTCGACATTCGCCGGCCGGCCGACATCGGCGATTACATCGGCCGCACGGTGGAGTGCGTGATTCTGAAGATCGACGAGGCGCGGCGGAACATCGTCGTCTCGCGTCGCAAGTTGATCGAAGACCAGCGCGAAAAGCTGAAGAAGTCGCTGCTGTCGCAATTGAAGGTGGGCGAGCTGCGAAAGGGGCTGGTCAAGAACATTGCCGATTTCGGTGCGTTCGTCGATCTGGGAGGCATCGACGGCCTCCTGCACATCACCGACATGAGCTACGGCCGGATCAATCATCCGTCCGAAATGGTGAAGATGGACGACGAGATCGAAGTCATGGTCCTCGCCGTCGACCTCGAAAAAGAGAAGATCGCCCTGGGGCTCAAGCAGAAGCACCCCAGCCCGTGGGACATGGTCGAGCAGAAGTACCCCGTGGGAACCCGCGTGCACGGCGAAGTCGTCAACGTCATGACCTACGGCGCCTTCGTGCGGCTCGAACAGGGAATCGAAGGGCTCGTGCATATCAGTGAAATGTCGTGGACGAAGCGCGTCAATCACCCCAGCGAGCTGGTGCAGATCGGCGACCAGGTGGACGTCGTCGTGCTCGGCATTAATAAAGAGAAGCAGGAAATCTCGCTGGGGATGAAGCAGACGCAAGCCAACCCGTGGGACCAGGTCGCCGAGCGGTATCCGATCGGGGCCGAGATCGACGGCACGGTGCGCAACCTGACGAACTACGGCGCTTTCATCGAGATCGAAGAAGGGATTGACGGGCTCTTGCACGTCAGCGACATGTCGTGGACCCGCAAAATCTCGCACGCCAGCGAGATGCTGCAGAAGGGGGACAGCGTCCGCTGCCAGGTGCTGTCGGTCGACCAGCAACGCAAGCGCATCGCGCTGGGGCTCAAACAGCTTCAGCAAGATCCGTGGACCGAAGAAATTCCCGCCAAGTACCATCCGGGGAAGGTCGTGACCGGCACGGTTACCAAGCTCACCAACTTCGGCGTGTTCGTGCAGCTCGAGCCCAACCTCGAAGGGCTGTTGCACATCTCGGAACTGTCGGACCAGAAGATCGAAAACCCCGAGCAGATCGTCAAGGTTGGCGATCAGATCGAGGTCAAGATCCTGCGGGTCGACACGGCCGACCGCAAGATCGGCCTGAGCCGCAAGTTGACCGGCCCCATCGAAGGCGAAGGGGACGAAACGGTCGAAGCGGAAGGTGGAGCTGCGCCGGTTGTGCGGGAAGAGTTGAAAGGTGGCCGCGAGGGCCAGAGCGGCCCGCTGTTCACCATGGAGCAGACAGAGCCGTAATTTCCGCTGCCGATTGAACAGGCGGCGGAAAGCGTGGAACAGGGAGAAACCTTACGGCCCGTCAGTCATAGACTGACGGGCCGTTATTATTGCGCCAACTGCCTGCTCTACGGAATCATTTCGCGAGGCAGCCCCCTTGTGATGAGATCGGGCTTGGGACCGGACCGATAACACACGTCAGGTTCACTCAACTTCCCACCGACGAATGCCTGTGTCGCGTGGGAAGCACCAGGAGCTTCAGACCGGCTGTGTGCCGGCGTCCTTCTCCTCGCCCCCCCGAGCAACCTTTGATACCATGCCCAAGCTTGACAGTCACACCGCGTCTAAGTCCCGTCGCCGGTTGTCCAGCGCAGTTCAGAATCCTCTCGAGACTTACCTCCGCGAAATCAATGAAACTGCGCTGCTGACGGCCAACCAGGAAAAAGAGCTCGCGTACCGCATCAACGAGGGAGAGACAGATGCGCGCGATCGGATGGTGCGAGCCAACCTGAGGCTCGTCGTGAATATTGCCCGCAGCTATACCGGCAAGGGACTGCCGCTGCAAGACCTGATCGAGGAAGGCAATCTGGGTCTGTTGCGCGCCGTGGAGGGGTTCGACCCCGCTATGAACACCCGTTTCAGCACCTACGCCAGCTATTGGATCAAGCAGTCGATCAAGCGGGCGCTCATCAATTCGGCCAAGACGATTCGCATTCCGGCCTACATGGTGGAACTGCTGACGAAGTGGCGTCGCGCCACCAACAAGCTGGTCGATCAGCTCAAGCGGACGCCGACCCACGAGGAAATCGCCGCCGAGCTGGGGATCGCCAAGAAGAAGCTGCGGATCGTGAAAAAGGCGATCGAATTGTACAACGCCACGCCGCAAAACGAGCAGACGGACGCCGGCTGGTCGCTGGGAGAGATGGTCGCCGACGACCGCAATAAAGACCCCGAAACCGAGATGGTCGAGCACGACAACCTGACGCACGTGAGGCAGATGCTGGAAACGATGGACCAGCGGGAAGCCACAATTCTGCGGATGCGTTTCGGCTTGGATGATTCGGAACCGAAGACGCTCAAGGAGATCGGCGAGACGCTGGGGCTCACGCGGGAGCGGGTGCGGCAGATCGAGAACGAAGCGCTGGATAAACTGGCGGAGGGACTCGCCGCCGAGTAGCGGATTGAAAATCGAGTATTGGCAATTGGGAATTGCAAAATGACGCTGCCGGATGCAGCGTCATTTTGCTTTTTTGCGTTTGGGTAGCTCGATCGGCCGGCAGATAAGCTGGCAACTTTCAATACTGTGTGTGGCGGGGTCAGAGCCGAATGGGAATTGGACTTGGCAGCCGGCAACCCGTGGCAGTGGTGGTGGGTTCATCGGAGTCGAAAACCGTAGCGATGGCCCCGATGAGCTGGGCACTTTGACCATCCGGAGACCGTCCCAAACGTGGAAAACCCGTCTTTACACAAATCTTCATATTTCATAACTGATTTTTATTGCATTTGCATTTTCTCCGATGATTTGCGTTGATTTGTGACGTTTGGCTTGTTGCAGAAGAGTCGAAAAGTGCCTATTAAGTGGCAATTAGCCAAGCAACCTATCGAACTTATCGACAGCGTCAGATTCCATCGCTGGTAGCACGTGCCCGTAGATTTGCAGAGTGATGCCGATGCTGGCGTGCCCGAGGCGTTCGCTGACGACCTTCGGGTTGACCCCGAGGGCGAATAGTAGCGTCGCATGCGTATGCCGCAGATCATGCAATCGAATGACTGGCAGCCCGGAATTTTTGCACAGTCGACGGAATGCGTAATAAATAGCGAATCTGTCTGGAAATTCTTCTCCAATGCCGAACATGAATCGAGAACCCGCGTTGCCTGATTTCATTCTCGTTTTCATGTGCTCTTGCAACAGTACGACGGATCGAGCGTCGAGCCGGATCGTTCGTCGGCCGGCTTTCGTCTTCGGCAGCTTGACGACCATTTTTTTGTAGCGGCCTGAC
>DASYAR010000610.1:0-3687 GCA_036501235.1 Planctomycetaceae bacterium
GCCGACGGCACGCTGGTCGGCCTGTTTCGGCAACGTCACGAGGCGCTCCTGACGTTTCGCGCGGGAAACCAGCGGTGATACCAACGCTGTGACTGGTGCAGAACGAACCCCGATTTATCATATCGCCGGAGGGCGCGGGCATTTCGCCCCTGCGTTACTACCCTGACATGCGATAGGCCTTGCCCGGCAAACCAGTGCAAGGCGCGTTGGATCAGGGTGTGGCCCAAGCCCTGACCCAAAGCATCCGGAGCGACCGCTAACAGCCCGATCTGGCCTGCGGTTGGTTCCGGACGAAGGCACGTCACGTAACCGACGACCTGTGAATTCAATTCGGCGACGAATACCTCCTCGCGTGCTCCGAGGCAGCTCCTCTCGATCCAGGTCTCGTACAGGGCATCGCATCGCGACCGTGAAAAGCCACCATCATGATAGAAACGGGAGTCGACGTGACTGGACCGCGCAATTGCCCGCAGGGAGGGCAGGTCTTCCGGGAGGCAGAGGCGAACGCGGCTTGGACTGGTTCCGTTGACGCCGGCCGGCAGGATCCGCAAATCGTGAACCAACGTCAGTCGTTCGTCGACCAGTCGAAAATCCTGGTTTTCCGCCGTGTGGATGCTCGTGAGATCATGAGCATCACACAGATAATACAGACAATCGATGCCGCGCGAGCGACACCAGGCTTCGACGGCCACCCAGAGTTGCGGGTCGAGTTGTGGTACCGTCAGGCGCGCAACGTGACACCCGAAGAACTCCGAGTCCCACTCCAGGTATTCGCAGAGGCCCTCTGCATTCATTGCGGATCGTTCCCGGCAGCAACCATGATTTTTCAACCGTTCTATTGTGCCATGGGATTTCTGCGGACTTTGTAAATCAGAAACCCCGCATTGACAAAGCATTGCTCGACGGCCACGGTTGGCGCCGCCGGCTCATCAACGGCGACCGCTCCAGGCGGCGCATGTTCATCGTCATCCGGGCGCCGGTTGACGATGAGATATTCCACTCGGTAGCCATTGAGCAGGTCAGTTCGCAACGTCCCCTTGGCCCACGCCGCCCAGAATTCCTGCAAGTCGCGCGAACGTCTCTGCAATTCCTCGGGGGATGCGAACGACTTGGCGAAGACGTCCGTGAGCAACGTACGGCAACGCGTCAGGGCGGCAATCGGCGCCACCGGGCGACTCGTAGTATCGTCCGGGGCGGCATATTCTTCGCGCGTCACGACAACGTCGCCGGGCGAGGCGTGATCGCGGAGGAAGTTCAACATGGCCAGTTCATTCTTTTCGAGCACCTCCAGCTTGGCGCGGCTGAAGCAGTGGAAGAATTGAATCGTCGACGGAATGCTCGCGCCCAGAATCAAGATCAGAGCGCCGGCCTGGAAAGCCCGGCCCCGTTGCCGGCCGATCAATACCAGAAATTCACCTACGAACAACCACGCCACGTATTTGCTCTGTACGAAGAACCAGACCGCATTGTTGTATTGCGCCCCGGGGGGCGCGTTCCGCTGAGCGACCGTGAAACTCAAGGAGATGAGTATGCCGAGGCCCACAAACAGGGCCAGAAACCAGCGCAGGGGCGCCATGCGTTGGGGAGCCGCCAGGGCTTTTCCCAGGAGGGGCAGCCCCACGATTCTCGGTCCCAGACACCCCAGCAAGTACGCCGGCAAGGCGAACAACAGTAGCGCCGTCACCCCGCTCGCCGTGATGTGACCGGTCGACAATAATTCGCAGACGTCGCCGGCCCAGGAATAGCGGGTCAGCCCCAGGACGGTCAAGAAGTGTGGAACGTACGTGGCGGGATAAAAGATAAAACTCTGCTCGGCGCCGGTTTGGTTTGACTGTCGCAGCATCAACAGCAGCGGCCCGAGCAGCACGCTCGTCAACGAGAACACTTTGAAAAAGCGCAGATCGCGACGGCAAACTGCGTACACGATTGCGGCCAGGAACAGCGTCATGACGACGTGGAGAGCGGTGAAGACCTTAAATTCGAGAGAAATCGCCAGAAGGAATGCCGTCAGCAACAGCCAGATCTTGCTCCCTTCCTCGAAGAACTTTTGCAAGCAAAAGAAACCGCTGAACAAGAGCCCCAGGGCGGGGAGCATGGGATTGACGGAATACAACGAGAACGTGGTCGGCACTTTGAAGTAATCAGCCGACCAGCAACCGGCATTGCCGGTCCAGGCGAAGAGCCAGGAGAAATCCTCGCCAAAAACAACCAGCAAAGTCGTCGCCGCGGCGAGATTGCCAGAGCCTAGCCAGGCGCGGCAAAAACAGAAAATTGCCAGGATCGCCACGGCGATATGAAACGTCGGAAGAAAACGAACGGTCAGATCCACCGCACTTAGGCCCCCACCTGTCATAAACATCGCCGCCAGAACATCGACACCGACGTGGTAACTCAGTGGTTTGCCGGCGATGAACGGCACTTGCGGCGGTACAGTATGGCTGAGCTCGTTGGCGAGTGAAAGATGCAGAAAGACATCAGGAAACGCGGCCGAGTGGCCGATCGACATGCCGTTTTCCGGTAAGAGCGCGAGATCCTGATAATAGAACGGCACAATGGCCAGCAGCCCCCACGCCATCAGAATCAATGCGGTCAGCCAGAGATGAGAGCCGTCGAGTTTGGACTTGTCGTCCCATCGAAACACGTCGCTTCGCCGCAGGGTACTCCAGACATTGCGTGAGCGGTAAAGAACCACGATCGAGGCACCGCCTGGCCACAAGAGGAATAAGCCGGGAACGCGCAGAATTCCTGCGAACCAATAGATGACGCTGCCCACCGTCATGCCCAACACCATTGCCAGCATGAGCAGCTCGACGGGCGCGAGCCTCAATCGAGCAGTCTGAATCACGAACCTCCCTGGCAGATAGACGAGAAACACCAGCGCCACCAGAAAACGGGGAAAGCTCCATGCCGAAGTCGCGGTCCACGTTGCAAATGCCAGCGCCAAGAGCGCCAAACCACTCGCCCACATCAGACCGAAGGCGATAGCGCAGACCGCGGATCCAGGAGAAGCACGTTCAGCGTCGTCCGTCGCTAGTTCGTGCCCGGTCGAGACCAGCAGGCCGTCAGTGGTCAGTGTTCCCATTCGATGCCCGATCTCGACCTCCGTGATGATCGGAGCTTGCCTGGGCGCCCTTCTTCTTCGACCAGTCCTCATTTTCAACGGGCTACCCGGCCGTCGTGGGGCGTCTATGTACCGCAATGCCGGCGGTGAGTCAATCTCCCCTCGGGGAACCGTGATTCGGGCCTCCATCAAGCCGAATTGACCGAATTTCGGGCGATTGTTAGCATCCGCCGCATGACGAGCCTCGTGCGAAGCATTTCGACGGCGGTAGGCCGATCTCCTCCGCACGAGCCTCTGATCCATCGCGAAGATCAATACGAATCCGCACTGTTCGAGACCCTTAACGCGATGCAGACGAGGCACTTCTGGTACCTCGGCAGGCATCGCTTCCTGTTACGGGCCTTGCAAGGCGCGTTGCGCCATCGGCATCCGGCCGCGGAGTCGATTTGCGGAATCGATCTGGGAGGCGGCTGCGGTGGCTGGCTGCGATATCTGCATCGCCATGTCCCCGCGCTCTTTCAAGAACTGGCTTTAGCAGATTCGTCTCAAGAGGCCCTCTCCTTTGCTGCCAGCGTCGTGCCACCCGGCGTCAGCCTCCATCAGATCGATCTGTTGCAGAATCCCTG
>DASYAR010000611.1:0-8706 GCA_036501235.1 Planctomycetaceae bacterium
CGTTCCGGCTTTACCCTGATGGAAATTCTGATCGTGCTGGCGATCCTGGCAGTGATTATCGGCCTGGTGCTGCCGAACTTTCTCGGCGCCCAAGATCGCGCCAATAAAGACGCGGCCAAAGTTGCCGTCGCTGGCGTCGAAAAGGCCGCTGATATTTATGCGGCGCACCACGACGGCACATTTCCAACGTCGATCGACGCCATGCTTTCGAATCAGGGAAATGACCAGCAATGGAGCGGCCCTTATCTCGACAAGGGCAAGGTCCCCAACGACCCATGGGGTAACCCGATTCAATACACGTACCCGGGGACTCACCAGGGCGTCGGCGATCGGCCCGATATCTGGTCGATGGGCAAAGACAAGCAGTCCAACACGGCAGACGATGTCACGAACTGGGCGACGACCACCAAATAACCGCTCGCTGGAGCCGGCATGCGTTCCGCAGCACGACCTTTTCGAATGGCTGATGAACCCGCCTGCGTCGCGGGCCGTCGTCGTGCGCGCACTTTGCCTGCCGGTTTCACTTTGTTCGAGATCCTAGTCGTGCTGATCGTAATGGTGATGGTCGTCGGCATTGCCTGGCCCTCCATTGCCGTGATCCAGGCCGAATACCAGCTCCGGCAAGGCGGCCAGCTTGTTCAAGCGAAGCTGGCCTGGGCCCGGCTCAATGCCATCGAATCCGGGTTCGTCTATCAATTCTGTTTCGAGCCGGGTGGTCAGAGATTCGTCGTGCTGCCGTTCGAACAGCACGCGCTGTTCGCGCAGGCCTCCCCGGGAACTCGCGCTCCGCAAAAAGCCGGCGGCAAACTTCCTTCGGCCAAGGCGCATTTCGACGCGGCGGCGTCCCCGGCATCGCACGCCATTCCCGCGGAATGGCTGACCGGCATGGCCGACGCGGGAACGTATTCCGGTGTCACGTGTGCCGCCCCGATCCTGTTCCATCCCGATGGGTCGGCGTCGGCCGCGACGATCCAGATCGTCGATAAAAAATCGCGAACCGTGACGATTTCCGTCCGCCCCCTGACCGGGGCCGTCACCGTTTCGAAAATCCACGGGGGGACGAAATGATGAATCGCCCGTCGTGCCAGTCAATCCCGGTCAGCCGCCGTTTGGCACGCCTCAGAGTCACAGGCACGCTCCGTGTGCCGTCGTCCTTCTCGTCAGTCCGACAACCGGACGGCACACGGAGTGCGCCCACGACACTGAGGAATCGTAACGGCTTGACTCTGTTCGAAGTCGTGATCTCGCTGGCCATCTTCATGGGGGCCCTCGCGGCGATCGGTCAATTAATTTCGACCGGGGCCCGCGGCGCCGTCTATGCCAGGTTGCAGACGCAAGCGGTGATTCGCTGCGAGACGACGCTGGGCGAGGTTGTCGGCGGCTATATCACGCTGCGGACGACCAGCGGGACGTTTCCCGACAATCCCGCGTGGACCTGGAGCGTTTCGGTCGCTCCGACCCAGCACGCCGGGATGTACCTGGTCGAAGTGACGGCGGCGCATGCCGGCCAATCGAGCATGGGCAAGGCTTCGTACACGTTGGTGCGCCTGCTTCGCGACCCTGGCCTCGAAATGCAGGCCTATGAGAATCAACTGGCTCTCCAGCAAAGCCAGGGGACGACATCAGGCAACAGCACGCCGGGAGCCAGCAACTGATGTCGGCACGCATCCGGCCTACGCTTCGGCGTTCCGCAAAGCAGCCCCAACGGGGGCGGAATTCGATAGCCCAGGGCGATAGCCCCGGGAAGGCGCCTCCGGTATTCGGAAAGCCCCAACGGGGCGAGATTCCGAGCGCTGCCGATCAGCCCGCGACGTCGAAGATTTCACCCTTACAGAGCTTTGCTGGATATGGCATTCGAGACTCAGGGCTGGCGCCCAGGGCTATCGAATTTCGCCTCGTTGAGGCTGATGTCGCGACTTCGCCGCGAGTCCGTTCACAAACAAGAAGCAGCGCTCATGGCTTCACGTTGCTCGAGGTGCTGGTGGCGCTCTCGCTCTCGGTCCTGCTGATCGGCGCGATCTACTCGGGGCTGAGTCTGTACTTCCGCTACTCGGAAACCGGACAGCAGGACGTCGAGCGGGCGCTGTTGGCACGGTCGCTGTTGCGAAAAATCGAAATGGACGTCCGGTCGGTGATGTACCGCCCCGCCGCGGCCGCCACTTCCAGCTCTTCGACCACGAGCGGATCGTCGACCTCGGGCTCCGGCAGTACGGGCTCGGGAACTTCTTCCAGCGGCAGCGGGACAAGCAGTTCATCGGGAAGTTCCAGTAGTTCCAGCAGTTCATCCAGCTCAACCACGACGGCGCCCGAAGACGCGACGACGATTCCCAGCACGGGCCTGTACGGCAATGCGACGACGCTGCTGATGCACGTCAGCAAACCGGGACATGAAGAGCGGGCGCTGAGGCTCTCGCTGGGAGGCAACGTGCAATTCCGCACCAGCGACATGGCCACCATCGCCTACTTTGTCACGGGCACGGCAACCGGCGCATTCCAGCAGACGACGACCGGCCACGGCCTGGCCCGCATGGAGGGAGACCGACTCGCGCTGGCCAATGCCGATGCGCAGTCGAGCACGGCGCTCATGGCATCGTGCACGCAGATTGTCGCCCCAGAGGTCGTCGCCATCCATTTTTTGTATTTCGACGGATTTCGCTGGCGGTCCGACTGGGACAGCAGCGTCATGGTCGGCATGCCTAAGGCGATCGACGTGAAAATCCAACTCAGCCCGATAGCCGGACGTGCCAACACGCCCGATATGTATGACTTGACGATCGCCATACCCCTCGCGAAACCAGTCGACACGTCCTTGGTGACGGGTACGACGCAGTAAATACGACAACACCGCGACAAGCTGCCCGCTTGCTGCATCGATGGCAACCGCCAGTTTGTCGATAACAAGCAGACTGGCAGCTTGCCGCATTTGAAAGCCGGAGGCCGTCCCATGCATCGCGCAAGAACACACAAATCCTCGCAATCCGCCGCTCTCCGGACGGGCACGATTTTGCTGATCGTTCTAGTCGTCGTAGCCCTGCTCGCCTTGGGCGCATACACGTTTGCTGAAATCATGACGGCGGAAGCCCAGGCGACATCCGCATTCGGGCGCGAAGTGCAGGCCCGCGCCCTGGCCGATTCGGGTGTGGAACAGGCCGCCAGCCTGCTGCAGCAACGATACCTGCCCGATTCCCAGAATTATTACAGCGTACCCCAGATGTTTGAAGGAGTGCTGGTCCACAACGCCACCAGCGCCAAAGCCAGGGGCCGGTTCAGCGTCGTCGCCGGCAATGAGCTCGATACGAGCGGCCGGTCCGTCCGTTTCGGCATCAGCGACGAATCGTCGAAACTCAACTTGAACACGATGATGAACCTGGTGGTTGCCAAGACGATCCAGGCGACCGATGCCGAAACCATGCTCATGGCGTTCCCTGAGATGACCCAGGAAATCGCCGACGCCATCCTCGATTGGATGGATACCGATACTACGCCGATGCAAAATGGAGTCGAAGACGATTATTACCAGGGGCTCGCTCCTCCCTACAAAGCGAAGAACGGTCCCCTCGATTCGCTCGATGAGTTGTTGCTCGTCAAAGGAGTCACCCCGCAACTGTTGTTCGGCGAAGACACCAACCACAACGGCATTCTCGATCCCAATGAGAACGACGGCCCCGCCAGCCTGCCCATCGACAATGCCGACGGCACCTTGCAGCGCGGCTGGTCGGGATTTTGGACTGTCTACAGCCGCGAGATGAATCTTCGTTCCGACGGCATGCCGCGCGTCAACGTCAACCAAACGGACCTGACCAATTTGTTCAATCAGATTTCCTCGGAATTTGACGAAAACACGGCGACATTTGTCCTCGCGTATCGCCTGAATGGCCCTTCCGGCGGGAGCGGCGGTGGCAGCAGCAGCGGCAGTTCAGGAAGCAACTCGGGCGGCGGTTCGGGAAGCAGCTCCGGCACCAGCAAGAGTTCCAGCGGATCGTCCGGCAGTTCCGGCAGCAGCGGAGGTTCCAGTGGTGGGAGCAAAAGCGGTTCAAGTAGTGGAGGTTCCAGCGGCAGCAGTGGTTCATCAGGCGGGAGTGGTTCGTCGGGAAGCAAAAGCTCGTCAGGCGGAGGCAGCTCATCCGGTAGCAGCGGCAGTTCGAGCGGCGGCGGATCTTCAGGCGGCTCGTCTTCTTCGTCGGGCTCACAGGGGGGTGGGAAAAGTGCCGCGGCGCCCGCCAACCCCATCCTGGTCGGCGGCATCGACATCAGCAAAGGCGCGTCCTATACGATCAAATCGCTGTACGAGCTCCCCGGCGCCGCAACGGCGGCATTGAGCATCAATGGAACCTCGAAGGCGCCGACCAACCCCTGGCAAAGTAATCCTCCCGCTGCTCTGTCCCAGTGCTTGCCGCTCATTATGGACAAGCTCACGCTGACTGATAACCCCTATCTCGACGGGCGGATCAATATCAACACGGCCCCGCGCGAGGTCCTGATGGGCCTGGCAGGTCTTAGTGGAATGTCCGAAGCGATCGTCGATTCGATCTACGGTGCCCAGCCGCACAACACGGGCTCGTCCGGAAGTAATATTCCCGCCGATCGGCTCATCACCGGCTGGCTGGTCATCGATAATTTGATCAGCAGCATCAATACGCTGGAGACGATCGACCCACTCATCACCGGCCGGGGGGACGTCTTTCATGTGCAATCGGTCGGATATTTCGAAGGAGGGGGGCCGATGGCCCGGGTCGAGGCGGTCATTGACGCCACCCAGGACCCGCCCCAGGTCATTTTCATGCGCGATTTGACGGAGCTCGGACGAGGCTTTTCGGCATCATTGTTGTCGACCGGCAGGTAGCGTGGGACGAATTTGGTCCGCCGCCGTATTTCCGTGATTTCGCACTTGTCTCACCCGACGCCGTACTCGATGATAGAATTGATAAAATATCTCTGGCTCGCGCACAGGATCGGTAATGTCTGAATTGCTGGCGGTGGAATGGGAACACGCGCACGTTTCCGGCGTGCTGGCGCAGGTTGCGCCGGGCCGGGTTCATATCACGCGCACGTTTATGATTCCCCGCCCCTCGACGTCGGGTTCAGCCAGCGGCATACTGCAGATCGATTGGCTGAAACCCGAGTTGGCGCGCCTGGGGATCGCCGGCGGACCGGTGCTGATCGCGCTGCCCCGCGACGAGGCAGTCGTCAAGCGTCTCGACCTTCCCGAAGTGACCGACGACGAATTGCCGGTCCTCGTGCGGTTTCAGGCGGGGGCCAAGTCTTCGGTCGGTCTGGACGAGCTCAGTCTCGATTTTATTCCCCTGCCGCGCCGCAGCGAAATTCCGGGTCGCGAAGTGCTGCTGGCAACCGTGCCGCGCCAAACGCTCGACGAAGTGACGACCGTCTGCCAGGCCGCCGGACTCGAGGCCAAGGTCGTGGGCCTGACGGCCGTGGCGGTTTCCCAGTTCGTGGCCCGGGCCGAAGAAGCCGAGGACCAGGTTTCGGCCGGCGCGAGCCTGGTCGTAGCGCGACACGGCAACCGCATCGAGATTTCCGTTCTGCGCCGCAGCCATCTCTTGTTCTCGCACTCATCGCGTCTGCCCGAGGGGGCCTCGGCGTCGGAAGCTCAGGCGATCACGGCCGAAGTCAGCCGCGCGCTGGTTGCCTTGCGCGGGACGGCGGCCGAGGTCAAGATCGAACGCATCTGGACGCTGGTCTCGGCCGCTGAGCAAGAGTTGCTGGCCGAATCGTTGCATCGCCGGCTGGCGTGTGAAGTTCGGCCGCTGGACCCCTTTGCCGCGGTCGAATGTGAAACCGGCGTGGTGAACGCTACGACCGATCGTGCCTTGTACGCCGGCCCGATCGGCATGCTTTTGGCACGGTTCGACGCCAAGGTTCCGTCGATCGACTTTCTGTCGCCGCGCCGGCCTCCGGTCAAACGCGATTCGAAAAAACGCAAACTGGTGCTGGCCGGCGCCGGCGCCGGGGTGATGGTGGCCCTGCTGGTGCTGCTGCAATGGCAGCGGCTCAATCGCCTGGATGGAGAAATTGCCGATCTGAACCTGACGGAAGACGGTGTGAATGAAAAGCTGAAGCTGATGAAACCGACGACCGATGCGGCGGCCATTGTCGCCCAGTGGGACGCCGAAGGGGCCGATTGGCTCGACGAATTGGTCGAGCTGACGAACCGCATGCCCCCGACAGACAAGGTGTACGTGCAGGTCGTCGATTTCAAGCCGAAAAGCGGCAACGGCCCGCATCTCGTCCATATCAAGGGTTTGGCACGCACTCAAGACGACGAGCTCGGTCTCAATCAGCGGTTCGCGGCCGACGACCATTTCAAAGGTGTGCCGCTCAAAGAATTAGGCCAGGCCCCCAAGGAAGTCGAATACTACAAATTCCAGTTCGAAAAAGACCTGCGGCTGCTGCCACCGGCAAAAAAGGGTGCGACCGCAGGCGGCACCGATAAAAAGCCCGGCGGCTCTCCAGTGGATGGGCCTTCTATCAAAGCGCCCCCGGCAGCCGCCATGAATCAGGTCGGCGGGAGGGCCTCGTCATGAATCAACGTGAAAAACTGTTGGCCGGCGGCTTATTGGCCGCGGTGGGGTTGTGGCAGGGAAGCGTGCAGTTCCAGAATTTCGTCGTGGCTCCGGTCGCGGAACGCCAGACCGAGATCGACAGCCGCCGCGAACGCATCTCCAAAAAAGACATCGAGGTTGCCAAATCGCAAGCCGCGGTCCGTAAATACAAAGAGTGGAAACAACGCAGCCTCCCACCTGATCCGATCAACGCGATCAGCCTCTACCAGAACTGGCTCGTCGAGCTGGCGAACAAAGCGAAATTGACGGAAATCTCGGTGATTGCCAAACCTTCCGAGAACAAGTCCAAGGGAGACGTGTACGCGCTGGTTTCGGCCGACATCAAGGCGCAGGGCAAGCTCTCGCAGGTTCGCGATTTCCTGTACGAGTTCCGCAACTCGGCGTTGTTGCACCGTGTCACACGTTTGACGTTGACCAGCAAACAACCCACCGGCGACCCGGCCATCCTGCTCTCGATGACGGTCGAAGGGCTGTCTCTGAAAGAGGCGACTCCCCGATCGACCTTGTTCTCCGATCCCAAGCTGGCGGAACTCGTCAAAGATCCAGCCGCCAAACCCAAGGACGCCTATGACGTCGTCGCCAAGAAGAGCCTGTTCGTGCGGGGCTACAACGGGCCCCCGAAGTCGACCGGTGGCGGCACTTCCCGTCCGGCGGAGCCCCCCGACGAAGACCCGCGACAATTCGTGCGGCTCACCGCCACGTTTTCCAACGGCGGCGATTTCGATGCCACGCTGTATGACCCGACGACTAACAAATACACCGATCTCTCAGCCGGATCGGAATTCAAAGTGGCCGGCGTCGAGGGCAAGGTCGTCTCGGTCTCGAACGATTCGGTCGTTCTCGAAATCAAGCAGGAAAAGTTCCGCCTGGTGATCGGCCGCAATCTGACGGAACTCGAGAAGCTGCCCGCCGCGGCAGGCGGAGCATTGTAGCGATCTCACTCCGCAATCAGCCGGATCAATTCGAGCAGCGTCTTGTGGCCCGAATCGACCCCTTCCTGCCGCGCCAGCCGCTGCGTTTTGTCGTACCAGAGATCGACCTGCACGTCGCCGGACACTCGATAATGGGCGCACGACTGGCGTTCCCCGGCAATCGTGATCATTTCGGCGCCGAGGTATTTCAATTCCCCCTTCAGGTTCTGCCCTTTGTCGGAATCGAGAAGTGTCACCGGTTTCGCTTTGCCGCCGACCGGTTTGATACCCCCGGCGGGAATCACTCCGGATTTCTCCACTGCGTCGCGGAACGTCAGGCGATCGGGGATCCGCCAGTATGAAGTGGCCCAGACGTCGGCCGGAAAATCCGACTTCTTCCCGTCGACCGACAGCTGCAATCCCATATCCGTTGATTTGGCCAAGAGGCGATAGCGCGTCTTGTTGAGATCCGCGGTGTTCTCGAGTTCGACCAGCCGACCCTGTTTCCAGACTTCGCTGCCGGTCGAACGATAACGATACACATAGACCACATAATCGAAGGTCAACCCCGCGTCGATCAGCAATTTCTCGGATCCGTCGTCCCGTTTGTGGATCGTCATCGTGCATTGGCCGCGCTCTTTGCCGTCGACCGAAACTTTGAACTCGCGCGTTTCCGTTTCGAGCTCGCGCGGCTCCGCGGCATGAGTCAAGTGCAAGCCCATGCCGGCGATGACCGCCGCGATACGTGCTGCCATCCCAACCTTGCGTCGAATGCGATCCGTCATCATTTCAGCGCTCCGTCGTCTTATTGATGCAGGTTCATTTCGCGATCCGCAAAAACTTCTGCAACAGCAACTCCATCAGTTCCAAAGCGCCGCCACCATACCGAATCACCGCCGCCGGGCCAAGTCCGGATTCCGTTCAGCCACTGTCTCCCAAACTATCTCTGCGCCCTCCGCATTCTCTGCGGTTAATTCTCTGTCAATTGCCTTATTTCAAATTGCTCGTCGTCACGATAACTGTCTATTGAACCGAAGCTTCACCCGCCGATTCCGAATGCCGAGCCGGCGAAGCGTTTGCCGAGCTCCCAGATCGGTCCGGGGAAGCGGTGGCTGGCCGCGAGCACCTGATCGAACGCCTGCACCAGATGGTCGACGTCGGCCTCGGTGAGGACCAGGGTCGGGATGAGCTTGATGACGTCGATATGATGGCCG
>DASYAR010000612.1:0-18070 GCA_036501235.1 Planctomycetaceae bacterium
GTCTCTTAGCCGCGGCCTATGTCAACAGGTTGACGCGTGTGCCGTCGTTTGACTCGTTCCCAAGCTCCGCTTCGCGCAAGGCCACATCAGACTGACTCGTTGTCCCGCGCCATGTCAATCGGGCACGGGAAGGACTTTTCCAGTGGGTGCGACACGGGAAGCAGAGCTTCCTTACGTGCGTTCCCAAGCGGAGCTTGGGAACGAGAAGAAGCGACGGGTGCGCGCGGGGCGAATAAATCGCTGCACCACCCCTCCCTGCTCCCCCTTACGAAGGGAGTGAGTCGGCGCGCGGCGCGAAGAATTTATTGACGCCAATTGCTTGCGGTGCCGGTTGCTCTCGTCGTACATTGGCTGAGCTGCGGTTACGCTCGTCGCCGCGTGAATCATTTCCGACCGTCGACTAATCGTCGCTCGATCGTTCCCCCTCCGCACTCCTTTAGAAAGTCGTCTTCGTGAAAGCATTCTTGATTGGCCTGATGTCGCTGTTCGTCGTGAATGGGGCGTTCGGCCAGGTTCCGATTCGCCCCCCGGCCGTGCCGCTGGTCGCGTGCGACCCGTATTTCAGCATCTGGTCGCAGGCGGACCGGCTGACCGATGTGGCGACGACGCACTGGACCGGAAAACCGCAGCGGTTAAGCAGTTCGATCACGATCGACGGGAAGGTGTTGCGGCTGATGGGAGCCGAGCCGGCGGCCGTCCCCGCCATGCCCCAGAAGAGCGTCACCGTCTGGCCGACGCGCACGATCTATGAATTTGCATCGGACGAAGTGGCTCTCACGCTCACGTTCATGACGCCAAGCCTGCCCGAGAGCATCGAACTGCTGTCGTGGCCCGTGACGTACGTCACGTACGCCGTCCGGTCGGTCGACCGGCGGGCGCACCGCGTGTCGATCATGTTTGACGCCGCGGCTGAGATTGCCGTCAACGAGCCCGCGCAAAAGACGGTGTGGTCGACGCCGGCGATCGGCGGTTTGTCGACTGTCGCGGTGGGGTCGCAATCACAAACGATCCTGGGGCGGAGTGGTGATGATCTGCGGATCGACTGGGGCTACCTGTATCTTTCCGCTCCCCTGACGCAGCAGCCGCAATGGCAGGAACACAGGCTGGCTTTCGATCTGGGGTCGGTCGCCGACAAGGAGACTTCGCGCTGGCTGATGCTCGCTTATGACGACCTGTATTCCATCCAGTACATGAAAGACAACCTGCGCCCGTACTGGCGGCGCAACGGCTGGGAAGCAGTCGACCTGTTGCAATCGGCGGCGAAGGCCTATGACGACCTGTCGCGACGCTGCCGGTCGTTCGATGAAGAGCTGATGTCGGATTTACGCAACGCGGGAGGCGAGAACTACGCCCGACTGGGGGCGCTCTGTTACCGTCAGTGCCTGGCCGCCGGAAAGTTTGTGGCGGATGCGAACGGGCAGCCGTTACAGTTCAGCAAAGAAAATCATTCGAACGGGTGCATTGCCACGTCCGACGTCTTCTACCCGATGGCGCCGCAGTTTCTGCTGTTCGGCCCGTCGCTGGCCAAGTCGTTTCTGGTGCCGTTCCTGAATTACGCGGCCAGCGACCGCTGGAAATTTCCTTTCGCCCCGCACGACCTCGGGCAGTATCCACTTGCCAACGGGCAGGTTTACGGCGGCGGCGAACGGACCGAAGAAAATCAGATGCCGGTCGAGGAAAGCGGCAACATTCTGATCCTGGTGGCCGCGATCGCCCGGATGGAAGGCCATCCCGGTTTTGCGAATCTGTACTGGAAACAGATTGAAACGTGGGCGAAGTATCTGATGGAAAAGGGCTTCGATCCTGAGAATCAACTGTGCACCGACGATTTTGCGGGGCATCTCGCGCACAACGTCAACCTGAGCGCGAAGGCCATTTGCGCGATCGGGGCCTACGCCAGGCTGTGCGAGATGCGCGGCGAAAGCGAGAAAGCGGCGCAAGCCTTTACCCTGGCCCGCTCATTCGTCAAACGCTGGATGGAAGCGGCCGACGACGGCGACCATTACCGGCTGGCGTTCGACCGCCAGGGGAGCTGGAGTCAGAAATACAATTTGATCTGGGACCGAATCCTGGAACTCAATTTGTTTCCGCCGTCGGTCGCGAAGAAAGAGCTGGCCTACTATCGCAAGATCCAGAATCAGTATGGACTCCCTCTGGACAATCGCGAGTCCTACACCAAGCTCGACTGGATCACTTGGACCGCCACGCTGACGCAGGACCGAGATGATTTTTCCGCGCTGCTCGACCCAGTGCTGGCGTTCATCAATCACACTCCCGATCGGTCTCCGCTGACTGACTGGTATCAGACGAAAAGCGCCCGCAAAGTCGGCTTTACGGCGCGGCCGGTGGTCGGCGGCGTCTTTGCGCAGCTGCTTTATAATGGCGACGTGTGGAAGAAATGGGCCTCGCGCGACCAGACGAAAGCCCGGAATTGGGCGGCCATGCCCCAGCCACCCGTCATCGCCGAGGTGCTGGCGACTGCGGCGACGCAGCCCAGTCTCTGGTTTTATACGACGTCAAAACCGGACGATGGCTGGTCGGCAGCGACGTTCGAACCGAAAGGCTGGAAGCAGGGGAAATCCGGGTTCGGCACGGCGGGAACTCCCGGATCTGCCATTGGAACGACCTGGTCGGAAGGCGACATCTGGCTCATCCGCGACGTCGAGTTGAACAATGTCGAAACCGAGAAGCTGCACTGGTTGATTCATCACGACGAAGACGCCGAGATCTTCGTCAACGGGACTCTGGCGGCCCAGTTTACAGGATACACGGTGCAGTATGACACGCGGCCCCTGTCGACAGAGGCGGTGAAGGCGATCAAGCCGGGAAAGAACCGCATCGCAATTCACTGTCATCAGACCGGCGGCGGGCAGTACATCGACGTCGGATTAGCTACGGTGAAGAAGCAGTAGCGCCGGGCTGACCTGCGGAGACCAGTTCGTCGTCCTGAAGAACGCGCGCGTGGCGAGGTCAGAGCGCGATCGGAAGATCGACGTTGCAGCCGACAATATCATTGCAGTGGGATAGACTCGTTCAGCAATCCATGGCGGTCGCCGTCGAAGAATTTGTCAAGGGCCTCGAAGTGAACGGCCTCATCTCGCCCGGCGAGCTTCAGGCCGTGCGCGACGCGCTCCCTTCCCACTGCCGGCAGGACGCCCAGGAACTGGGTCGAGCGCTTTTCAAGCACAAAGCGCTGACGATGTACCAGGTCCGGGAATGTTACGCTGGCAAGGCTCGAGACCTCATCCTGGGGAACTACACGATCCTGGACAAAATCGGGCAGGGAGGCATGGGGCAGGTCTTCAAAGCCCACCACCGCCGCATGGACCGCATCGTGGCCATCAAGATCTTGCCGGCCCGCGTCACCAACGAACACGAGCGGGCGGCTCGATTCGAACGGGAGGCGAAAGCTGCGGCCAAGCTGAACCATCCGAACATCGTGACCGCCTTCGATGCGGACCAGGCCAATGGCCTTCATTTTCTGGTGATGGAATTCGTGGAGGGGTGCGACCTCAAGGCCTGGGTGACGAAGAATGGGCCGCTCACACTCGATCAGGCGCTCAGTTGCGTCGTCCAGGCGGCCCGGGGGCTGAAATATGCCCACAGCCGAGGCGTGATTCACCGCGACATCAAGCCCGCCAACCTGCTGCTGGACCGCGAGGGGACGGTCAAGATCCTCGACATGGGGATCGCCCGGCTCCTCTCGGCAGGCGATATATCGGAGTCTGATCTGACGGGCACGGGCCAGATCATCGGGACGATCGACTACATGGCCCCCGAGCAGGCGCTGAACACCAAGTATGCCGATCAACGTGCCGACATTTACTCACTGGGCGCTACGCTCTGGTACTTGTTGACAGGGCGCGCGGCCTATGACGGGGACACAGTGACCGAGAAGATTGTGGCTCATCGGGAGCAGCCGATTCCCTCGCTGCAAAAAGCGTGCGCCGGCGTCACGCCGGCCCTGGAGGCGGTCTTTGTGAAAATGCTGGCCAAAAAACCGGAGGGCCGCTATCAGACGATGAGCGAGGTTCTTGCCGAGCTGGAGCCCTGCTGGTCGGGCGAAACGACCCCACCGGCCATAGGCGATGCGCATCTCGAAGACGACCGGCTGGACGAGCTTCTGCGCGGCACGACGACGTCAGGGGCCACACGGATCGTTCCGTCGGGGCGGCCCGCGGCGGCGAACCAAGTGCCGCCGCAGGTGCTGGAAACGACGAGCGAGGGATCAATTTCCGGTTCGGTATCAGCCACCAGTCCGACCATCCCGATCGCCACGCCTGCCTCAAGTCGAGTGGCCGGCCCCTTCCAGACGGGCTCGGGACGGCATCGCGCCGCACTGTTCCTGACCGGCGCTGCGGGGATCGCCGCGATTTTTTGGGCTGGCATCGCGCTGTTCCAGCAGACGAATCACGGAACGCTGTGGATCGAGATCGGTGATCCCAAGATCGAGGCGCTCGTCGACGGCCAGGGCGCGACGATTCAAGGGGCCAGGCCCGACGAGATCAGGTTGCAGCCGGGCCTGCACTTCCTGCGGATTAAGTACGGCGAGCTGGACTTTGAGACGAACAAGTTCAATCTGAACCGGGCGGACAGTGTGACGATCGCAGTCCAGCTGCTGCCCGGCAAGGTGCAAGTGGTCCAGGGCGACACGGTTCTGGGGGAGAGGCCGCTTCCGCCGCCCCCCTTTGCGATCGCCCCGTTCGATGCAAATCAGGCGCGGGCGCATCAAGAAGCCTGGGCTCAGCACCTGGGGACCGAAGTCGAGATCAGCAGCCCATTAGGGATCAGGCAACGGTTGATCCCGCCCGGCGAGTTCCTGATGGGCAGCCCGCAGGCGGAAGTCGATGCTTTGGTCAAATCCACCACGGATCGGAACTGGCAAGCTCATTTCCGCAGCGAGGCCCCCCAGCACCGCGTGCAACTCACGAAGGCGTTTTATCTGGGGACCTACCCGGTTACGCAACGGCAATATCAGGAGGTCATGGGGTTTAATCCCTCGCAATTCTCGCTCACCGGGTCGGGCAAGGACACCGTTCGCGACAGCGATCTCGACCAGCATCCGGTGGAATCGGTGTGCTGGCGCGACGCCGTCAATTTCTGCAACATGTTGAGCGAAAAAGAGGGGCTGAATCCTTACTACTTGCGTATCGGTGATGACGTAGCCGTCGTGGGAGGGACCGGCTATCGGTTGCCGACGGAAGCCGAGCGGGAGTGCGCGTGCCGTGCGGGAACGACGACGCGCTGGTCCTTCGGCGACAACGAGACGAATCTGCCCCGGCACGCCTGGACCAATATGAGCGCAAACGAGCGGACGCATCCGGTTGGAGAGCTGGCCGCCAATCCGTATGGTCTGTACGACCTGCACGGCAACGTCTGGGAGTGGTGCTGGGACTGGCACGGCGATTACTCCGCGGCGGCTGCCGTCAATCCGACCGGCCCTTCGACCGGAACGGTTCGCGTGCTGCGAGGCGGGGCGTTCAACTTTTCCCCGGCATACAGTCGGTCTGCACTCCGCGACAGGTTCGAACCGTGGCTCCACGCCTATTACTTTGGCTTCCGGGTGGCCAGAACTTACCGGAAATGAGTCATCCCCATGCTGGTCCGAGTGCACCCGATCTGTAGTGGTGTTCACCTGTCGTGCCGGTTATGTTAAATGGATCAATGGATGTTGCTTGATCCGGGCCTGGGCCGAGTATGAATAAGTCACCGTCACCGAAAAATGAACGGAAAGGGGAAGTTACGCGCTCGAGCCGCGCGGTCGCCGTCTTTCAGGCGGCCTGGCGGGCGGCGGCGATGGGATCGGCGCCTCCCCGGCTCGAACTGTTTCTGAGCGCTGTTCCCGAGGCGGAGCCTTCGACCTTTTTGCGCGAGCTGCTGGCGGTCGAACTGGAATGCCGCGAGAAGCAGGGAGAGTCACCCCACCTGGCCGAATATCGGCACCGATTCCCGGACCATTCTGAAACGATTCAGGAAGTGTTTGCCAAACGGGCTGCGAATATCGGCCGGGGACGTCCGAGAGAACACAGCGGCACGGAAATTCTTGACGAGCCCGACGGATTCGGGGGGACTGCCGGTCCGTTGGTCGGCGAGTTTTCGCTCGTGTCGGAGGAAATCGAAGGGCTGGACGATATCGACTCGCCGTCGATCGCACCGGCGGCCGGTCCGCCGAACCGTTATCAGCCGCTCGTGCCGGGAACCGTGCTCGGCAATTACACGATTTTGGGTCTCATCAGCCAGGGCGGGATGGGGGCCGTGTACAAGGCCGAGCACCGCCTCATGGGGCGCACAGTGGCCCTCAAAATGATCTCCCCGAACGCCCTGCGAGATGCCGAAGCCGTGCAGCGGTTTCGTCGCGAGACGATGGCGATGGCGCTCCTGGAGCATCCCAACATCGTCACTGCCCATGATGCCGATCAGGTCGGCGACATCCACATTCTGGTCATGCAGTACGTCGATGGAGACGACCTGTGGACAACGGTCAAGCGCGTCGGACCGCTCCCCCTCGACATGGCCGTGCGCTGCCTGATGCAGACGGCGCGAGGTATGGAATACGCTCACCGAGAAGGCGTGGTCCACCGCGACATCAAGCCCGCCAATCTGGTCGTCGCCAGGAACGGTGTGGTGAAGATCTTGGACATGGGGCTGGCCCGGCTCGAGAATTCGCTGCTGGGGGCCTCTCCGTTCGACGCCAACCTGACGCAGGCCGGAAACATCATGGGGACGGTCGATTTCATGGCCCCCGAGCAGGCGCTCGACGCCAAGTCCGCCGACCAAAGGGCCGATATCTACAGTCTGGGCTGCACGTTTTATTTTCTGCTGACGGGCCAAATGCTGTTTGCCGGCGACACGGTGATGAAGCGCATGATGGCGCATCGTTTCGAGCCCGTCCCCTCGTTGCACGCCGTTCGCTCGGACGTGCCGGAATGGCTGGAAGCCGTCTTCCGGAAGATGACCGCCAAAGAGGCCGCAGATCGTTATCCGTCGATGACAAAATTACTCGCCGACCTGGAGTCGTGCGTCTCGTCGGGCCTGTCGAATCACGAAATCGACGTCTCGACTCCCGGACGCGGGAGTTTCACTGAAGACCGATCTTTCGGGCAACCCCGGGCCGCACTGCTGGTCGACCTGCCGGCCGTCAAGCGTGTGCCGGCGGCGTTCTCTGCGGCACAAACGCTGCGCAACACGGATCGTGACACCCAAATCAAGCCCGCGGCGGTCGGATCACGCGTCGCCGCTGTGCCGGAAACCTCTGCCATCCGTCGCGCGGCCGCGCAGGTGGCATCACGTAAACGTCGGCGGCTGCTGGGGGCGGCTGCCGTTCTCGGTCTGTTGATGTCCGGCCTCATCGTGACGCTGGCCGCCGTCATTTCCATGGGGACCGACGATGGCACGTTCGTGATCGAAGCGGCCGATCAGGAAGTGATCGATGTGCTGCACGGCGCAGGAATTCGCGTCTCGGGCGGCAAGCTGGTCCAGGCCATGACATTGCAACCGGGCCGCCACCGTTTGAAGTCAGGAGAGTACCAGATCGATGCCGCGGAACTTCCGCCGGGAGTCGAGATCAGCACCACGAAGATCCATCTGGATCGCGGCGGCCGGGCGACGCTGAAAATCACCGTCGCCAAGTGATGGCGCGCAGGCAGCCGTTGCGCAGGTCGTCTGGAGGGTGGCGCCGCCAGCGCGGTGCATCCGTTAATTGGGGGACGTTCGGCTCAGTGCCCCGGCCGCTTATTCGGCGGCCGGGGCACTGTACGGCAAACACGACGCCGATTCAGGCCGGATGACGAGTGGTCTTGAATCACAATAATCTCGTGCGACGAGCAGAAACTGCGAGTGCAGTGCCCCGGCTGCCTAAAAAGCAGCCGGGGCACTTTGTCGAACCACACCGAATTACCAAATGCCCCCCGCCAGCGCGTGGTCGGCAGAGAGTATTGCATCGCACCGCCAGATGGCTACAATCGTGTCCACGACGCCTAATCCCGCGAAAGCGGGAGCGGGGGAACCAACGTGCCTGTTGCTCGGCACTATCGGGGCGAAGGGTCATTTCGACGATCCAGGGCACTTTCAAGCCCCAGCCCGACAGCTAACCCCGTCGGCCGGGTTGGAACTTGGCGTTCCGGCCTCGTTGAAAGTCGTTTTATCAGGGCTCGCTTGTCCCACGCGCGGCCGACAAATCGGCCGCAGACTTATGCCAGGCATATTGAGGTCGGCCGACTGCTGACGCCGATCCATTCACAGCGCGTTACGGCGCGCAACATTCGGTCCCAGGGCCATGCGCTGCGCCCGACCGGCATTCAGACGTAACGGCGCCAGGATTGCAGACCGGCAGGACCCGGCGGGCCCCGCGAAGTTCATACAGGAAAAATTCATGGCAGGATCAGAGAGCCAGCCCTCCTCAGCGGGCGGAGCCGCGCGAAAGATAATCAAGGCAGCGCCGGTGATCATCGTCGGCAGCGTGATGTTCAGCTTCATCTCGTACTGGCGCGTGGCGGCCGTCGTGTTGTGCGATCTGGCCAGCACGGCGTTCTATATCGGTGGTATCGTCGAACAGGCGATCGGACCGGCCGCCCCCTGGTACATCATGGGGGTCATGGTGTTCAGCTATTGCGTGCGCGCCGTCTACATCGAAAGCTGCTCGTTATTCGTGCGCGGCGGGGTGTACCGGGTGGTGAAAGAGGCGCTGGGGGGGATGCCGGCCAAGGCGGCCGTTTCGGCACTGCTGTTCGATTACATTCTCACGGGGCCGATCAGCGCGTGTTCCGCCGGTCAGTACCTGATCGGGTGGGTGCTCGAGTTGCTGGTCCTGATCGACCCGCAATTGGCCGTCAACGAGGCGCTGCGAGGCAACATCAAGCAATTCGGATCCGTGCTGATCGCCGTCAGCATCACACTTTATTTCTTTCGCCAGAATCTGATCGGCATTCACGAATCGAGCGGCAAAGCATTGCGGATCATGGGCTTCACCACGGTGGTCGCGGTGATCGTGCTGGTCTGGTGCGGGGTCACTCTGGCCATCCGCGGTCCGGTCAATCATGTTCCCATTATCCCCGACCTGACGCCGAAGGTCGTTCTGGCTGTCGAAATGGCCCCGGACCGCCTGACGGGCGATATGCGCGAAGTCTGGCAGCGCGACGCCGCGACTGGAAAGCTCATTCCGCAGCTCGATGACGCGGGGCATGAGATACCGAAGATGAACAAACTGACTCGCCACCAGGAAGACCCGCTGGGCTTCCTGCCGCGGGTCTTTCCGGACCTGGCCGCAAGACTGAGACACATCGACAGCGCTCTCAGCCTGATCGGAATGTTCGGACTGATGCTGGCTTTCGGACATTCGATCCTGGCCATGAGCGGTGAAGAGACCATGGCCCAGGTCTATCGCGAGGTCGAATCGCCCAAGCTGCGGAACTTCCAGAAGGCGGCGTTCGTGATCTTCACCTACAGCCTGATTCTGACGGCCGGCGTATCGTTCCTGGCGGTGCTGATCATCCCCGACGAAGTTCGCATGAAAGACTACGCCGACAATCTGCTGGGCGGCCTGGCCATGCATGTGATCGGTCCGGCGCCGTTGCGGGTCGGATTGAATGCGATCGTCGTGGCCGCCGGTTTTCTGATCCTGTCGGGGGCCGTCAATACGTCGATTATCGGCTCGAACGGCGTCCTCAATCGCGTCGCCGAAGACGGCGTGCTTCCCGACCGGCTGCAGAAGCCGCACCCCAGGTACGGTACGACCCACCGCATTTTGTACCTGATCGTGGGCCTGCAACTCTTTACCATCATCGCCAGCGGGGGCGATATGGTGCTGTTGGGCGAAGCCTACGCGTTCGGCGTCATCTGGAGTTTCTTTTTCAATTCCGTGTCGATGCTCGTGCTGCGGTTCAAAGACAAGCGCGTGCGCGAATTCAAAGTGCCGTTGAACTTTCGCATTGGTGATTATGAGATCCCGTTCGGATTGCTATTCGTATTTACCGTGCTGGGCTCGACCGCCGTCATCAACCTGTTCACAAAAGAAGTGGCCACCATCGGGGGGCTCACCTTTTCGAGCATCTTGATGGCCGTGTTCGTCATCACCGAACGATTCACGCACCACGGGAACAAGGGGAACGCGCACGAGCACATCGAACAATTCACGGAACGCTCGTCGGCCGAAATCTCCGCCCACACGATCGGGTCGACCAAGTCCTTCCGCAAGCTCGTCGCGATTCGCTCGCCGCAGAACTTGTACATGCTGCAGCGCGCGCTGGAGGAAACCGATCCGGAAACCACCGATGTGATCGTGATGACGGCCAAAACGACGCCGATCGGCGATGCGGCGCCAGCGACGGCCGAGCTCGATCGTTACGACCGCAAGCTGATGACCGCCGTGATCGAGCTGGCCGAGAAATCAGGCAAACACATCACTCCTATGGTCGTGCCGACGAACAATCCCCTGTTCGCCGTCATGAATACCGCCAAATCGCTGGGGGTCCAGGAACTGGTCGTCGGCGCTTCCAACAAATTCACCGCCGAAGAACAGCTCGATCAGATGGTGTTCTACTGGATCAACATCAATGACGGCGTGGCAGCCCCGTTGACGATCCGTCTGTTGAGCAAGACCTGGGACTTCTTTTACGACGTGGGAGGCGGAAATCGCATCCCGCGAATCAGCGAGCGCAAGGCCCGGAACGTGGCCGAGCTGCGCGCCGCGGGGGTGGGCGTGCGAAGCGTCCTGATGCTGCACGACAACACGTCTCATGCACGCGATCTGTTCGATGCCGTGCTCACGATGCTCGACCCCGACGTGGTGTTCGATCTGGTGCATCTGTCGGCCCTCCATCAGCCGGAGGGAATTTCCCAGGGCGGAAGTTCGATTTTGAACAATGCGAGCCTCGTGCAAGACGTCGATCGGGCACAAAAGATCGGCCGCGAGATCACCGTCCATACGGTGCAGGGGGACCCGGGGCCGGCCATCGTGGCCCTGGTGCTCGAGCACGATTACGACCTGATCGTGCTGGACGCACCGGCGATCGTCGAAAATGGCGGCAGTCTGCCCGCCTGGGAGCAATACATTCGCGAGCACGCCTCGTGCGCCGTGTGCCTGTTGTCGCTGCCGGCGATCCAGCGCGAGGTCGTCGACAAGACCCCCTCCGCCGTTTTCGCCACTTTGCCGCCGGCCATTTCCGCCAATCGCGGCGCCGGCGCTTGAATTGTCCGGACGGCGGCTATGCCGTCACCACCAGGTTGTCGCAGTGGATGACCTCGTCGTAAGGGAGGCTGCCCAGGATTTCGGCGATCTGCTCGGTGCGCTTGCCGGCGATGCGCCGGGCATCGTGGGCTCCGAAATTCGTGAGGCCCCGCGCGAATTCGACGCCGCTCTTATCGACGAGCGACACGACCTCGCCCTTCGAGAAATCGCCGTCGATCTCCACGATACCGATCGCCAGGAGCGACCGGCCACGCTGGGCAATGGCCTTGCGGGCCCCGTCGTCGAGCACAAACCGCCCGCGCGGGGGGAGCGAATAGCCGATCCACCTCTTCCACGCTGGAATCGATTCTCCTTTGGCCAGAAACAGCGTGCCGATTTCTTCTGCCGCCAGGATTCGCGGGAGGACGTCAGGCTCGCGACCGTTGGCAATGATCACGCTTTCACCGACGGCGGTGGCCGTGCGGGCCGCTTCCAGCTTGCTCTGCATCCCGCCGGTCCCGCGCTTGCTCTTGGCGACCGTGGCCAGATCCAGCAGCGATTCATCCCAGTTCTCGACGAGTGAGATCAACTTGCTGGCAGGGTCGGCCGGGTCGCCGCTATACAGCCCGTCGATCACCGACAGGATCACGAGCAGCGGCGATTCGAGCAGGTTGGTGACGAAGGCCGCCAGCCGGTCGTTGTCGCCGAACCGGATTTCGTCGACACTGACCGTGTCGTTCTCGTTGATGATCGGGATGGCATTGTATTCGAACAACGTCCGCAATGTATTTCGGACGTTGAGATACCGCGCCCGGCGGCGGAAGTCGTTGGCCGTCAGCAATAGCTGCGCGGCGTGATATCCGTAAGCTTTGAGCGCGTCATCGTAACGATGAATGAGATGGGCTTGCCCGACGGCCGCCGCCGCCTGCAAATGCGGCAAGTCGTCGGGACGCTTCTGCAATCCCAGGAGACCGATCCCCGCCCCGATCGCGCCGCTCGAAACGAGCACGACCCGGCGGCCTGATTGGCGCACGGCGTGTATTTGAGCGGCCAGGGCTTCGAACCGGCTGTCGTCGAGCGTGTCGTCTTCTTTCGACAACACGTTTGTGCCGATTTTGACGACGAGAGTTTTCGCCGTGGCGATGATTTCGCGACGAACCAGGTTGACGGAGGCGGCCATGACGGCATGATAGGCGACAGGCTGGTTTCTGTCAGCAGGGTTCGCGAGCGGATCGCGCTCCGGCGTGAGATTTTTGTGCGGCCGAGAGTGTGTGGCGGGGTCAGAGCGTCGGCCAAATACCAGCGCTCGCAGCGCATCCTGCGCCACATGAGAGTTTGCATTGCCGGAGCCAGAAGCCCAGCGATGGCCCCGACGCGTTGGACTCCGAGCCAGGCGAGCCCGTTCGTGCCATTCGGTCAGGGCCATCGCTGGCAACAACTGTGAGCCTCGCGGAAACAACCATCGAAAGATCCCGATGCACACAATTTCCAGTTTTATTCAGACGCTCTGACCCTGCCACACTTCTCCACGCGTAGAATTCAGGGCGGATTTTCGGATGGCCCCCCGACGAAATTGTCCCACGTTTTGTCCCACGCAGCGAATTCCTCGTCCCACCCTTGGTAACGGGCCATTGAACGCACTATGATAGAACCCGCGGCGGCCCTCCTCCCTCCCTCTCCCCGGAAGCACGAGAAGCATTATGGCTGAACTGCATCATGAATGCGGCATCGTGGCGATCTACCATTTGCCGAACCACGGGGTGAGCCCTCTGTTGCCCAGCCCCGATCCGGACCAGGCGAGCCGCCTGGTGCCCCGGATGCTGCTGGACGTGCAGAATCGCGGGCAACTTGCCGCTGGCATGACAACTTTCAACGCCGAGCGCAACCAGCTAATCGACACGCACAAGGAAGTCGGGTCGGTCGCCGAAGTCTTCCAGCTCAATCAGGCTGCCGAGTTCGACAAGCTGATGAGCCGGTACAGCGGCCCGGCGGCCATCGGGCACGTACGGTATGCGACCTGCGGAAAAGACGACCGCAGCTACGCCCAGCCGTTCGAGCGGCATCACATCGAAAAGCCGAAATGGTTCAGTTTTGCGTTCAACGGCCAGCTTGCCAATTACCCGGAGCTGCGGGAGGAGCTGCTGTCGCAGGCCGAATTTCACCTGGCCCGCGAGACCGATACCGAAATCCTGATGCATTCGATTTGCCGCGAGCTGTCGGGGGACAAAAAACCGAGCATCGTCGAGCTGCTGGCGACGCTCGAGCACCGCTTCGACGGGGCCTATAACATCGTGTTTCTGAATGCGCTGGGGGACATGTTCGTGGCTCGCGATCCGTTGGGAATCCGGCCGCTGTGTTATGCCATCGAAGGACCGCTGTTTGCCGCCGCCAGCGAAAGCGTCGCCCTGGCGAACCTCGGTTTCGCCCGCGAGACCATCAAGAGCCTGGAACCGGGCCACGTCATCATCATTCAGAACGGCGTCCTGACCATCAAGAAATTCGCCGCCAGCCCCAGGCAAGCGCATTGTTTCTTCGAATGGATCTACTTCGCCAACGTCGCCAGCACGCTCGACGAACGCAGCGTGTATCTGACGCGCAAGGCACTGGGCGAAGAGTTGGCCCGCGTCGAGACGGTGCCCATCGACGACGATACGATCGTCGTTCCGGTGCCCGATACGGCCAAAGCCGCCGCCGCCAGCATGGCGTATAAGCTGGGCATTCCCTGTCTCGAAGGGCTGATGCGCAACCGCTACGTCGGACGCACGTTCATCGAAAGCAAGAACCGGGCCGATAAAGCGCGCCTCAAGTACACGCCGCTGCCCGAAGTGTTGCAGGACAAACGGGTGCTGCTGGTGGAAGATACGATCGTCCGCTCGACGACGATGAAGGCGCTGATCTCGCAACTGCGCGAGCGGGGATTGGCGCGCGAGGTGCATGTCCGCGTGGCCTGCCCGCCGATCGTGGCGCCGTGCTTCTACGGCATCGACATGTCGACCGTGAGCGAGCTGTTCGCCCCCAAATTCCTGAAGGGGGACGAATTGACCCCGGCGATCGAGCAGCGCATGGCGCTGGCCCTGGGGGCCAACAGCCTGCGTTACCTCCCCATTGACGCCATCGCCCGTTGCGTCGATAAGCATCGCGACCATCTGTGCCAGGCCTGCATCGACGGACGTTACCCGACTTCGGCGGGGCGCCGGCTCTATCAGATCGCCCTCGACAACGCGGCCGGCGAAGATTTCAACGCCGGCCGCACCTACGAGGCCGCAGGAATGGCCTCGGTCGTGCGGACTTAGCCTGAAATGGTCGCCGAACACGAGATCCAGATCCGAGTTCGATACAGCGAAACCGACGCCATGGGTTTCCTGCATCACGGCCATTACTTCTCGTATTTCGAGATGGGACGGACCGAGTTGCTTCGCTCGCAAGGGGGCAACTACCGCGCGATGGAAGACGGCGGCCTGTTCATGGTCGTCGTCAACGTCGAGTGTAAATACCGCAAACCCGCCCGGTATGACGACGTCCTGACGCTTAAAACCCGTATCGCCCGCGTCACGCCGGCCAAGCTCGAGCACGAGTATCGTCTGTATCGCGGCGGAGAATTGCTGACCGAAGCCCGCAGCACCCTCGCCTGCCTCGACCGCCAGGGGACCGTGCAACGCATCCCCGACGTGTTTCAGGGGATGGTGTAGACGCCTCCCGGGGTGCGCCTTCGCGGGTCCCTGCCGTGAGGCTCAACTTTGAACTCGGTTCATTTTGCGACCATATTGCGCGGAATGCCTGAAGTTTAAGCACTGCGGACTTTCGCTCGCGAGTTTTGAATCGCGTCTATTTGAAAACTCCACCGTTGCCCAGTTGCGCGACACGGCATTTTTCGATTCCCCTCTCCGGGCTTCGCCTCTTCGCGGCGCATGTCATAACCCCGGCACGCAAACTGCTCATAAGCTCGCTCTGGCGGCATTTCTGGCCGCAAGTTCGTTCGCGCTGCGCTCTGTTTCCTCATTGAGAGGCGTACCGCCCATGAATCTGCATCGCGGTCAGTTCCTGAAATTGCTCTTCTGCCGCCTGAGCTGTTCCCACACGACACAGGGTCGATCATGGCTACCGCCACCACAGATGAAAACACCGTCGATTCGTCCCACGATGCACAAGAAGCATCGTTGCTGCTGGCCCTCGAGGAAATCAGCCAGCTCGTTGCGCAAACTCAAACCCCTGCCGCGACGCTCACCAAGATCGTCGGGCTGATTCAGGGACGCTTTGGCACCGACGTCTGTTCGGTGTACCTGCTCACCCCCGACCGGCTCAATTTGATGCTGGCCGCCACGATCGGACTGCGGCCCGAGTGCGTCGGCACGCTGCGGATGGGCCTTACCGAGGGCCTGGCCGGCCTGGTGGCTCAGGAGCTGAAGCCTGTTGCCGTCAGCGACGCCTTCCAGCATCCGCGGTTCAAGTATTTTCCCAATGCGGGTGAGGACCCGTATCATTCGTTTCTCGGATTGCCGCTGTTCGATCGCGGCGTGCTGCAAGGGGTGATCGTCGTCCAGACTGTCGACCCGCGCACATTCGCCGCCGACGAAATGCGGATGCTGACGACCGCCGCCGGCCAGCTCGGCCCGCTGGTGAGCACCGTCCGCGCTCTGGAACAGTACGTCGCGCCGGCGCACGATCGCCTGTGGACATTGGCCAATAATCTGTGGTGGAGCTGGGACGCGGAAACCGTCAGCATCTTTCGCGATCTCGAACCGAACCGTTGGCGCGATCTCGACCACAACCCGCTGGCGCTCCTGGCCGAATGTTCGCTCGAGGCGCTCTCGGGCCGGATCGCCCAAAACGTGCTCCACAGCCGCATCCAGAACGCCTGCCACCGGCTCGAAGACTATCTCGAATCGAACAAAACGTGGGGCTCTCGGTTTGCCGGCGTGCTCCGCTCGCGCCCCGTGGCCTATTTCTCTGCCGAGTTCGGATTGCACGAATCGATTCCGATCTATTCAGGCGGCCTGGGAGTGTTGGCCGGAGACCATGTGAAAAGCGCTTCGGACTTGGGGGTGCCGCTGATCGGGATCGGACTATTTTACAATCAGGGCTATTTCCGCCAGCGGCTCACCCACGATGACTGGCAGCAGGAAGATTACCTGTCGACGCGCCGCGAGATGCTCCCCGTCGAGGCGGCTCGTGGTCCCGACGGAGAACAGGTGATCGTCTCCATCGCCACCCGTTCGGGAACGATCAGCGCCCGCGTGTGGCGCATCACCGTGGGGCGGTGCATGTTGCTGCTGCTCGATTCCGACGTCGAAGGCAATCGGCCTGAAGACCGCGGGCTGACGGCGCGGCTGTACGGGGGCGATCGTCGCGTTCGCATCCGGCAGGAATTGCTGCTGGGCGTGGGGGGATTCCGCGCCCTCCGGGCGCTGGGGATTCATCCGGGCGTGATTCACATGAACGAAGGCCACAGCGCGTTCGCGGCGCTCGAGGTCGCCCGGCAGCGGATGGTGGCCGACGGCATTAATTTTCACGAGGCGGCCAATCGCGTCGCCCCGCATTCCGTCTTCACCACCCACACTCCCGTCCCCGCCGGGCACGACCGATTCTCGGCCGACCTCATCGAAGAACACCTCGGCCCCTTGCGGGAAGAACTGGGACTGTCATACGACGCTCTGCTTGGAATGGGGCGGGTTGATCCGTTCAACCACGGCGAAGAATTCTGTATGACGGTGCTGGCGATCAAGATGTCGCGCCGCCGCAATGCCGTCGCGGCCCTGCACGGGCAGGTGTCGCGCGCCATGTGGACGGGCCTGTATCCGGGGCGTATGGCCGACGAAGTTCCCATTGGCCACATCACCAACGGTATTCATGTGCTGTCGTGGCTGGCCACCCCCATGCGCCAGATGTTCGACCGTCATCTCGCCATCGACTGGATGCGCCGGACCGGCGAACCGGACACATGGGAGCCGATCGAAACGATCGACAACGGCGAGCTGTGGGAGACGCACCAAACCCTCAAGTACGAGTTGCTCGAATTCGTCCGCAGGCACCTGGTGCGGCTGGGAGAGTTGCGGCACGAGCCGAGCTCGGTCGTGCAGCAATATCGTCGGGCGCTCAGCCTCGACACGCTGACAATCGGCTTCGCCCGCCGCTTTGCGACTTACAAGCGAGCCAACCTGATTTTCCGTGATATCGACCGTATCGCCGCCCTTGTCAACGACCCGCGGCGTCCTGTGCAGTTCGTGTTCGCCGGCAAGGCCCATCCACAAGATGAGCCGGGCAAGCAGATCCTGCAGCAGATCGCCAAACTGTCTCGCGACAAACGGTTTCTGGGCAAGGTGGTCTTCGTCGAAGACTACGACATCAAAACCGGGCGGAACCTGGTGCAGGGTGTTGACGTCTGGCTCAATACGCCGCGCCGCCCACTGGAAGCATCGGGCACCAGCGGGCAGAAGGTCGTGCTCAATGGCGGTCTGAATCTGTCGATTCTCGACGGCTGGTGGGCCGAGGCGTACGACGGCACCAACGGTTTCGCAATCGGCGCCGGCGACTCGCACACGTCGAACGACGTCCAGGACGAGCGCGACGCCGAGTCGCTGTATCGGGTCCTCGAGAAAGAGGTCGTGCCGCTCTATTACGACCGCGACCCCGGCGGTCTTCCCGCGAAATGGCTGGCCCAGATGAAGCGCTCGATGCGGTCTTTGGGTTGGCGATTCAGCGCCGATCGCATGGTGATGGACTACGTCCAGAAATGCTACCTCCCCGCCGCCGGCGGCGTGTCGAGCGACATGAATCTCGGCTAAAGCGTCCTTGTCGCCATGCGCGTGCAGGATCTTCACTCGCCCTTGACGAGCAGAGCGAGGCTGGGTTTACCCTAACTTGCGTTCAGGATACCCTACACACCAAATACCAAACACCAAACACCTC
>DASYAR010000613.1:0-5854 GCA_036501235.1 Planctomycetaceae bacterium
GCCACCGCGCGCCGCAGCCACGCCAAACGCCGAAAGAAGAAACTCCGAAAACTCGGCATTCGTCTTTCTCAATTGCCCAGATGTGATCCGAAGTGAAAACTCAAAGTGCGCTGTAGTGTTAACTGCCCGATATCCAGCGGCCCGACGCGATGACGTGATGAACATGCTCGTCAAAATCATCTCGGAACAGCTTTGCATCCCTGCTGACGAGATTACGCCAGAGAAGAGCTTTGTCGACGACTTAGGCGTTTGACGGACGCTTCCTGGCCAAATGGAGACTTTTCCGGAGGGATTTTCAGATCGCGTCACAATCCCGCCAATCGCGTCTTCGCATCGCCAAATTCGTCGAGCTTCACGTCCATCCGGTCCATCAGCGACAGATACAGGCTGCACAATTTGCGATTGTCGTCGCCGGCGCCCGCGTAATCGAAGACGCGCCCCGTTTCGAGCGTGCCTCCCAATCCGCCAACCGTCAATAGCGGGACCTTGCTGGAGTCGTGCGCACTTCCCGACCACAGGTTCGAGATGAACATCAGGCACGAATGGTCGAGGACCGACTGTTCTCCCTCGGGCATTTCCGCCAGCCGCCCGGCCAGATACGCCAACTGTCCGACGTAGAACCGCGACACCCGTTCGTAGGCGGCTGAATTGTCGCTGTGCGATGCGGCATGGTGCGACATGCGGACGTCGATGAAGGGATAAATCAGCCCCGACAGGTCGCGGCACATCAAGAGCGTGGCGATGCGCGTTTTGTCGGTCTGAAACGCCATGGCGATGATGTCGCACATCAGCCGCATGTGCTCGCGAACGTCCTCGGGAAGCCCGTTTTCGGGGCGAGGCATCGCGAGGGTGGGGCGACCACGATCGGCAGCGCGATCGTCGGCGATGGATTTCGCGGCTCGCGTCCGTTCGACCCGCTTCTCGACCTCGCGGACGCTGGTCAGGTATTCGTCGATCTTGACCCGATCGCTGCGGCTGACCTGGCGGCTGACGTGCGCTGCGTGCTCGGCGACGCGATCGAGAATGCTTGTCGTCCGCTTGCTTCCCTGGTTGTCGAACAGATTGTCGAACGCCAACGACGGATAGACTTCGGTTGGGACGGGGGAATTGGCGTTCTGCCACGAGATGTGCGAGCTATAGGCCATCGAGAAATTGGTCTCGTGGTAGCCGGTAAGAGGCTGTTCACAGGCGAGGACGATGCTCGACTGGGGCGTCTGGCCTTCGAAACGGTTGGCCAGCAGTTGGTCCATGCTGATCCCCCCCTTGAGAACGGCCCCTTTCTGCAGCGCCGCACCTGAGAGGATGTTGCCGGTCTGCCCCGGATGGATGCCGACGCCGGTGGCGTTCTTGTTGAAGAGCCCCGAAATCACATTGAGCTCTGATTTGAACGGAGCGAGCGGTTCGAGCGTTTTGCTCAACTCCATCTCGGCGCCGGCTCCTTTGGCCGACCAGTTATTGGGGCTGATGCCGTTGCCCATGAACATGGCGGCGAATCGCTTGGGAAACGCGGCCGCGCCATCGGCCGGGATAGGCTCACCTCCAAATACCGGAATCGATTCGAGCCAGGGGAGCGCCATGGCGACGCCAACCCCCTGCAGCATCGTGCGGCGGTTGAATTGAGCGGTTGAATGTGACATGTGATTGGTCTTCCAATGCATGCAGTGAAGACGGCGCGTCGTTTCGAGGCCTCATGCCGGCGCGTAACGGTCGACAGGAACTTCGATTGTTCTCTGCGCCACCACTGTGCCACGGCCGATCTCGGCAACACGCCGCAGGACGGCAGCATCAAAATACCGCGCGCCACATTTCTCACAAACACCAATCGGTACATCTTCGAGGATCACAAACTTCCCCTTGTGACGCAGCGCTTCGCTGGCAGCACGTCGCTCGAGCACCATCCCATGACAGTGTTCACACCTAAAATCATACATTCGAATAGCCTCACTTGATCTCGTAAATCGTGATAATCAAGAGCTGATTGCGCTCAACGAATCGGACAACGACTCCAACCGGCGTTTGCTGGTCAGTCGCATTGCCAATGACAACATAGCGGGTCCCTCGTGGATCCAAAGTCAGCACTTCATCAATCTCGCCCGTCAGGATTGCCGCTCGACGTCCAACACGTCCAGATTGTCTTCCGCCATTTCATCATAGGCGTGTTCCGTGAGGATATATCGTTGGTCAAGAATTGCATCGCGAATTCGTTCAATGTCCCGATTCGCCATGAATCAGTCCTCAGTCATTCCCACGCTTATTCAGAAACTGCTTGCTCGTGACGATCGTTTCCACCAGGCTGCCGAATCGGTATTCGTGTTCCGCCAGTCCCTGCTTCATATTCTCCAGTAACGCCCTGTCCGAAGGCAAGAGTGTTCGCCCGAGGGCGAAACTCAACAGTTTGCGGCACAGACTGTCTATGAACTCGGATTCGCGGCGCTCGTGCAGATACCGGCGTAGTCCTTCCGGCCCAGTTCCCTCGCTGCCGTCCGGGAACATCGCCGTGTTGGCAATGGGATGACCGCCCAGATCCAGGTCGCGACGCTCGCCGATCGGTCCGAATCCTTCGAATGACAGGCCGATTGCGTCAAATCGCTGATGACAGCCGGCACATGCTTTGTGCTCGCGATGCCGGGCCAGAAGTTGCGGCAGCGTCAGCTCGCCCAGCGTGGCTTCGTCTTTCGGAAGCTCGGGGACTTCGGGTGGAGGGGGCGGAATGTGCTCCCCCAGCAAACGGCGGACCACCCAATAGCCGCGCTTCACGGGGCTCGTCCGCAATCCGGGCGCGTTCTTCGTGAGGAAGGCCGCCATCGTGAGCAGTCCCCCACGCCCATAGCGCTGCGCGTTGTCGACTCGAACCCATTCGTGCCGCGCCAAGTCGGAAACAGCCATCCCATAGTGCTTCGCCAGGACCGGATTGACGAACGTATGGTTGGCGTACAACAGATCGGTAATCGGTCGGTTTTCATTCACGACGTCGCAGAAAAACCGCACCGGTTCTTCGTACAGCGCCTCGCGAAGTTCATTGGTGAAGCTCGGGAAGCGTTCGCGGTCGACCGCGTTGTGCTCTTCGAATCGTCGAATGTCGAGCCAGTTCCCGGCGAATTCTTCGGCCAAGCCGCGAATTCGCTGGTCGCGAAGCATGCGTCGCGCCTGCGCGACAAGCACTGCGGGCTCCACCAGATCGCCCGCTTCGGCGCGAGCCAGCAATTCGTCGTCGGGCATGCTCGACCAGAGAAAGTAACTCAGCCGGCTCGCCAGATCGAAAGAGGACAAAGGCCGGGGGCCCGCGGCTGCGGCTGCGAGATCGAAACGGTAACAGACATATGGCGAGAGCAGCACGCTCGCCAGCGAATCGCGGATCGCTTCTTCGTGGGTCAACCCGTCCTGCTCACGCAGGCGCCCATAGAATGCAATCAGGTCGTTGCGTTCGTCGGACGAAAGCGGCCGGCGATAGGCGCGCCGCGCAAATTGCACCAGCGCGGCCAGATGACCGGGTTCAGCCGCAGCGCGGTTCTTTTCAACCCAGCGGATCTCGTTCGAGATGTTCGTGAAGTAAGCGTCGATCGCCTCCAAAGCCTGTTCATTGGCCCCGATCGTTTTGGCCTTATCGCGAAACGCTTCGTGCAGACGCTCGATCTTGGCGGCGGAAACGGAATCCTTGTCCTCGGCACGGGCAAAGTCGAACCGCGCTTCGAGCATATACCGCGGCGGCTCGGCACGCTCGAAAAAAATGAAGTCCTTGTACTGTCGCAGCGGCGCCAGCGTGGCGAAATTGAGTTCGTCCCACAGTGAGTCGATCTCGCGCCGCTCCGCCTCGTCGAGCACCAGTTCGCACAACGGTCCGTCATCCCGAAAATAACCCTGCATCAAATGAAAGCCGGCCGTCAGCAGCCGTCCCTGCCCGGCTGCCTTGGGATCAAAATAGGGCGCACGATCGTAAACGACGAAGGCATCCGGGAATACGCGGCAAAATGCCGCCAGGTCGCCGGCATCGGCGTCTGGCCCAGTCGATTTCATTCGTCGGTCAGCCAGTTGACGATTCCTCCACAAGACGAACGGTTGGCTGCCGTCAGAAATGCCGATGACATGCATTTTCGGGACTTGGGGCGAATCCTCTTTGCGCAGGCGCAACACCAAGTCTCGCAATTGCGCGCACGCCGCGCGGACGGCTGCGGTATCGTGCACCTCGGCCGGCAGCGCTCGCCAGGCATCCAGAACCTGAGCCAGTGGGCCCGATTTGGACGCGAAGTTTACGAGTGTTGTGTACACGGTGGTCAGGTATTTCTCGCTGAGCCGATTTGCCGCGGCGATATCGCCCAACGTCGCACCTGGTTGTCCCAACGCTTCCCGGCGCTGATATCGCCAGGCGGCAAAAAAATAATCGGCATAATCGACCTGGTGCCGCTTGTAGAAATCGACGATTCGACGGACGCAGTATTTGTCGCGATCTGTTTCGGCGACTACGGGATGGGGCGCGAAGGCAATGCCTTCGGGTTTGAACACGACATGATCGGCTACGAACCGCGCCGCTTCCAGGTATTTTTTGAGCAAGGCCGGCGACATCGTCAACGATTCGCCCGAATTGTCGAACCCGGCCTCGTTCGCGGGGTCGACCGGAAATTCGCGCGTCGGCCGGATGTCGGCCCCAGTCAGGTCGCGAATCGTATGATCGTACTCGGCATTGCTGAGCCGCCGTGCCAGGACCAGGCCTGGGTCTCCCTCGTTCCGATTCGCCTCGCGATCGCCCCATTCGCGAATCCACTTGACGACCGCCTGCCGAGCGGCGGGCATCGGCTGCGGCGCCTTTTCGGGAGGCATTTCCTGTGCCTCGAGGCGTTCGGCGACGGTCTCCCAAATGCGGGGATTCTTGAGGACATCGGCCTCGGTCTGGAAACCGCTCAAGTCGAGTTTTGCCTCCGGCTTTTCAGCGCCGTGGCAACTGACGCAATGGTTCTTAAGAACCGGCAAGACCTCGGTGGTAAACCGCCCCGCGAGCGCATCGTCGGCGGGTTGTGCCGCAAGGTGGCTGGCGGCCGTCGAGACGACAACCATCGCGGCCGTCAGGAACGCGCACGAACAGGCTGAGAATCGCGGCATCGGAGAGGCGGGTCAAACTCGGAGGGACGAAGGCAAATGACCCGATGAGCCGATGGGTTCATCCCACCGGCTCATCGGGTTGAATCGCTGCGACAGCATCAGCTGATTTTTGTCCCGATGTTGATGTAGGCGTGCACGTGCGGAGCGCCGCGGAAGTGCCAGACAAACGAGGGGCCTTCCACACGCCAGATGTCCCATTCCTTGTCGTCGTGCAAGTCGTCCTGCTGGTAGAACGCCAGGTGCAGTTTATCGAGTCCGCCGCCCGACTTCATGATCGCAATCGCCTCGTCGACGTCTTCTTGCCGGTACGGAGCCAGCAGCACCTTGAGCGTCGATTCAACGAGCTGCTTCTGGTCGGAGCTCAATTCGCGGATGGAAATCCCGGGGAACTTGCCGGCGTCACCTTGCAGCAACACGGCATCTTCTTTCGGGGCCTTGCTGACGAGGGCCTGCGCCGTCTGCTTCGCATCGAGCGCTTTGAACACCTCGTTGACCTGTTTCGTCTGGTAGTGGAACAGGTTGTCCTTGGGCGTTTCAACACCGTGCCCGTAGATGATTGGGCCACCGAAAGCAGCCTGGTCGACGCTGTCGCCGTCGGCCCGTAGCGTGAGATGCCGGCCCGTCAGCTCCCATTCGAACTTGCCGCTGCCGGGCGTCCCGAACACCGCCACGCTGTACGCGCCGATGCCGCCCGCATCGTAGTCCGTTTGCTTCTTGATGCGCTCGTAACCATCGGCGCTGGTCACGGCACGAATGATCT
>DASYAR010000614.1:0-22027 GCA_036501235.1 Planctomycetaceae bacterium
AGCGTCAACTGCTGCTCGACCGATTTCACGAAGACCAGGCCCGGCAGGCCGAACGGAACGGAGGAAAGACTCACGTACCAGCGGCAGCGGCGAATGCCGGGGATCAAGTCCCCGTGGACGAGTTTCCCGGCTCGCACCTGCCAAGGTCGATCGCATCGGGGCTGACTTATGACCCGGCCACGGCGTCGCGGCGGCCGGTCATCAGAACGGGCAGTGCGAAAAACGAGGAATCATTGGACAAATACGAGGAAATCAGTGACCACAGTGGGTCGGAAATAGGGCGCGATGACCGTCCAGCCGCGTTGCCGGCAGCCTCGGCGACGGCGAACGCAAAAAACGAGGAATCATTGGAAGAATACGGGGAAATCTGCGACCGCATCTGGGAGGACATGGGCCGCGACAACCGTCCGACCGAGCCGCCGGCCGCCTCTTCGACCCCGGCCTGGAAACGAAAACGCAAAACCGGGTGATCCGAGCGGGTGACTCGAAGAAGATTGGTGTTATTTTCAGGTGGATTTAATCCATCCTACGGACACGGTCCGTCTCATGGAAAGTGTCGCGAACTGTTGCCGCCGGATCGCCAGAACCGGTAAATTACAGGCAGGCACCAGGATCATTCTTCAGAAGGGAATCGCATGACCACGTCTGCCGCCAGTCTTGCCGCTGTTCAAACCCTGCGTTGGGAAGGAGGCGTCGAGGGGCATCTCGTCCTCATCGACCAGACGTTGCTCCCCACCGAATTCCGGGAAATCGCCTGCCCCACTGTCGAAATCGTCTGGGAAGCGATCAAAACATTGCGTGTCCGCGGAGCGCCGGCGATTGGCGTGGCGGCCGCCTATGGCGTGTGCGTCGGCATCCAGACTGCCGCTTCAGCCGACGAAGCCGAGTTGTACCGCCGACTGAACGAGGTGCTCACGTATCTGGCCAGCAGCCGGCCGACCGCGGTCAATCTGTTCTGGGCGCTCGATCGTATGCGGCGCGTCGGGGAATCTGTCCGCGGCAAGCTGTCGCCGCGGGACGTCGCGATCCGCCTGCTCCAGGAAGCCAGGACCATCGAAGAGGAAGATCGCCGGACCTGCCGCGATCTCGGTCGCTACGGCGCTGCCTTGCTCAGCGACGGCCAAGGCGTACTCACCCACTGCAACGCGGGAGGCCTGGCGACTGCCGACTACGGCACGGCGCTGGCCGTGATTTTCGCGGCCACCGAAGCCGGACGAAAAGTGCATGTCTATGCCGATGAAACGCGGCCGCTGCTGCAAGGCGCGCGGCTCACGGCGTGGGAACTCAAACAGCGAAGCATTCCGGTCACGTTGATTTGCGATTCGATGGCGGCGCAGGTCATGCGCGAAGGTCGTGTCCAGGCCGTGATCGTCGGGGCTGACCGTATTGCCGCCAACGGCGATACGGCCAACAAGATCGGAACGTATAGTGTGGCCGTTCTGGCAGCGCATCACCACATCCCATTTTATGTGGCTGCCCCGTCGAGCACATTCGACCTGGCGATCGGCTCTGGCAACGAAATCCCGATCGAGCACCGCGACCCGCGTGAAGTCACCCACGGTTTCGGGCGGCAGACCGCCCCCGACGGAATCGACGTCTACAATCCGGCGTTCGACGTCACTCCGGCAAACCTGATCGCCGCCTTCATAACCGAACGCGGCATCATCCGCGCACCCTATCTGGAAAACCTCCGCAAAAGCCTGCCACCCACGAGCGCCAATCCCGCGGCCGCGTGACGCTAAAATCGACCGACTCAGCGAGAGAGACGGGGTGTGGCAGGGTCAGAGCGTCTGCCTGACGTTGGGCATCGGACGCTTCAGAATTGGTCATTGGCTGTATCAGCATGGTTCACAGCCGACGCCAGCGATGGCCCTGACCGAGTATCCCAATGGCGCTCACTTCGCTGATCGCCCAACTTGCCGGGGCCATACCAGACCCAGGGTCAAATACTGCAGAATCGTCGCAAGACCTTGCTATAATTTGTCTTATACCACATGTCAGGCGACGTTTCCGCGTCCTCTTCGTGGGGGCCAGGCTTTGGATCAATGGTTGACACGTTCGTACAAACCCCGGAAATCTGCGGTAGAATGCAACAGATATCATCTTGACCCTGCTTTTCTGGGGACCTACAATCCATTGTAGCCTGTCCGAAAGCTCGCCAGGCAACAGGGAAAGAGCGTAAAGGGGGTCATGCTGGATCGTCTGCGATCACCCCCGCGGCCGGACGTGTCGTTCCCGCAATAGTTTGGAGAACAGTTGGTAATGTTGGTTCTTTCGCGCAAAAAGAACGAGAGCATCGTGATTGACGACAACATTGTCGTCACGGTGGTGGAAATCCGGGGCGACAAGGTCCGGCTGGGGATCCAGGCGCCCAAGGAAGTTCCCGTCCACCGTAGCGAGGTTCACGCCGCGATTCATGCCGAGAAGGCAGAGCAGGCCGAGCAGGAACCGCCTGCCGTCTCTTCGGCCGAAAAATAATCGCATCGGGAATCTGCGTCAATCAAGAGGATGCGTGGGTCTCGTCAGGTGGGGAGGTTGTTGGCCGTTTGAGCAAACGACTTGCATGACAGGAAGTCGTAGCCTGCGGGCAGTGGCGCAATTTCTCTTTTTGCTGATGGCCGCTGTTCAATTTACGCCGTGCACTTTCTATAATTGGCGTTTCGCATTTTTCGCCGATCAAAGTGCCGCCCGCGGCCCCGGCGCACGCCTCAATTTCTGACGGATCGACCTGTTAATGACGTTGGCGCAAGTCTTAGAGGGGCAGTTTCGCGGTGATATCCGTTTTCGGGGCGCCGCCTACCTGAAAGCCGAGCGGGTTTCGATCACGCGGGTCACTCCCGAAAACGTCTTCGCGGTCGTTTCGGACGGCATCGACTATCAGACCCAACTGACGCGCGAAGCTTCCGAGCTGCGCATGCACTGCGCGTGCTCTCAAGGGGACCGTCCGAATCCGACCTGCAAGCATTTGTGGGCGACGATTCTGGCGGTCGACGCGGGCGGACTCGTGGCAGGGTCGATTCGGCCGGGACATATCCCCCCCTTCACCGCCGAGTTCGAGCAGACGCTTCCCTCTGACGACTATTGGGAGCAGGATTCCAATCGCGACGTCTACATTCCGCCGCAGTCGCGGCCGGCGCGCATCAGCGCCGTCTTGGCGCCCCTGGCCGCGGGCTGGAAATCGCAGTTGCAGAAGCTCAGCGAAGAGATGCACGTCGAGGCGACGACGGGGGCCGGTGCGCGCGAACGGGAGATCATTTACGAATTCGACCTGGCGCAGGGACGCGAAAAAAGGCAGCTCATTATTCAGACGTCGCAGCGGCAGCGCCGTTCCAACGGTCAGTGGGGCAAGCGCAAGCCCCTCAAATTGCGACCCGGCCAACTCGACGACATCGAAGGCGACGACCGGCGGATTCTGGCCTACCTGGCGGGCGGCGCCCCCGAACGCACGACTTGGGCCCCCGCGCAGTCCGACGTTCAGGCCACGGCTTCACGCTATGCGCTCTCGCACAGCCTGGCCGAAGTCTTGCTCCCCCTGATCTGCGCCACAGGCCGGGCCGTCGTCCTGGGAGACGACGGCGAGAAATCGCGGCCGCTGCAGTGGGACGACGGCCCTCCCTGGGAGCTCTGCCTCGAAGTCGTGCGGGACGAGCCCGAAGAGCGCTGGCGCCTGTCAGGCAGTTTGCGGCGGGCTGATGACACGATCTCGCTGGACGACGCCCGGCTCGTCATTCCCGGAGGTCTCGTGGTCGCGCGGGGCCAGGTGGCGCGCGTGCAGGATTTCGACGCCTTCGGCTGGATCGAAATGCTCAAGACCGAGGGAGTCGTCGACGTGCCGCTCGACGAAGGGCACGAACTGGTCGATCGCCTGCTCGACATGCCGCAGCTTCCGCGATTGGAACTCCCCCAGGAGTTGCGCCTGGCCGAGGTGTCGGCCAGGCCGGTGCCGCATCTGACGCTGCACACCCCGCGGGGAATTCGCTGGCAGCATGAACGATTACCCGGCGAAGTGGGTTTCGAATACGAGGGGACGCTCATTCGCAGTTCGAGTCCGCAGAGCGCCATCGTCCAGCGCGAGCTGGGCCGCTGCATTACGCGCGATCGGTCGTGCGAAGAATCCGCCTGGAATGATCTGATCGGCCTGGGCGCGCGGCGGCTGCTCAACGTCTTTCACGGCCGCTCCGACGCCGAAATTCCAGCCAAGGCGCTGGGACAGGTGGTCCGCGGGCTGTTTGCCCGGGGTTGGCAGGTGCATGCCGACGGCAAGCAGGTCCATCAGCCGGCGCCCCTGAATTTCGAGATCAAATCGGGGATCGACTGGTTCGAGCTGTCTGCCACCGTCGATTTCGAGGGACGCACAATTGCGTTCCCGGAGCTGCTCTCGGCCCTGGCGCGCGGGGATTGCACGGTGCGGCTCGACGACGGTTCGTTGGGAATCGTCCCCGAAGAATGGATGCGGCAATATGGGCTGCTGTCGGGGCTGGGGATTTCCGAGGGAGATCACGTGCGGTTCTCGCGCACGCAAGTGGGCCTGCTCGACGCACTGCTGGCGGCGCAGGAATCAGTCCGCTTCGACGAAGGTTTTGACGAGCTGCGCCGCAAAGTCAAGGAATTCTCCGGCATCGAAATCGCCAAAGAGCCGGATGGGTTCGCCGGCGAATTACGCCCTTACCAGCGTGCCGGGGTCGGCTGGCTCGAATTCTTGAACGACTTCCGGTTCGGCGGGTGTCTGGCCGACGACATGGGGCTCGGCAAGACGGTCCAGTTCTTGGCGCTGCTGCAAGACAGGTTTCGCAAGGGGCAGATCAAGCATCCGTCGCTGGTCGTCGTGCCCAAGTCGCTGATTTTCAACTGGCACCAGGAGTGCACGCGGTTCACGCCGGATTTGAACGTCATCGAGTACACGGGGCTGGCCCGCGCCCGCTTGCGAAAGAAATTCGCCAAAGCCCACGTCATTCTCACCACGTACGGGACGGTCCGCCGCGACATCCTGCATCTCAAAGAAACGAGCTTCGAATACATCGTGCTGGACGAAGCCCAGGCCATCAAAAACCCCGGGTCGCAGGTGGCCAAAGCGGCGCGCCTGCTGAAGGCCAATAACCGATTGGCGCTCACGGGCACGCCGATCGAGAACCATCTGCGCGACCTGTGGTCGATTTTCGAGTTCCTGAACCCGGGCATGCTGGGGCGGGCGTCGATCTTCAAGTTGCACACGACAGAAGGGACCGACGAAGAATCGCGCAAACTGCTGTCGCACGCGCTGCGGCCGTTCATTTTGCGCCGCACCAAGAGTGAGGTGGCCCGTGAGCTGCCCGATAAATTCGAGCAGACGATCGTGTGCACGATGGGCAAGCAGCAGGAGCAGCTCTATGCCGATCTGCGCGACCACTACCGCAATTCGCTCTTGGGCCTGGTGAAAAAGCAGGGGCTGGCGAAATCGAAGATCCACGTGCTCGAGGCCCTGCTCAGGCTGCGACAGGCCGCGTGCCATCCGGCCCTGCTCGACGAGAAGCACATCGACGATCCCAGCGCCAAGCTCGACGTGCTGGGGTTGCACCTGTCCGACTTGCTCGAAGAGGGGCACAAGGCGCTCGTATTTTCGCAATTTACGAGCTACCTGGCGATCGTCCGCCGCTATCTCGAACAGCGCAACATCCCCTTCGAGTACCTCGACGGCCAGACCCGCAACCGCAAAGAGCGGATCGAGCACTTCCAGAACGATCCGGCGTGCGGCGTGTTTCTGATCAGCCTGAAGGCCGGCGGGTTGGGATTGAACCTGACCGCCGCCGACTACGTCTTTCTGCTCGACCCGTGGTGGAACCCGGCCGTCGAAATGCAGGCCATCGACCGGGCACACCGCATCGGCCAGACGCGGCAGGTGTTCGCCTATCGCCTGATCTGCCGCAACACGGTCGAAGAAAAGATCGCCGAGTTGCAGGTCAAGAAGAAAGAGCTGGCCGACGCCATCCTGCAGGCCGACAATAACCTGATCTCCGATCTGACCGCCGCCGATCTCGAGTTGCTGTTGTCGTAACACCTTGTCGCTTCGCGACCCGACCGGCGCCACCGCTCTTCGCGGAGGTGGTCGGCGCTCCCCGGGTTCACGGCTGCGCTTGACTGTCGCGGCGGGCCTCCCCGATACTGGCGCAAGCTCAACCCAACCCTTTCGCATCCAGCCTGGAGAGACGTCTAATGCATGCTCGACTCATGACGACCGGCACGATTTGCGCACTGGCCCTGGCGGCATTGGCCTTGTCGCCGCAGATTTCCGCCCAATCGGGCTCGGCAGCGGGCAAGGGCGTTTTCTCATCGTTGCGCGTCGGACAGATGGTTGAGTTCTCGAACGATCAGTCGGGCGCCTTGATCATCACCACTTACGAAGACGACGACAAAAAGCCCCTGATGCGGCACAAGGTGAAAGAAATCGGGCACGATTTTCTGTCGCTCGAATTTGACGACCGGGAAGGGAGCGGGGCCGTCGCCGAGACCCGGATCACAGCCTACCGCCTGTCGATGCTCGGGCACGTGGGCAAATCAAGCCGGAACGCCCGGACCACGCCGAATTCCGATCCGCTCTCCGACAGGCCAGTCAAGGGCAAGACGGGGACGACGAAGAAGAAGAATTAATCAGCGCTTCGTCCGCCGATGCCGTTGGCGCATTGAATGTCCGCTGTGGTCCCGGTCGGCGGTGGTGACGACGATGTCCAGCTTTGGGTGCCGTCGTTTGAGGTCGTCGAGCCCGTCGGCCGTGATCTGGTCTGGAGAGATCACCAGCTGCGTGAGGTTTGGCAATTCAGCGATTTCTGCAATCCCAGTAGCCGTGACAAGCGTGTCGTACAGCCAAAGCCGTTTGAGTCGAGTCATCCGCTTCAGATGCCTGAGTCCGGCGTCGGTAACGTGTGTCTCACCAAGAAACAAACCTGTCAGATTCGTGAGGTCCGCCAAATGTGCGAGTCCCTCGTCGGAGACGTCGTTACCCATAACGCCGAGATAGTCGAGTTGGGTCATCTGCCCTGCGTATACGAGTCCGGCATCGCTGATGTTCGTGTAGCCTCCGACGATGTTTTGAAGGGCCGGCAGCTTTTTCAGATGAGCTAATCCTGCATCTCCCGCTTGTGAGCCAAACATGCGGATGGATTGCAGCCTGGACATTCCGTCCAGATACGACAATCCGGCGTCACCCACTTCGGTATATGCGATGTCCAGCGATTCGAGCTCCGGAAACGAGTTGACCTTGGAGAATTGCGAATCATCGATTTGTGTCCCGTCAACGTCAATTGAAACGACCTCATCAAAGCCCCGCATCGCATGCTCACCGACCAAATTCCGCAGCCAATCCGGGCCGACGGGGTGGGTTTCAAACCGGCCTTCGAAGTGGACAATCTCATCGAGAAACGCGGCCCTGCGCCACCACGGCAGGCCAATGCGTAGCGACAGTAGCGCCACGCATAATACGAGACCGCTGAATATCCACCACCCAGGACGAATCGCCGGTTGTGGCGGGGCTTGCGAATCGTTCATCGTAACGTCCGACGGGGCCTGTCGTCTTCCGATAGCAGTCGTTCGCGCTCCGACCGGCAGTGACGCGCCGTGCCACCCGAGGAACTGACGTTCCTGGCTCGCCAAGGTAGTGCGCGATTTCGTTCGCTTTTCTCTCTTCGCTTTTCTCTCTGCAATGTCGTTACGCGCGATAGCCCTTGTCCTTCAGGGCGTAGAATCTCACCGCGTTGTCGTGAAACAGCTTTTTCTGCTCGGCCAGTGACATGTTCATGCCGCGCACGATCTCCTTGAGCGCGTCGACCCACTGGCGGTAGCTGGCGCGGAGCGTGCAGACGGGCCAGTCGCCGGCGAACATCCGCCGGTCGGGGCCGAACGTCTCCATGCTGAACCGCATGTTCGGTTCGAGATCGGCCGCCTTCCAGTCCTTCTTCGCCGTCACGATGATCCCTGAAATCTTGCAGACGACGTTGTCGTGCCGGGCCAGGGCTTTCATCCCGTCCATCCAGACCTGCCGCTGTTTCTTGTCGGTGACGGTTACGTCCATATTGCCGCAATGATCGACGATGAATCGGGTTTTCGGGCACTGGGCGACGAGCTTCTCGCCGTCGCCCAGTTCCCCCGAGCGCAGGCACAGATCGAAACTCATTCCCAGCTCGCCCAGCAATTGCACGCCTTTGACGAATTGCTTGTCGAGGCAAAAACCCGCCGGGTTGGAGGGGCCGTGCAGCACCTGCCGCACCCCCTTGATGTAGGGGCTGTCTTTGTACTTCATGATGTAGGCGCGGAATTCATCGCTCGCCGGCCTGCCGGAAATGACGGCCCCCACCATCGGATTGTCTGTTCTTTTGCACAGATCGATGACGTACTCGGCCTCCTGCACCTGCTGGCTCGGTTCGACGTCCACCTCCATATACACCGACTTGACGACATGCAGCCCCTCTGTGGCGGCCAGGTAGTCTTTCGTGACAAAGCTCTTTCCCAGTTGCTCGTTTCCCTTCGTCCACGGAAGATTGAATTTCGTCAGGTCCCACAGGTGTTCGTGAGTATCGACGATCGGCAGATCGGCTTGAGAATTCACGGGCTGGTCCTTGTTGTCTTGGTTCGCGAGAGCCGCAGCGCCGGCGAGCGGCCCCGCGGCCAACCATCCGGCGCACGCGGCGCCGGTCGCGGTTGTCAGAAACTCACGACGGTCGAAAGGGCGGGTCATGGCGCAGGCTCCCCGGTTAAGGTTCGAAATTCGTGATCTAAAATACGCGCCGGCGAAAGGAATGGAAAGTGACCGGGCCGTTTCGCGTACTGTCGCGACAAAGCTGCCGGTGTGTCGCCCACCATCATTGGCGTCCTCGTCGAGTTCCGCATCGGGGCAACGCTTCCCACCGACCCATTTAACGGATGCACCCTTGCACGCCGAGCCCATGTGCAGATGCTATCCAGAACATCGCCCCGCGATATAATGAACGTGTATTTGTCCGCCCATCGTCACGACAGAAGAATTTCCCATGGCCACAGTTCTGGAGCGCACGACAAAGGCTCGGCCGAAGCCGTGGACGCTGGCCGATCTGGCCAGGATGTTCGGGCCCATGCCGCCCGAGCGAGTTCGGCACAATCCCCTGCCGGGCCTGGCAACGGCGCGCGACGCGCTGACCCTTCACGATCGAGAAGACATTCTGTGCGAGCTCGTTGACGGGGTCCTGGTGGAGAAAGTCATGGGCTACGAAGAGTCGATTTTGGCCCTCGAGATCGGAAGTCTCCTGAAGGAGTTCGTGCGTCCCAGAAAGTTGGGCGTGGTGGCGGGCGAAGGCGGGATGTTACGTCTGTCTCCGAAGCTGGTCCGCATTCCGGATGTTTCGTTTGTCGCCAAATCGCGGCTCCCGAAAGGAAAACCCCCTCGTGGAACGACCCCCGAGCTCGTTCCCAATCTGGCCGTCGAGGTTCTCAGCCAGAGCAATACGGACCGCGAAATGGCACGTAAACTGACGGACTATTTTGAATCCGGCGTGGAGCTTGTCTGGTACGTCGATCCGCCCACCAGAACAATTACGGTGTTTACAGCCCCTGACAAGGTGATCGAATTGAAAGGGGCACAGATGCTGACAGGTGGAAAAGTGTTGCCTGGATTCAAAATCAAAGTCGAAAAGATTTTCTCTGTTCTCGACGAACTGTAAACAGACTGCGGCGAAGTTCGCGCTAGCTGCGATTCTCAATCATTTCCTGGAACGATAAAACATTTTGAAAACCTGCAACATCGCCGTCATTGAAGGCGACGGCATCGGGCCCGAAGTGACGCGCGAAGCGATCGCCGCCGCCGATGCCGCCGGAGGCTTGAGCGGAGCTGAGTTCCGCTGGACGAAATATCCGTGGGGGACCGACTACTACTTCGAGCACGGGCGAATGGCGCCGGCCGATTACCTCGATCAGTTGGCCCGGCATGACGCGATCCTGCTGGGAGCGGTCGGACACCCCCAGGTCCAAGACCACGTCACGCTCAATGGGTTGCTCCTGCCGATCCGCCGCCGGTTCGACCAGTACGTCTGCCTGCGACCGGCGCTGCTCTATGAGGGGGTCGACAGCCCGCTCGTCGGCAAGGCGCCGCGATCGATCGACATGCTCGTCTTCCGGGAGAATACGGAAGGAGAATACGCCAACGTCGGCGGCCGGGTCTATCAGCATTCGGAACACGACGTGGCGATTCAAACGTCGGTCTTCACGCGGCGCGGATGCGAGCGGATCATTCGATCAGCTTTCGAGAAGGCCCGGCAGCGCCCCCGCAGGCGGGTGGCGTCGATCACCAAGAGCAACGCCCAGGGCTATGGCATGGTGCTGTGGGACGAGTGTTTTGCCGCGGTCGCCCGCGATTTTCCGGAGATCTCTACCGAGTCGCTGCTGATCGACCGGGCGGTGATGGAATTTGTCCGCCGGCCCGAGACGTTTGACGTCGTCGTCGCCAGCAATCTGTTTGGGGACATTCTGACGGATCTCGCGGCGATCATCGTGGGAAGCATGGGGCTGGCGGCCAGCGGCAACATCGATCCGACGCGAAAATCCCCCAGCATGTTCGAGCCCGTGCACGGCTCGGCCCCCGATATCACCGGCCGGGGAATCGCCAATCCGCTGGCGGCAATCCTGTCGGCCGCGATGATGCTGGAACACCTGCAACTCGATGCTGCCGCCGCGGCAATTCATCGCGCCGTCACCGAGGTGCTCCGCTCCGGCGGCCCGCGCACGCCGGATCTGAAGGGCACAGCGAAAACGTCGGAAGTCGGCCAGGCGGTCGTCACCCGGATTCGCGGGTGACCTTGTCGTTTCCTCTTTGACAGCGGCGAACGCTCTTCGCGCCGGCATCGCTCACTCGGACCTCCAACGGAGCGCCCGGCGCGCCGCAGCACCGAGCCGTATTACCGCAGCCTGGCTTCGAGCCGGGCGGCGCGGCGCAGGAGTTTCGCCAGACACGCCTCTTCATCTCGTACGCGGGCAAACAGTGTGCAAATCGGCTGGCCCGCCAGGATCCGCGTGCCGGGAACGGGGATGTCGGCGACGTAGGGGAGCGAGTCGGTCGGTGCGACTGCGTCCTCCATCCAACTGGTGGGCCGAAAGACAAAGTGGCTCAGGTCCGGGGCCGTCAATTCGGACTTGGCGTACAACACGATTTTGCCGACGACTGTCTCCTTCTCACAGAGTTCTGACGCGAGACTGCCTGAAACGGGGGCGACAAACGACTCGCATGCGCGGCGATGCCAGTCCAGCAGCGGTACGCCCAATTGATGCTCCATGATTTCAGTCGATGCCGGATAGCGCGGATTGACCTCGGTCAGCCACGGTCCCTTCTCGTCGAGCAGGAAGTCGCACCCGAACAACCCGCGCAGGCCCGCCCAGGGGGCGAGATGCTTTCCGATCCGCGCGATTGACGCGCGCGTCTCGCGTGAGACATCGGCCGGCGCGATCGTGCCGCACCAGGCGAAGGCGGGTGCGTGAACGGCGGCCAGTCCCACGAGCTGCCGGGTCACTCCCAGCAACAAGGTTCGCTCGGGAGTCGCCAGGAACAACGCAGAAATGGGCGCTCCGGCTTGGCGTTCTTGAAAATAATAAGGGCCCCGAACCGCCTGATCTGGGGAGTCGCGATGATCCCAGACGCCGATTCCGCGGCCGGCGGCGCCGCGCAGCGGCTTTCGCATCCAGGCGCCGTCGGCAGCGGGACGCTTTTCCGTGCGCGGCCAGACGCGCAACGCCGGTAGTCCCGCCGCTGCCAGCACGCTCGCGACGCGCCAAGGATCGCGGATTTTGGCCAGGACGTGGTCTTCGTTCCCCCACAGCGGACACAATCGCGAGATCCTTTGCACCAGCGCCGGATGGTTTTCCAGGCCCCCGGTGTAGATCCAAGGGATGCGAGGCGCAGCAGCCGCGGCGGCGACGAGGTCGCGCGGATAGTCGGCCACTTCCAGAACTCGGGCGCACTCCCGCAGGTCGAGATCGGCGAATAGATCGCCGCAGACAGGCGCCAATCCGGCCCGAACCGCCGAATGGGCCGCCGCCCGCGTGCTGGCCCCCAGTATCAGGAGGGGAGGGCGATTCCCTGCCGGTGGCGATTCCCGATCGTGGCGGGCCGGCCGATCAAAAAAAGTTCGTGGCAAACTGGCATTCCGACAGTCGAATTGTTATCTAAGCTGGGCGGACGGCTCGTCCGGCAGTTGGCATTTTGGCAGACATTTTCGGCCACACAAGATTCGCACACCCGAGGAGAGAGTATTATGTCGATGTACGTCGGAGAAGCCCTGGTCGGTGACGGTAATGAAGTGGCCCATATCGATCTCCTGATCGGCGATAAGGCCGGGCCCGTGGGTACGGCGTTTGCCAACGCTCTGGCGCGGCAGTCGGCCGGCCACAGTAATCTGCTCGCGGTGCTGGCACCGAACCTGGCCGTCAAGCCGGCGACCGTGCTGATCACCAAGGTCACGATCAAGGGGGCCAAGCAGGCCGTGCAGATGTTCGGCCCTGCCCAATACGCGGTCGCCAAGGCGGTTGCCGATTGCGTCGAACAGGGGATCATCCCCAAGGACCAGACCGAGAACCTGGTGATCGTCTGCGGCGTATTTATCCATTGGCAGGCCAACGACGACAAGAAGATCTTCGAATACAACTACGAAGCGACCAAGCTGTCGATCGCCCGCGCCATGAAGGGGGAACCCTCGGCCAGCGAAATGCTCGCCAAGAAAGCGACCGCCAAGCACCCCTTCTCCGGAGTCTAATTTTTCCCCGCCCAAGTCCGCGGGCCGCGTCCCGCGGGTTGCTGCCAATCGATATCCCCAGCCCACGGGCGCTTTTCCCGTGGGCTGTCTTCGTGTGCTCCCATGAAAAACATCCTCATTCAACTCGACACCGACCCGCAACCCAGCGTTTTCGACCGCGTCGTGGCCGTGGACGCAGACGTCGATCAGCTCTTCAGTTACGGCGGTGTGACTCCTGAAACGGTCGAGTCGCTCGTGCACGGCGCCATCTTTACCCGCGGCGTGAAAGACCTGGCCCACACGGCGATTTTCATTGGTGGCAGCAACGTGGTCGCCGGGGAGGGCCTGCTCAAGAAAGTCAACCGCACGTTTTTCGGCCCGATGCGGGTCTCGGTGCTGATGGATTCCAACGGTTCGAATACGACCGCCGCCGCCGCCGTGCTGTCGGCGCGAAAGCACCTGGCTCTGAAAGACGCAGAGGTCGCCGTGCTGGCAGGCACAGGCCCCGTCGGGCTGCGAGCGGCTCAACTGCTGGCGGCCGAGGGGGCCAAAGTTCGTATCGGTTCGCGTGCGCTGGGCCGGGCTGCCGAGGCGTGTGAGGGCTTGCGCCGCACGGCGCCGGCCGGAGCCCAATTCGTCCCCTTCTCGACCGCCACGCACGGCGACTTGTCGGCTGCCTGCGCGGGGATTCAGTTGGTGATTGCCGCCGGGGCTGCGGGCGTGGAGTTGCTGCCTGCGGAGGTTCGTGCGGCGATGAAATCGCTGAAAGTTGCAATCGACCTGAATGCCGTCCCTCCGGTCGGAATCACCGGCGTTGAAGCCTTCGACAAAAATACCGAACGGAACGGAGTGATCTGCTACGGGGCGATCGGCGTGGGGGGGCTCAAAATGAAGATTCACAAGGCCGCTTTGCGTAAGTTGTTTGAAGCCAACGACCAAGTGCTGGATACGGCCGGAATTTATAAGATCGGCGAAGCTCTGACGCAGTAGGGCTCGTTCAAAATCTCTCTGCGAATGCTTGACGCCGCCCCCATAAACCCGTTTAATCTGGGCAAGCAGCGCAAAGTTTGCGTTGGCTGGCTGCCTCTGAAAGTTGGTCGCATTCAGTGGGGATTGGCGGAGGTTCCGCTGATCTGGCAGCGCTCGGACGCGCGTGGAAGTGCGGCATCACACCATCTTCTTGTCCAGAAAGAGAGCCTGCATCATGGTCCGTAAGTGTGCGTATGTCTTGGGAATTCTGCTCGGCGTTGCCGTCTTGGCGATCGACGGCACGGCCTCCACGGCCGAGGCCTGCGGCGGCTGCGGCGGTGGCTGCGGCGGCGGTTGGGGTGGCGGTTGGGGTGGCTGCCGTACCCGTTGCTGCCGCCCGCGATGCGGCACGTCGTGCAACACCTGTTACAGCGGGTGCAATTCGTGCGGCTCGTACGGTAGCTATGGCAACTACGCCCCGGCGTACGCTCCGTCTTACGCAGCGCCCAGTTGCTCGAGTTGCACCACGAGCTATGCCGCCCCCGTTTACTATGGATACCCCACCCCGGTGAATGTGTCGCAGGTTCCCGGCTACGGCGCACAGTACAATTACTCAGCGCCGGTCGTGGCTTATCCGGCACGAACCACGTACCGCACTAATTACAGAACGGTGCGCTAACCGACAGTTTGCGAGCTCGAATTTTCCAGGGCCGCGGGATCAAATCCCGCGGCCCTTTTTTCGTTCTTTGTCGCAGGTCAGGCACCAAACCGTGCATTTGCACGGTGATTTGATACACTCATGCTTTCTGAACCTGACAACCTGAAGGATATCCAACCATGAGCCTGCCTGTGATCGACGTCACACTGCCATTGCTTGATTCAATTCGTGAACGGACGCTGGCAACGCTGGCGGCAATCGAGAAGTTGCCTGATCCGGCCAAGGCGCTGGGTTGGCGGCCGGGCCCCGGGCGGGCCCACATTGCCTGGCAAATCACGCACGTCGGGATCACCGAAGAATTGTTCGCCACCGAACGGTTTCTGGGAACACCTCCCGCGTATGGCGATCTGGTGCCGCGATTCAAAGGGGGCAGCACACCCGACGACAACATTCCGTCGATCTCGGCGATTCGCGACGTGCTGGCTCAATCTCGCGAACACCTGCGCCATACGCTCCTGCAACTCAATGAGGCAGACCTGCCCAAAATCCCGCCGGCTCTGAAAGAGCGCGGGATCACGATCGCCAAAGCACTGCAGATCCTTCCCTGGCACGAGGCGCATCATCAGGGGCAAGCGCACATCACGCTGAATTTGTTCAAAGCCTCCGGCTCTGTGTAGCGACGGAACGTCGGAACAAAACCCGGTTCCCAAGCGATCATTCGCGATGCCGGCCATTGCGCAAGTCAGGCGCCGACCTACGTGTTCTTGTCCGGCGGCGAAAGGACCTCGAGCAGCGGCAGATTGGCTTCCGGAAATCTGAGCGTCCGCAGCTCGGCGGCGGGGGCCCAGCGAAATTCTTTGTGCTTGTCGAGCACCTCGGCGCGCGGCGAGGGATGGCACAGCCAGAAATGCAGATCGAAAGTCCCGTGCGGATAAGTGAAGACCCGGTGCATCAGCAGCTCGACCGCTTGCACTTCCAGCCCGGTTTCTTCCAGGCATTCGCGACGGGCGCACAAGCCGCTCGTTTCCCCGGCCTGGCATTTGCCACCGGGAAATTCGACGCAGCCCCCGAGCGGCCCCGTCTCCGGCCGCGTTCCGACGAGATACCGGCCGCGGTGCTCGACGACCGCAATCCCGATTTGCACAGGAGCGTCAGGCATTTCCAGCGATCCGTTCCTGGAATAACTCCACGATCAACATGTTCCCGACCCCCGAAAGCAATGACGTTGCCTGCCGCTACGCTGGCAGCCTGTTGAAAAAGGGGACTGTCCCTTTCCCCTGAGTGAGTCCTCCGCAACAAACCGACACTGCCGAGAGGGACTGTCCCCTTTTTCAACGGGCTGCCAGGCCGAACTATACCTTGGCGTCCGCCGGCGGCGCGCCCATGATGTGATATCCGGAATCGACGTGCAGCACTTCACCCGTCACGCCGCTGGCCAGATCGCTGAGCAGATACATTCCCGATTTGCCGACTTCTTCCACCGAGACGTTTCTGCGGAGCGGAGCCATCGCGTCATACAGCTTGAGCATGACGTCGAAATCTCCCACGGCCGATGAGCTGAGCGTCTTGATCGGACCTGCCGACAGGCCATTCACGCGAAATCCTGCCGGCCCCAGCTCGTGGGCGAGATAGGTCACGAGCGATTCGAGGGCCGCCTTGCAGACCCCCATGATGTTGTATCCGGGAATCACTTTTTCTCCGCCCAGATAGGTGAGCGTCAAAATGCTGCCGCCGGGAGCCAGCGCGGCTTTGGCCCGCCGCGTGATCGCCAGCAGGCTATAGACGCTGATATCCATCGACGTGGCGAAGCCGGCGCGACTGCAATTGTACGTCTGTCCTTTGAGATCTTCGATCGGGGCGTAGGCGACAGAATGCAGCACGAAATCGAGTGGGCCGTACGTTTCGCGCGCCATCGCGAAAACGCGGTCGATGTCTTCATCCTTCTGCACGTCGCAGGGGGTAATCAGCTTCGCGCCGAGCGGCTCGACCAGCTTGCGGACGCGGTGCTCCATGCGCGGGCGGGCCGGGTCTTTGTCGGGGAGGTGGGTAAACCCCATCTCGGCCCCTTCGGCGTGCAGCTTTTCGGTAATGGCCCAGGCAATCGAATGATCGTTCGCGATCCCGAACACCAGCCCCTTTTTCCCCGTAAACAATCCCATAAACGACTCCCAGGCAGTGATAACGATAAAGCGCTTCGCGAGCGGCGAAACTCACGATATCGAGTCGCCGGATGACGATCAACCCCGTCGTTCAATTGCCCGGCCCGGCCTCGATTCCGCTCGCCCGAATGCGTCTTTCTCGCTGGTTGAGAGGAATCGGCAATTGCTCCGGTCCATTCTCCGTTTGTTCAGGACAGGATTTCGCGGAGGACAACAACACCCGTTCCCCTGCTTGCCGCACTTGGGGATTTTCTGTTGTGGGTGTCATGGGACAGAACCCGCCACTTCATGACAGCTCCTCATTTCGCCCAGTCTGCCTGCGATTTGTCGATGGCACTTTCCCCTCCCCGACGTGCCGACGGCCTCGAATACAGAACAACGGTTCCTGACAGCTTTTAACGCCGTCAGCCGCCAGTCACGAAATGCAGCCAATCAGGGGGCACGTGCATCTGAATGGCTGGTCGGAGATTCTCGTATTTCTCCCAAAAGGCTCGCGCCACATACGCCCAGAGCGTCGCTCGTGCCAAATGGCGCTTCTCGTACACACAAGTTTGGACGGCGACGATCTTGCCCTTCGGAATTGGATTCCAATGCCCGTCGGTCTTTGTCGCATCGACTCGCCAAATACTGCATCCACTGATGCCACCCAATTCGCCGGGAGCCGGTGGGCGCTCGTCACACGATCCTCTCGAATTCTTGTCAGGAATCGGAAACAGATAGTGAACGTCAGGAGAAAAGCGATCCAGATTATCTGTGTCGTCCGATAGCTCGGTCAGAACGGCGATGGGCATAGCTGCCAGACACGATGGATCGACGGGGACAGAGAGATATTTTGGATATCCCCAAAGCAAAAATCTGCCAGGGATCGGCGTTGCGGAATAGGCAACATCATTGAGTCGCAGAAACACTCGATGGGGAATCGACTCCACAATGTGGTCCCGCAACTCGATCACGCCGACGTCATGATGTCCTCCCAGAGGATATGCTTTACAATCAGCAAGACTGATCGCTGGTGCGGATTGCGCCTTGTCTCCGATGAACATCGACACTTGGTATTTTCTCGCGTCGGTGATTACATGGGCAGCGGTAATCAAGAACGATGAATCGCCAATTGCGAAAAGCGTTCCAGTCCCCCATTGGCAGACGGAGCCGGAATGGTGGCCCATGATCGAGACAATACTGCCAAACAACAAATCCTTGAAGGATTGCTGAAGCGGCAAGATGTCGTTTTGAGGGTCTGTTGAAATCTCCACGGCGATTTATCCGTCGCGTAAATAATGTCACCAACAGTACAGACCACCCCCGCCACGTCATTGCGGACCCGGCCGACCGCTGGTACTGGAACACAAATACCTGTACCTGATTCAGAAGACGGTACCCTGCGTCGTCACACGACTCAAGCTCAACCCGATCCAGCTGACCTTCGGCCACGATTGACCGAAGGGCGTCGCCGGTACGGTCAGCTAAGACGGACCGCGTAAGCTACCCGCCGCCAACGCCACCTCCGCCTTCAAGGCAGCTCCCAGCATCCGTCGCCTCCTCCTCGTCATTCGATTCCCTTCACCGGCTCATGCCCGGGTCGATTCTACATTATTGGCCCGTACAGTTTTTGGGTCCGCCTCAGGTAGTCATCGAGCGGTGACAAATATCAACCCGTCCAGCGGTTTGTGCCTATTTGGCCTGCGTTTGAACTTTTCGTACCAATAGACCACCTTCCGGCCCATCTACAACGCTCACATCAATGGCAAAAATGGCCATAAGGCGCATAGCCAGATCATCAAAGCGCGATTCTGGCAAATATTTCGCCAAGGAGTTAAATCGTGGGCCGGCACCGTCTTTATTTGTTGTGTAGTCGACGAAGCAATCGGCTATCTGGACGAGCACGCTTTCGTCATTCGAAATATTCTTGATTGAATACCGCCCTTCGATGAAGCCGACGAGCGCATTCAACACTTCATCATAGACCGCATTCTCAAGGTGCGGCGTCAGTGAGTTGATATTGACGATTCGAGTCGTGATGTGATCCGCACCGGTCCCGGACGGGTTTTCGGACAGGAATATTTTCACCAGCGGACGGACTCGCCTCGACGCGACGAACTTGGACTCCACCGACACGCTAAATCTGCCCGATTCAGTAAAAGACCGAAAGACATCATGAAAGTGAAGGCGTTTCACAGGCTCGATTTGCCGCTCATCGACGAACTCTCCAAAGTTTATCTCATTGAAGTCGGCGTCCTGATAAACCTCAAAGCGCAGATATACTGGCGGTTGACCGTCCGGAAGCGGACCTCCTTTTCCGTCCAGAAGCGCACCGTCTGGTCGTTTGTCGAGAACTTCAGCAGTCCACCCGTCATACCTTGTCTCTCCAACAAACACGACACACCCTTTCGGCCGATACGTCACCTCGATATCTGCGATCTTTGGTTCGGCGGTTCCCGCGCTGTACGAGCGCACTGAAACATTTGTGATAGCACACGAGCGAGGTTCCTTTTTTCGCCACTCCGTCCGATTTAGGACGGGCCGGCCTTGTGGCATGAGATTCCCCATCAGCACCAACGGATTGGCGTCCGTTTTCAGTACGAACCGCATGACGGATTGGATTGGCTTGCTCATTGGGTCACGTTATCAGGCCGTAGTGTGCACTCGTTTCGAAGCGTCTCCTCAAGATCGACGAAGAAATCAGGTACGTGCAGCAGGTCGGGCAGCTTCGACAAAGCTTTCTTAAAGCCATGAACGTAGACTCGTCTGCCCAATGCCTGAACTGCCTGAATTACCGGCAGGAAATCGGAATCGGACGTATAGAGGTGGCACACGTCGTATTCGACTCTTTGTGCGTCATGAAGCATTCGAACTGTCAATTGTATGTCCACCGTTTTTGCCTTCTCGATCAAATTGTCGTTTGTCAACGCATTTTGGCGCTGTTGAGCTTGTTGGCGATTCTCCGGATACACGGACGGTTCAAGATTGAATTCTCGAAGATCCATTTTGATCTGATGGAGCCCTACTTCATCCCCCGCGAACGATGTGAAATAAACCGCACGTTCGATGCCGGCATTGAATCTTCGTGTCCAAAAAATTTTTGCCTTCGGTTTGAAAAGAAGCATTCCATCGGTGTTCTCCCCCTGGTATTGGAGTTGTTCCAGAGAAACATTGTCGCCGTGAATTTCACGCCACGCAGCTTGGGCGCGGATGAAATGTGACTCTCCGTCTACGTAAACGAGTTCTCGGTTAGCCATCCTGGTATGGTTGCATACGAGTCGCGGCCGGTCAATCACTGTAAGATGGTCGCCGAAAGCAGCGTAGCAGGATGGGTGATCTTGGCCTCAGGCATGCGACCCGCCGCCGGTGCCACCCATCATCGAGTTAGCATGTCGCGATGCATAGTGCGGCACCAATCTGGATTGTGCGAAATCGAGCCAATTCCTGCACGGCGGGATTGGATGGTTCAATACTTCGATCCCGCAGAGATGTCTCTTTCAATCCCAAACGGACGTCCCCATGCCAGCCCAGGCCAACGGCCTGGTTCAGGCCGGAGCCCAATCACCGTAGGCCCAACGGGACGGCCCTCATGAATGCGAGGCGATGCGGATCGTTCGTCGTGAACGCCAATGAACGGCACCAGTGCGGCGACGAGATCTTCCACCGCTTCGGGCCGCCCGCGTTGGGGCTCAACACATTTCGCCGGACCGGTTCCCAGGCCGGTGGCCTGGGCTGACATCGGGCTGCCACGTTGTGGCGGACGGGGAAGCAGTCGTTTGATCCACAGGTTGACGCAGTCCGGTAGGTCAGGCTGTGCCTGACGCGATGTGCGCCCGACAGAAATCAGCGCACTCCAGGCCAATATTCTCGCCGCGTCGCCACTGATCCGCGCTCGCGGCAGTTGCGAATGCCGTGGCCGAAAGACAACACGCGCGCGAAATAGGTTGGCTGGAACCCGTTGAGATCGTGGAACGTCGATCGCGTCAGGCACAGCCTGACCTACGGAAAAGGGGCCCGCGATCAGCCTGGTTCAGGCGGCACGCCAATCATCGCCGGCCCAACGGGACGGCCCTAACGAATGGGAGGCGATGCGATCGTTTGTCGTGAACGCCAATGAACGACACCAGTGCGGCGACGAGATCTTCCACCGCTTCGGGCCGCCCACGTTGGGGCTCATCACATTTCGTCGGACCAGTTCCCAGGCCGGTGGCCTGGGCTGACATCGGGCTGCCACGTTGTGGCGGAGGGGGGAAGCAGTCGTTTGATCCACAGGTTGGCGCGGATTTGCGCAGTTCGGTAGGTCAGGCTGTGCCTGACGCGATGTGCGTCTGAATGAAATAGCAGCACTCCAGGCCAATACTCTCGCCGCGTCGCCGCTGATCCGTACTCGCTCCAGTTGCGAATGCCGTGGCCGAAAAATAACGCTCGCGAGCGAAATGCGTGGGCTGGAACCCGTTGAGACCGGTGGAAGGTCGATTGCGTCAGGCACAGCCTGACCTACGGAGAAGTGGCTCGCGATCGGGCTGGAAGTAGCGAATCAGTGATTTTCGTAATTCTTCGTATTTATTAACAATATATCTGTACAGATACGTCATGTGTGTTACAATAAGACTTGCCAGGAGAGTTGTTATGCACACAACCGCAGCAGTACCCGACGGAAGTCGGACGACTGTGGCGCGCCAGCAGCGTCTTTCCCCCGCGCGGGGCTACCCGTGAGCTCACGCTCACGGCTCGCCAGCGTCTGTATTCACTTTTCTCTTCTCTCTCCATCTCTCTTCTCTTTTCCCCACCCTCGCCGGAGCCCTCACATGCTCGCTCTCGACTTCTCCTACCTCATCCCCACCCGCGTCGATGAAACAGGGATTTTCGAAATCCTCGACGATCGGGGACGGCAGCTCCGGTATGACACGCCCCGCGTGCGGTTCATCAACCCTCCGCCGTTCGAGCCTGTCCCGACGATCGACTGGCTGTGGACTGACCGGATTCCCAAGGGGCGGGTCATGGTGATCGAAGGGCCGGCCGGGGCGGGGAAGACGTTTCTCACCTCGCACCTTACGGCCCTGGTCACAAGCGGGGCGCCCTGGGGAGATGGGCCGGAAGGGCCGCAGTTGGCGGGGGAAGTCCTGTATTACTGCTCTGAACGGGAATCGACGGACGTCGTCTCACCCCGCGTCATGCGGGGAGGGGCCGACGTGCTCCGCGTCATCTTTCGTTCCGACGTCGACATGTGCGACTCGGTCACAGGGCCGCTGGGGACGCGGACGATGGAGTTTCGTCAAGACCTGAACATGCTCGAGCACGACCTCAAGGGCTGTCCGGCCACCCGGCTGGTGGTGATCGACCCACTCCGCGATTTCTGCGCCACGCCCCGGCTGATGCGCAAAGCGCTGGCGGTCCTGGACAATCTGGCCGCCCGCTACAAGGTCGCCATCGTGGTCACGATCCAGGCGGACGTCCGCTTTACGCCCGAAGGGCAGATTCGCCATGTCCCCCGTCCGTGGGACGAAGCGGCACGCTATGTGTGGTGCGTGACCCGCGATCCG
>DASYAR010000615.1:0-1767 GCA_036501235.1 Planctomycetaceae bacterium
CGGTCCGGCGAGTAGAAGAACAGCGCCGCCGGCGGGCGGCAGCCGGCGAAGGGCCGCTCATCGCGCACGTAGGTCCACAACCGGCCGGTCTTGGTCTTGCCGGTGCCTGGCGCCAACACCGGCACCGGCGTGTCGTCGACATGCAAGGTGTCGGACGCCATCACCTCTGCGGCGAGCGCGTCGATCAGTGGTTGCAGCGCCGCCGCCGTTGCCCCGACCCAACCGGACAGTGTCGAGGTCTCCGGGTTCACGCCCTCGCGGGGGCTGTGCGGGCAAATACCATAGTTCACCGGAAAACCTCGACATCTGTCGGAGAATAACACGGAAGGGAGAACAGTGGCGGCGGATCAGACGGCGGCGCTAACGCTTAAAGTATGTCGTAAGCCCGAAGGGCAGACCGTCGAAAACGCCCTCGCCATAGGTCGCTTGTGCTTCAGATCGCGGCAACTATCGTCGCCCCAGAGCGCCGATGATCACAACAAGCCAGGGCGGGACGCGCCACATCACGAGCAGCAGAAATGCCACCAGGCCGAGCACAAAGTCAGCGCGCGATGCGGATGGCGAGCGGCATGGATTCCTTGAGCGCCGCTGGTTCGATCATCCACCAGCCGATCAGGCCACCGGCAACGATTGCGCCAATTTGGCTGACCACATGTTGGCTACTTAGTTCGGGAGCGCGGACGGGCCAGCGTGGGCGGGTTGGGATAATCCAGATGCCCAGTCCTCATTTCCCACAATACCCAATCACAGTTTTCGCCGGATTGCGCCGCACTCGAAAATTCGCTGTCGAGCTTGCGTTGGACCGCTCTGAAATGGCCAAGGAGCGTCTTCGAGACTGGTGAGGTGTCCTTCGTGCGCACAAGCTCTGCGAAGGCGGACAACACCCGGTCGTTGTGTTCCCACCAATCATCTCGTGCTTTAGCGAGCCGGTCGGATAGGTCTGGCCGTGCATGGCTACAAACCTTCTCCATCTCCTCGACGACGGCAACCTGTTCAAGCATCGCCACAATATCCTGTGGCGGTTTCGCATCAGCCGCCTTCGCGACGCTGCGAACCAGAAACTTCCAATACTGATGATCCACCGGTTCTGGGGCGTCTGTGCGGAACGACAGCCCGGCTGTCGCCTGCGTCGCGTAAAGCGCTGCCGCGAGGGTCAAGCTGAGGCGTCGCATTTGACCGCACCATCAACTCACGGCAAGTGTGCAACGCCCGTTGCACCGAGCGCGCCGAGTACGACGACGAGCCAAGGCGGCACCCGCCACATGACGAGAAGTAGGAACGCCATAATCCCGATGGCGAAATCGGCTGGTGCGAAAATGGCGCTCGTCCAAACGGGCGTATAAAGCGCTGCCAGCAGCAGACCGACCACGGCAGCGTTGACACCGGCCAGCGCTGACCGGATCGCGGTGCGGCGGCGCAGCGCGTCCCAGAACGGCAGCACGCCGACCAGCAGGAGGAATGACGGCAAGTAGATCGCGGCGACGCAGATCAGCCCGCCGATCCAGCCATTCGGCATCGGCCCCATCACGGTGCCAAGATAGGCGGCGAACGTGAATAGCGGCCCCGGCACGGCCTGCGCGGCACCATACCCGGCGAGGAACGCATCGTTCCCGACCCAGCCTGGAGGCACCACCGCTTGCTGGAGTAGCGGAAGGACAACATGTCCGCCGCCGAAGACGAACGCCCCAGAGCGGTAGAAGCTGCTGATCAAAGCGACAAGATGGTTGCCACTGGCGGAGGTCAGAAGCGGCAATCCTAACAGCAGCA
>DASYAR010000616.1:0-7538 GCA_036501235.1 Planctomycetaceae bacterium
CCGTGTGTTCGTGCGCGACGGGCGCATGCCGATCGACAACAACGATGTCGAACAACTGATGAAGCAGGTGGCGCTGGGGCGCAAGAACTGGCTGTTCGTGGGAAGCGTGGAGGCCGGCGCCCGCGCTGCGACACTGCTGACGATCGTCAGCACAGCCGTGCGAAACGATCTGGACGTGTGGGCCTATCTGAAAGACGTGCTGGACCGGTTGCTGACAGGCTCGACCGATTACCAGTCTCTGCGCGCCGACGTGTGGAAACAGTCGCATCCGGAAGCCGTGCGCCAATACCGCGCCGACGAACGCCGCGACCAGGCCGACCGTCAGCGATTTCGCCGCGCCCGTCGCCGGATGCCCGATCAAACCGGTGACGCATAACGCCCCATCCCCTCGCCTTCCCGCCACGGCCGCCCGCGCTATCCTGAAATGGCGGTCGTGTACGGTTACTCAAGAGAGGACGGCGCATGGAAGAATGCGGGAGGGCATCCGTTCATAGAAAGGACTCGCCCCAGCGAGCCGCCGCAGTTTATCCCTGCCGGATCAGCTATCCCGAGGCGCCGACGACATGCTGGTCGAAATCGACGATCGAACCAGTCATCAAGCCCGAGCGGTCGGAAAGCAAAAACGCTACTGCTTGCGCGGCTTCGGCCGGCTTGATCAGCCGGCCAAACGGCTGACCCTGCTCCGCGGTCGCCAGCCAGTCGGCGGGTGCGTCGTGAAACCGTTTTTGAATGACGTCTTCGCCCGGCGAGTCCATCCACCCCAGGTTCAAGCCGTTGACGCGGATCCGATTCTTGACCATGGCATGGGCCACGTTTTTCGTTAAGGTCGCCAGTGCTCCTTTGGATGTCGAATAAGGGCAAAGAAACGGCTGGCCGCCATGGCTCGAGACGCTGATGATGTTGACGATCGAGCCGGCGATTCCCTGTCCCAGCATCAGTTGCAGCGCCCCCTGGATGAGGAAGAACGGAGCCCGCACGTTGATCGCGAAAATCCGCTCGAAGAGCGCGGTGGTCGAATCCAAAATCGACCCCCGCTCCGAAGTGGCGGCGCTATTGACCAGATAGTCGACACGCCCGAAAACGCGGCGCACGGTATCGATGATGCTGCTGCAATCCGCGACGTGACTCAGATCAGCGGCGACAAATTCGGTGCGCGTACCGAGTGCCGAGAATTCCGCTGCCAGCCGAGCGCCGCTGGTCGTATTCCGGCCGCAGATGACAAGGCCGCCGATCATGTTCTCGGCGATCAACTCGCGAGCGATCGCTTCGCCCAGGCCCTGCGTGCTGCCGGTCACGATCGCCACTTTGTCTGACTTGTTCATTCTGCGTCTCGCTCGATCGAGCTCGGTCCTTCACCGGTGATCTTTTCATATTTGGACCCTGAACCGCCGGTCTTCTTGTATTTCGTGAATCCCAGCCGCTCGAGATTCCGATCGCTCATGTCGGGTTTCGTTTGGCGCGAGCCGCCAATCACCTTCGGCACTGCCGTCCGTGAGATGATCCGGCGCACAGGCTCGCCCGTGTCGGGATGTTTCTTCAGTGGCGCGGCGCTGATGTTCTGCATCACCTCGAACGGGGCGCCTTCGGAACCATCTTTTCGAATCACCACATATTCGTACATCGGCATACCAGACCTCGCGAAACTCTCCGCCATATGACTTGTCAGTGTCATTTTGATTATACGCGGAGTCGCCCGAACTTGCTCATCCAAGGCCGGCGATTATCGTGGTGACGCGATCAGCCGTTCAGCTCCCAGCCGTACCAACTGGTCGCCTACTTGAATTCCCAGCGCGGTGGCGGCGGCACTGGGGCCGCGAGCCGTGGCAGACAGGCGCTCGGTTCCATCGGGACTCAGGACGACTGCATCCAGTTCGAGTTCGTCGGCCGCAATCTTCGTTGCGGCCCCGACCGGCGCATGGCAACCGGCGCGCAAATGGGCGAGCAGCGCCCGCTCGGCAGTCACCCGGCTCCGAGTCGCCTGGTCGTCAAGCCGAGCCAGAATCTCCCGTAAACGATCGTCTGCTTCGCGACACTCGATGCCCAAGGCGCCCTGTCCAACCGCCGCATACATCTGCGGCGGGCCGAGCTCCAGCGATATTCGGTCAGCCAGCCCCAGCCGCTTCAGGCCCGCCACAGCCAGGACGATGGCGTCGAATTCCCCAGCATCGAGTTTGCGCAGCCGGGTCTCGACGTTGCCTCGTAGTTCGCCGACTGGCACATCCGGCCGCAAATGTCGGATCTGTGCCTGTCGGCGGAGGCTCCCCGTTCCGAGTCGAGCGCGCTGTGGCAATTGATCGAGCGCCGTGATTTTGGTCGCCTCGGGGGGCAAGACCAGGGCGTCAGCAGTTTCTTCCCGCGCCGGGACGGCAGCCAGACACAAGCCGGCTGCCTGTTCGGTCGGCAGGTCTTTCAGGCTGTGGACCGCCACGTCGGCCTGTCCGTCCAGAACCGCCTTCTGCACTTCCCGCGTAAAGACTCCCAGACCACCGAATGAGCGCAACGCACCCGCCTGGTCGCGGTCTCCCGTCGTGGAGACATGCACGATTTCGACCGAGCCTTCCGGATCAGCGACCTTCAGCAGCCACGCGACATGCTCGGCCTGCCACAACGCCAGCCGGCTGGCGCGGGTGGCGACGCGGATCGTGTGCCGGGAAGAAAGTAAAGTCGTCACGGGCTGCCTGCGCCGTTGGTCGTGATTGCTGCTGTGGAAATTGGTTCGGCCGCGGTCAGCCGTCTTTGCAATTCCTGTTCGAGCGCTCCCCCCGACGCGTGCTGGTGCGGCGGAATGAGCACGCCGCACGAGACGACGAACTGCACGGCCTGGTCGATTGTCAGATTCAGGTCGATGACGCTGCTCTTGGTGACCATCACCGTAAATCCCCCCGCCGGAACGGGAGACGTGGGGACGAGCACGGTGACCATCGGTTCTTTGACTTCCGCCGCGCAGTCGAGCATCCCTTCGCCCGTCACGAACCCCAAGGTCCATGATCCGGCGCGCGGATATTCGAGAGCCACGACCCGTTGAAATTCGACTTCGCGATCGCTGAGAACGAAATCGGTCACCTGTTTGACGGTCGAATAAACATTGCGCACGAGGGGGACGCGCGTCAGCACTCCCTCCAGTTTGCGAACGAACCATGTGCCGATGCGGGCGGTCACGAACCGGCCCAGAAAATACATCGCGATGATCGCCAACGAAAGCGACAGCGCGCTCAATAACATCTGCGATGGGAAATCGCGGATCGAGGCGATCTCCATGTAGAGGCCGATGGCAGTGGTCGGTGGAGGGACCGGACGCAGGTCTTTGAAGACCAGGTCGTAGTCGGCCAAAGGCACATACTTGCCGGGATCAGTCCCACGCGCCATGGGGACGTAGATCGAGTGCTTCAATTTGTCGTTGAGAACGAGCCTGTCGGTCTCGCGCACCTCTTTGTAATCGTCGGCGGCCTCCTGCGTCACCAGGTAATTGCGGCCCCATTCAGGGAGGCTGGGAAAACCGGCCGGGGGCGGCACGAGTTGGTTCGCCGTCCGAATGTCGTTCTTCCACGTCGCCAGCGCGAACCGGACGACCGTATTGATCGGATGGATGACGTAGGTGTTAAACCCATTGGCCGCCCATAACAGAATCAACAGCGTCAAAACCGGGGGAAGCGTGATCGCCACGCCGCGCAGGAAGAAGTACGTCGCCGAACCGCGGGAGCGGGGAGGGACTGCAGCGGGAATGGGAGCGCTCGACATCGTGATCGTGTGGCAGAATTCTTCTGAAAAGGCGCGGCGGATCCGGTCGTCTAGGTGATTCTCGCTGTCATATTTTCTTTCTCTGCGGTCCTGGCTACGAGCTTGGCTCCGATCTTGTCTGCAGGCCTGCACTGGAGGGGACGACTATCGAACCTCCGATCATCTGCGTCCCAGACCGCGAGCCACCACCGCCACCACGACACGGGCTGCGCCGGCCTGCAGCAGAACCTTGGTGATCTCGTGGGCCGTCGCCCCGGTCGTCATCACGTCGTCCGCCAGCAGAACCGCGGCCCCGGAGAGCCCCTCCGAGGAAAACGCCTGGAACGCATTCCGCAGGTTTTGCCGGCGTTCGTATGGCAACAGCCGGGCTTGCGGGCGCGTCCAGCGACACTTGCGGAGTATATGGGTCGCCTGTGGAACTTTCAACCGGCCTGCCCACGCCGATCCCAACGTCTCGGCCGCATTATGCGACGCGTAAAACCGCTTAAACCAATGTTGCGGCACTGATACGACCACATCGATTCCGGCCTGCTCGAGCCCTTCGTGCTCACATTCCCACAGCAGATCCGCCAACCCCGCCGCGAGTGGTTCCGACGCCCCCGACTTGGTCCTCAGACAGGCCGTGCGTAACGCCGTATCGTAAACCCCCAGCCGAAATACTCGCTCGAAGGCGTAGTTTTCGTTGCGACAGAAACTGCACGGCACGTTCGGATCAAGATAGGGACCGATCGACGCGCCGCACTTCACGCACGCCGGACCACGCGTTGCGAGCAGTTCTGCCCGGCACATGTCGCAAAACGGCGCCTGCGAAACCGCGGCCGGCTCGCGCTCCGGCAATTCCCCCGTACACAATCGACACGAGGGAGGATAGACAAAGTCGGCGGCCCCGCGCGCAAAGACCTGCGCCCAGCGTGACAACGTCCAGCGAGTCTTTCGGAAGCGAATCACGCACTCGATTTTCACTTGCCGCCCGTTTGAGAGCAACAACGATTGCCACGAATTCGCTCGTGCGAGACGTTTCAATCTGTTTGTGTCCGAATCGTTGTGTGGCGCCAGAAACGCGCGGGGCAAGCCCCGCGGCTAAACGATGAATGATTCCAAAGTCATGCCAACTCGGGTCCACCGGCGGACTGACGTCCGCCGCTGGCCTTCTCTTTTCGACTCTTTGACCCCTTCGACCCCTTCGACTATCATCCCTTAATGAGCGACAATTTCCGCGAAGAACTCGAAACCTTCGAGAACCAGTTTCCAAACCGTGATTACCTCGTCGAGACAGTCTGCCCCGAATTCACCTCGGTCTGTCCGAAGACCGGCCAGCCCGACTTCGGGGAGCTGACGATCACGTACGTCCCCGACAGGCTGTGCATCGAGCTCAAATCGCTCAAATTGTATCTGCAGCGATTTCGCAATCACGGTGCATTTTATGAGCACGTCGCGAATTTCATCCTCGACGATCTGATCGCCGTTTGCCATCCGCGCCGCATGAAAATCGTGGCCGCATTTACGCCTCGTGGAGGCATTCGCACTACGATCACCGCCGAGTTCTCGGCTCAAATGTAATTCTGACCTCTTGGCAGGCCATTTCAACCGAGGAATTTCCGACGTGCCTCAGACTCCCCTCATCGAAAGTTCGCTTCACGGAATTCCGGTTCGCCGAGGGAAGGTTCGGGACGTTTACGATTTCGGCGACCGCCTGCTGATCGTCGCCACCGATCGCATCAGCGCGTTTGACTGGGTGCTGCCTACCGGAATTCCCGACAAAGGACGGGTTCTGACGCAACTGAGCCAGATGTGGTTCGAACATCTCGATACGCCTCACCACCTGATCAGCATGAATCCGGACGATGTGCCGTTGCCCGCCGGCGCCGATCGCGAGACGCTGGCGGGGCGCAGCATGGTGGTCCGGAAAACGCAGGTGTTTCCGGTAGAATGTGTCGTGCGCGGGTATCTTTCCGGCTCCGGCTGGAAGGAATACCGGAAAGAGGGTTCGGTGTGCGGCATCCGGCTGACGGCCGAGTTGGAAGAAAGCGACAAGCTCCCCGGTCCCTTGTTCACGCCGGCCACGAAGGAAGAGTCGGGGCACGACATCAACATTCCGTTCGAGCGGATGTGCGAGATCGTCGGCCCCAAACCGGCCGACGAATTGCGCCACCGCAGCCTGTCGATCTATCTGCAGGCGGCCGAAACGGCCCGTGGCAAGGGAATCATCATCGCCGATACGAAGTTCGAGTTCGGCGAGTGCGACGGCGAGATCATTCTGATCGACGAAGTGCTGACCCCCGACAGCTCGCGGTTCTGGCCGGCTGATCAGTATGAACCGGGGGGGCCGCAGCCCTCGTTCGACAAGCAGTTCGTCCGGGACTGGCTGGAAACCACCGGCTGGGACAAGAACAGTCCGCCGCCGGACGTGCCGGCCGAAGTCGTCTCGAAGACGCGCGCGAAGTACATCGAAGCATATGAGCGACTGTCGGGGAAGTCGTTCGCGTGGGCGTGATTCGGGCTTCTGGTGTTTGCTTACGGCACCGTTTTTTTCTTGACTCGCGCCGCGAATCGATCGATGTTGACGGCCCGGCGCTTGTGGAACCCGCGGGCGATCGTTTCGTGCCCGTCGGCGGCCTCCAGTTGATACGAGATCACCGGCCCCTCGCTATGGACGATGCGGGCGCTGCAGGTGACCTGCACACCGAGCGGAGTCGGCGCCAGGTGTTCGACTTCGACGCTTGTCCCGACGGTGATTTCTCCCGCTTCGAGAAAGGGGAGCGCCGCATCAAGCGCGGCATGTTCCAGAAACCAGATCAGCCACGGCGTCGACAGCACAGGCGGCGGACCGGCTGATCCAAAGCTGATCGCATGCACCGCCTCGACGGTGAATTTCCGTTCCCCTGCCGTGCCGATTTTGGGAGGAGTCTGCATTTGGTTTTTCTCCATATACCGCCGCACAAGCCACCGGGCGAAGTCGGTCCGCAGGCGGCGGCATCGCGCAGCCATTAATTGCAAATTCATCAGCGCATCGCTCGATTGCAGCAATTCGCGGGGGCAGCCACAAGGCAGACGATATCCCCGCGGGCACGATACTGCGGACTGAAGGATTCCGTGTGGGGTGCTGCGCGGTTATGATACTGGCCAAGGGAACGAGCGCGAAAACATGGCAATAGGCCCGTCCACGGGAGGAACGGAAGAACGACGTCCGAGCGCCGGAGAACCACACCAACCGGGCGCCATGGGGCCGGCGCGCGCCGCGCACACGCAGCAAAATTCCCCCGACGCGGGCGGCTCGAACGATCTGAGCGAGCGGATGTTGGGAGAATTTCGGATTTTGCGCCGGCTCGGACAAGGGGGCATGGCTCAAGTTTACCTGGCCGAGCAAACTTCGCTGAAGCGCAATGTGGCCGTCAAGGTGCTCCACAAAGATCGCGTCGCCGATACCAGCTACGTACAGAGATTCAAAACCGAGGCGCTGGCCGCCGCATCGTTGAGTCATCCGAATATCGTGCAGGTGCTGGTCATCGGTGAGCAGGACGGCATTCAGTACATCGCCCAGGAATACGTGCCCGGCATGAACCTGCGCGAGCTCCTGGCTCGGAAAGGACCACCCGAGCAGGCGCTGGCGGTACGGATTATTCGTCAGGTCGCCAACGCGCTACAGGCGGCGCATGCTGCGGGCATCGTCCATCGCGACGTCAAGCCCGAAAACATCATGATCACCCGCAAGGGAGAGGTGAAAGTCGCTGATTTCGGCTTGGCGCAGCTCACCCAGGATGGCGAGCGGCTGCAATTGACACAGGCCGGCGTGACGATGG
>DASYAR010000617.1:0-24768 GCA_036501235.1 Planctomycetaceae bacterium
ATAGTTAGGTCAGGTTTTCCAACCGACGGCATTGCGTATCCCACTGTCCTGCCATGTTCCAGTCCACAAACTTGCCTCCGAATTGAACAGCCACCTGTCGTTTGTCGAATGCGTTATCGCGTCAGCCCGACGTTTGCACGACTTGCGGTTTCGGACGACCCAGCAGCATCAAGACGCCGGTCGCCAAGGGAATCAAGAATTGCCCGAACTTTGTCAGTGGGAACATCTTCATCCCCGTGTCGAGCCCGAACATCAGCATATTCTTCTCGGGTGACTCCGAATACTTTGCCTGGACAAAGACGAATGCCGTCGCCAGCGCCACAAGAAAAGACGCCGCCAGGCCCCACCGCCAAAGGTGACTGGTTTTTCGAGCCAGCCGGCCGAACAATGCGCTGACGCCTGCGGAAGGGAGCACCAAGACGGCGATGAACAGCACATGAAATATGAAAACTTCAATTACAGTGAACTGTTGCGTCGCATCCGCCTGCCCTCCCGAATCGGGAGAGCACCAATCCAAAACTGCGCCCACGGCCAACATCGCGGCCAGCGTCGCGGCCCAGGCCAGACAGAGGGCCGGAACCGGCAGCAATACGAACGTGCAGAATGCCGCCAATGGCGACCGAGACAGAAGATTCCGGCGCCGGCGAAACTCTCGCACCGCCGTATCGGCAATTTCCGCGGGACTTCCCAAACACTCGGCAACACTTGCGTCCATGCTCGTCTGCTCCTGTGTGAAAGTGACAAAAGAATTTGCCGCCGCCGCGTCATGCACCGGCACTGTGCCGGTCGCACACCGTGCTTCAAGCACATCGGCGACGTGATCCGACAGCTCCGCCACGAGGCGCGCGACTTCCTGTCGCGGCAAACTGTGGCGGGAAAGCTCTGCTTCGACGTTTTCAAGCCATTTCGCGCCTAACATGGGAGCCTCCCTGCAGCACGCTCTGAACCGCACCAACGACATGTCGCCACGTGGCAACCGATTCTTCGAACCGGTTCGCTCCCTTCGTCGTCACACGATACACGACCCGGTTCCTCCCGCCGACGGTTTCCCGCCGACTGGCGAGCAAACCCTCGGATTCCAGGCGGTGCAGGATCGGATACACGCACCCTTCGCCGAATTCGAGCGCGGCATTGGTTTGCAGGCGAATTGCCTGCACGAGCTCATAGCCGTACATCGGCCGCGCCGACAACAATTGCAGAATCAGCAGCTCGGGAACGCCGTTGAGAAAGTCGGGATTCGTTCGCTTGCGTGTCATGGCGGGGCTTATACATCAAACTTAGAGGCATTGCAACGGGAATTGTCGCGGGGCTTTGCTGTAGTCTCACAATAACGAGGTCGCGAAGCGGGATCGGCGTCTCGGCTCAGCGAACCGCAGGGCTTATCCGGCCGATCATCAAGACACAAAGCCATGCAGCACTGTGACTTGCAGCTAACAAGTGATCCACGCGCTCGCCGGCTACGTTGATACTGACAAGTCGCTGGTACGGTACTCGCCGGCAAAGGTGACGCAATGAATGCGCTGAGGACTTCTGCTTCCAAAACGATCCCTCCCAGTTCATGGTGGCTGGTGCTGTGTTTGATCGGGCTCGACTATTTCAGCACGCTCGCTTACCTCCCTTCTCTGGCGGTTGAGGCGGCCGGGCCCTTGGCGCCGCTCGCGGCGGTCGTTGTCGTCATTGTGACCTTGGTGTTGGCGCTGCCGGTCTATCTGTATGTCGTCGGCCGTTCTCCGCACGGACGCGGTGGGACAGGAGTCATCGAACGTCTGATTCCCGGCTGGCCTGGAAAACTCCTGGTGCTGCTGCTGTTGGCATTCGTCGCCACCGACTATGTAGTGACGCAAAACCTGTCGGTCGCCGACGCGGCCGAACATTTGCGCGCCAATCCCTATTTCAAAAGCTCCGTCGATCCGGCGGTGACGGAGCATTTCCACCCCGAACGATGGTCCACAAATCCGCTTTGGCAACGATTCGTCGGCTTTTTCGATCGCCAGCTCGTGGTGACGTTGATGCTGTCGCTGGTCAGTTTTTCCCTGTGGGCCTGGTGGTGCAACGGCTCTCCGCGGATGTTCTTGCGAATCGCCGTCGTGGTTGTCCTCTCGTACCTGGCGCTGAATGCGCTCGTGATCGGCAGCAGCCTCGCATACCTCGCAGGGGATGGGCAGCCGCTCGTCCAGCAATGGTTGCATGTTGCGCGAACCGACTTGCAAGTCGCCGAAGGCGCTCCGTTCGGCACAGCGCCGGCCACGTGGCGGTTGGTGCGCCTGGCGCTGGTTTCGTTTCCCTATGTCGCGCTGGGCCTGAGCGGATTCGAACTCAGTATGGCGGTCGTCCCTTTGGTCCGTGGCAACGAAAATGACGACCCGGAATTCCCGCGAGGGCGGATCCGCGACATGCGAAAGCTGCTCATCACAGCGGCAACGCTGATGGCCTGCGCGCTGCTGGGGTCGGTCACGGTCGCCGCGACGCTCATTCCCGCTCGAGAATTCCAGGACCAGGGAGCGGCTATGCACCGGGCCCTGTCATACCTTGCGCACGGCGGCCAGCTCTCCAACGGCCTCGCGGGAAATACAATCAATGGCCTGTTTGGCCCGGAATTCGGCACGATGTATGACGCCTGCACGATCGCCATCCTGTGCATGGCGGGGGCGTGCGTCACGATCGCCTTGCGTGACTACGTTCCCGAATACCTGAAACGCTTCGGAATGGAACTGACCTGGGCTCACCGGGTGGGAATCAAGATGCGATTCTTCAACGTGCTCGTCCTGATCGTGGTGTTCGTGTTTCATGCCCACATCTCCTCATTGCAATGGGTGTACGCGACGAGCGTTCTCGTGCTGCTTTCGGGCGGATCGCTGGCCGCTCTGACGGACCTGCGGAACCGATTCCCGCGAGGATTGCCCCGCGTCATGACGACGTATCCCGCACTGATTGCGCTAATGTTTTTCATCAGCATGGCCGTCCTTACGCTGACGATCAGCCGTGCCGGAGTCGAAATCGCCGTCGCGTTCGGCGCGGGAATCCTCATCACGTCGTTCATATCCCGTTGGATTCGCAGCACCGAGTTGCGATTCGAGGCATTCGAGTTCTTTGACGCCGAATCGCAGGAACGCTGGGAACACTGGTGCGCCCACGAGTTCCAGGTTCTCGTTCCGCATCGTCCGGGCTTGTATTCTCGCGTAGAGCGAGAACAGGCGATTCGGGATTGTCATCGGATTGGCGCGGAAACCCCCGTCTTGATCATCGAAGCAAAATTGGGGGATCCGAGCGACTTTTATCATCTCCCATTGATTCGAGTGACTCGCGAGAACGGGACCGAGCTGATCCACGTATCCCGGTGCGCCTCGGTGGCGCATGTGATCGCTGCGATTGCTCTCGAGATGGCGAAGGTGGGGCGACCGCCGGAGGTGCATTTCGGGTGGTCGGACGAATCGCCGCTCGCTGCGAACCTGAACTTTCTGTTGTTCGGGCAGGGGAACATTCCCTGGATGGTGCGCAGTTTGATTCAAAAGGCGGAAGCAAATCCCCCCCGCCGGCCGCAGGTGATTATCGGGTAACTGGAATTGGCTCTCCGATCATTCCAACCCGATACGCCAGCGCCGATTCGCACAGGTAGCTGCGATAGCACATTTTCGGACGACTGAGGCCAATCCAATCGTCTGACCCGGCGCCGGGCACGCCCGCGAGGATCGGTAGATAAGGCGTCAGTTCGACGCGCGGTCGCTGCTTGCCATTGCCTATGGCTCCGGCCTAAACGCGGCCGAATCGCTCGAATGACTCGATGTAACTCATGTCACTGCAAAAACTATTATAAATTTTATCATTTTTATGATTTTTCTATTGACTTTAACTGTCAAGAGGGCGATAAACACAACCATGATAAACATGGTGATGTATCTGACTCGGGTTCTTCAAACACCAGAAAGTTCGCTCATGCGATTTCATGCTCCCGCTCTGATTCTGGCTCTGCTGGTCACTGGCGTCATGGCGGGTTGCGCGCCGGCCTCCTCGACGGGCTCGACGCAAACGACATCCGGCGGGGAATCACAGAATAACTCTCCTATTGGACTGCTGAACGTCTCTTACGACCCGACGCGCGAGTTGTGGCGATCCATCAACGAGCAGTTCGTTCCCAAGTTTCAAAAAGAGTACGGGCGAATGCTGACGATCAAGCAGTCGCATGGTGGCTCGAGCACTCAAGCCCGCGCGGTAATCGACGGCCTGGATGCCGACGTCGTCACCCTGGCCCTCTGGTCCGACACTGACGCAGTCCGTAAGCAGGGATTGATCAAAGAAAATTGGGACGAGCGTTTGCCGAACAGATCACTGCCGTATTTCTCGACAATCGTGTTCGTCGTCCGCAAGGGGAATCCCAAGGAGATTAAGGACTGGCCCGATCTGATCAAGTCTGGCGTGCAGATCATCACGCCGAATCCCAAGACGTCTGGTAACGGAAAGCTGAGCTTCCTGAGCGCCTGGGGAAGCGTCATTCATGGCGGCGGTTCGGAAGACGACGCACGCAAATTCGTGGCCGAGCTGTATCGTCATGTCCCCGTGCTCGATACCGGTGCGCGAGGCGCGACAACAACATTTGCCCAGAAAGGGCTGGGGGACGCGCACCTGACGTGGGAAAACGAAGCCCACCTCGAAGTTCGCGAGTCGCAAGGGGAATTGGAATTAGTCTATCCCAGCGTCAGCATTCGGGCCGAGCCGCATGTGGCGGTCGTCGATAAGAACGTCGATCGCAAGGGGACTCGCGAGGCGGCGGAAGCCTATCTCGAGTTCCTGTATACCGATGAGGCTCAGGAAACGATTGCCGCGAATTTCTACCGGCCAAGCAATCCTGAAATTCTCTCGCGGCACAGAGAAGTGTTTCACGAAATCGAATTGATCGCGATCACTGCCGTCGCCGCCAATTTCGACGACGCGCAGCAGAAGTTCTTCGCGGAAGGAGCAATTTTCGACGGCATCTATCAGCCCGCGGCGGGCGGTCAGTGAAACGGCACGGAAGTTTGTTTCGAAAGCCCAGAGGGTTGCAGGCCATGAGTTCAGCACCGCAAAATCATTCCTCGCGTCAATCCGATGGATCGTCGCCGGCACATGGCCGCGGCATCCGCCCAACCGACGATGCGCCGCAAATTGCGACACCATTCGCCGACTTGTTTTCGCAGATGCCGGACGCCAAGCCGGGAGACGTCGACACGATCGTCGCAAATATTCGCGAAGATCTGCAAAGCTTGCGGCTGCCGGAAGCCAGTTTTGATGACATCCAGCTAAATGCGGAACCCTCCGCCGCTCCGCGGATTCGCAAACCCGTTCCGCCGGCTGCGCGACGGGAACGATTGCCGTTGCCGGCAAATGAACTGGTGGTCCCGCGCCCGATAAACTTCATCGCGCCGGCCGTAAAGGCTGCTCCCCAGCCGAATCACGAACCGGAAGTCACCCGACAGCCGCTCGTGGCGCGGCCTCAATCGCAGCCTGAACCGAAATCCGCAACGCTCCCCGAGGCCAAGCGGATGCCGGATCCCGCTCCCCAGTCGGAGACTGTCGTCGAACCCGCAGCAGCCGTTGAAACCCAAGATCTGTTCGGAGACCTCATCGGCGAAAGCGATCCCTTCGGCGAAGCTCTCTTGAAACGGCGGGCTCGCGCGACTGCTGTTGCCGCCCCTGCGGCCAAAGCGGCCGCTGAAAACCGCAGTCTCCCCGCGCCTGTGGCGCCCCTGCTGGCCAAAATCGAAAATCGAGACGTTGAGCGAATTGCTGAACGAGCAGCGCCACTCCAGTCCCAGTATCGGAATGACCAGAACCAATCCGACGAGTCGGCCGACGAATCTGCACCGCCGTCGTTGTCGGAACAGATTATGGAACATCTGGAGAAATCTAACATCGCAGCAATCAGCCGGCTGCGGATCGAAGTGAAGAACGGAGATGTCATCGTCTCAGGCGAGGTTCCCTCATCACATGAAAGGCATCTGGTCGCGCACTACTGCAAGCAGCACCCGGACGTCACCACCTTCGTCGACAAAATGGTCGTGATGCGCAAGAAAAAGGGGGCTCAAGAAGCCAAGCCCGCGCCCGGGCAGCCTGCTGTGCAGAAGTTTCCCCCGAAGCCGAAGGCAGTGCGGCATCGTCGTGCCTGGCGCTTGCAGTTCAGTTTGACGCACGCCGTCGTAGCAATCGGCGTTGGCGTGCTGGGATGGGGCGCGGTCTCGCTGGGACTGGGCCGCGGATCACCCGATCGGATCGCCGTTTATCCGCTGACGGGCGAATTTCGATTCGACGGTCAACCGGCAAACGGAGCCTGGATCACGTTGCATCCAGTCAATCCGGCGGTGCCGACCAAACCGAAGGCGACAGTTGAGCCTGACGGAACATTTGCCGTCATGACGTATCTTGCCGGGGATGGTGCACCGGCTGGAACTTACAAAGTCACGATCGAGTGGCGCCGTCCAATCGACGGGCAGACGGGAGATGAAGAAATCCCGCCGAACGTGCTGCCGCCGAACTATGCCAATCTCGCGACCACTCCACTAGAAGTCACGGTGAAATCAGGGAAGAACACGTTTCCTGAAATCACAATCCAGCTATAGCTTACGGGCCGATAGCGTTTCCTGAAGAAGTCGTATGGGATCGAATTTCGTCAACACGTTTCAAAACAAGGGAGAGAACATGATGCGTCGAGTTGCCGGAGGAACACAGTCGCCGCCGCGCTGGCGCGAGCGCACGGCTCGTGGAAATGCGGGTTTCACGTTGATCGAATTGCTCGTGGTGATTGCCATTATTGCGATTCTTGCAGCACTCATTCTGCCTGCGGTTCAGTCGGCCCGCGAGGCGGCCCGGCGCACCCAGTGCCAAAACAACGAAAAGCAGTTGGGTCTGGCGATTCACAATTTTATCGACTCGTATCAGAAGTTTCCGGCGAGTCTGCGACCACCCTCGAACAATACGACGTCGCCACGGTTCGGAATGCTGACCCAACTGCTCCCGTTCATCGAAGCCTCGGATATTTACGACCAGTACAATCAGACGGTCAGTTGGGACGTGGGAAACAATGTGATCCTGGGCCAGGCCCCGCTCAAGTTCGTGACCTGCCCCTCGACGCCGGAAGACGCGAATCGTTGGGATTGCGATCCTTCGGGCAAGGCGGCCGCAGTGAATCCGGCCTATACGCAGTACGCGGGCTGCGTCGCGATTTCGGACTATGCCGCGTCGAACGGCCTCGATCCGACGCTCATCGGGTTGCTCCAGGCGCAGGGGTCTTACACCGGCGTTTCGATCGACACGACGACGTACTATTACACGGGCACGTTGGCAGCGGCCGGTCAGCCCGCGTGGCCGTCGCAAGTCAAGGGTGCGCTGGCGATCAATCAACCACATCGGGTTCAGGAGATTCGCGACGGCTTATCGAACACGATTGCGATGGTTGAATCGGCAGGACGGCCTTACGTCTACCAGAAGAACGTGTCGCTCGGCACGAATCTGGCAGCCGCCGGCCTTAACGGTGGCGGCTGGATTCGCCCGGCATCCGATTTCTCGTTCGCCGGTTCGAGCTCGAACGGAACCGTTGTTCCTGCCGCCACGCTGACAGGAGCGGCCATTTCCCAGACGAATGGCGCCAATGTGTATCCCGGCTATAACACCAGCTCGGGAGTGGCGTACTGGGGCGTGTATGGCACGAGCCAGCCCTATGCTTTTCACTCGAGCGCTGGCATCAACGTGCTGTTCAGCGACGGTCGCGTGCAATTGGTCAATTCGACAGTCAGCGTGCCAGTTTTTGCGGCACTGATCACTGCGGCCGGGGCTGCGGTCGAAGCGAGCACGCGTGGCGGCTACTAGAACGGCAACACTATTTGGCAAGAACTTGAGACCGAATCGTTTAACCCGGAGCCATCGGCGACGGCGATCAACAGCCACAACCCGAACAGGCCGTCGGAGCACCGTTACTCGTGGCGGTGCCCGACTCCGGGTTAAACGACCTCATTTACTTTTGGTCTTGTGCAGTTGTCTCGGCAGATCGGCTGCTGGAATCGACGTCAGCTCTTCGAAGTGCCATCGCAGCTGTTTTTCAACCGGCCCACAACTTCATCGTCGCTCTTGGGTTCCCCCTTCAATGAGGCACGCACATCGTCGAGCAATTGATCGGGGAGCACGATCTTCCAGCGGTTAATGACGCCGGGGCGCGGCTCAAACGACCAACCTGACCCTTCATGGACTTTTTCGACTTTGTCGTCATCGGTAACATTGAAGAATCCGCCACCCATACCTCCCATGCCACCACCCATACCGCCCCCAAATGACGCATAGTAATTCTGAGATCGTGCCAGGACCGCGCGTGACGAATCATCTTCAGTCGACATGTCGACGACGAAGATTTCCGCAATCCAGTTCGTCGCAGCGGGCAAGGAAATCGTCGCATCGAATCGCGCTGGGGGAGTGAATTGAACCCATTCTGGAACCGTCGTTCCATTCGCGAAGTGACTCTTCGTAATCCGTACGAGCCGCTTCGATAGCTCTCCGTTGGCGTTCAGCAGTAGCATGTCGCGTTCAGGATTTGGCGCGGCCATACTGCCCCCCATTCCCCCCATTCCTTGGGCAGGTATGACTTGGCGGCTCGTGACGGAACGTGACGTCCATTGATCGACTCCGATGTGCCGCGTTACCGAATAGCCAAATTGAACCAGCAGACACAGGTTTCGATTTTGCAGATCGTCGGGCCATTGCACGGGAAACGCCACATCAACCGAATCGGGGGCTGCCGCGGGACAGACGATCTCGCGGATCGATTCCTGCCCGGGACGCAATCCGACCTGCCGACTAATGGACTCGCCCCACGGCGCTCTCACCTGCAAGGTATAGCCACCGTAGCGGAACATGCCGAGATCGGCGATTCCATCGGCGTCCGACGTTTCTTCGATCGTTCCATAGATCATATATCCATCCTTTTGCGTTTCACCGACGACTTGCGAATGCGAGCCGCTTTGCAACTGCACGTTGAATCCGACAGCCGCCGGGCCACCCGGCTGGCCTTGGACGAGCTTGAAGCGGGCGCGGATCCATTCTGCGGGAGCGGCTGGCTCCGCAGCAGGCGCAGCGGGCGCTGGCGTTGCCAGCGCATGCAGCCGCTCGAGCATCGCCGCATTGAGCGACTGGCTATCGCGGAACACCACGATGACCATGCCCAGGACCCCCAGGCAAACGGCGGCCATCAAAGAGGAGACGACGAGGTTCAACCGTTGCGACATAATCTTCTCCTTCATGGCATCGAACCAGAGTTGACGGGCGACGTGTTGCGGGTTTCCGAAACGAACGAGGACACGGGCGCGGGCTGCGTCTTCGGTTGGGGAAGTGAGGAGGTGACGCCGTAGCGAGCTGGCCAAATGATCGGCCAACTCATCGGCAATGTCCTGCCGGAGCGAAACCGGTTCGTCGTCTCGCGGCTGCGGAAAGCATTCTGTACCGAGTTCAGGCCGTTCCATGTGCGGCTCCCAGGATGCCGTTGACGCCGGTCGAGAACTGATGCCACTCACGGCGGCGGGCCTCAAGCGCTTTCTGTCCAGCCGCGGTGAGCTTATAATACTTACGGCGGCGGTTGTCGGCTTCTTCCCAGAACGACGTCAGCAGCTTCTGGCGTTCGAGCCGGTGCAGGGCGGGATACAGGCTCCCCTCCTTCAACTCGAACATCCCGCGCGACCGCTCTTCGGCCGTCTGACAGATCTCGTAACCGTAACTGGGACTGTGCGAGACAATTTCGAGAATCAGGGTCTCGACCATCCCCATCAGCAGGCGTGTGTCCATGAATGAATCGCTCCGTGTACTTGGCTGGGCTAGGCATATACATAGCCTGGCAAAGTAATGGCGTCAAGCGTAGCTGGCTTTCCAGCCTGACAGCAATGTGCCTCCCTCGGCAAATTCGATCCCAAGCCGACAGCCAATGCGACCAAGCGACGCGCGCTTCACAGGGAAACAATCTAATCCCAGCACGCGGCACATTGGCCGGAAACCATCGCACCCTGGCTTGCGAATTGCTGTCAGGCTGGAAAGCCCGGCCTATGACCCGTTCGGACAGCCGGGTTGTGAGGTCCTTGCGGGCGACGAGGATCTATCACGGTCGGCAATTCCATCATAACGGTATTTTTGGAATGGACTTACGTCCACTCACTGAACACTCTGGCCAAGAGATTCTCAACCCGATGTGCGCCTTCGCGACCTTCGCAAGCCACAACTCGTTTCCTGTAAATGAGCTGCTTTGAGATGACCGACAGATCACCGGCCACTTGTCTTAAAAACCGTCAGAATCGCAGAATCAGAATCTCCATAACATCAATTATATCAGACACTTGCAGTGTACACCTTGTCACTCACGATTCGGAATGCCTACGATGGATTGTAGGAATCCCTCCCCGATCAGGCCGAGTGTCATGGGTCGCAAAAAACAATCTGTTTCCTCCAATCGACTGACGCCGAGCCGTCGGCAGATCGGTGCCACGGCACAGCACGCCGTGCGCGATCGTCGGCCGGTGGCAGCCTTTCGTCATCGTGGCTGGCAAGCGGGTTTGAAGAGCGAGGATTTCAATGCGCCCGAGCTCTGGCATCCTGCAAACGGCGAGAACCGCCCACGCTATATCGTACAACCAGCCGGAGCGGGATTCCGTCACGCTGCTTCGGCCGACGAAGTCCGCGACCGTCTTTGCCAACTGGGCGCCAGGTTCACGCGTAACCTGGAAGTCGTGCAACTCAGTTCGATGACTCGTAAGCGGCAGTTTTTCCCCTGCTACGGAATGCAATGGGGCACGGCCGTCTATCTTTATCCGATTGAAGATTCGCTCGTCGAAATCTACGGGCGGCCTCCCTCGCCACAACAGCAGATCGAAGCGCGGATGTACGGCGGACGCTGGTCTCACGACGGCAAGCTCTGGCGGCTGACCTGGACCGAAGAAACCGTGAAGGACTTCTACCTCAACAACGTGCTGATTCACGAAGTCGGCCACCTGAACGACTCTCGCAACGCCAACAGCCGCGACCGCGAACGATACGCCAACTGGTTCGCCATCGAATACGGCTATCGGGCGACGCGATAAGTCGAGTTACACCTCGAGCCCGCGCTCGACACGAATCCGCCGCACTTCACCCAGCACGGCCGTCACGAGCTGTCCGTTCCGGCGCAGCGCGACATACTCCCCGACGTTCACTGCCAGATTTACGGCGAGCATCAGGGCGGCAAACCATAAATGCACCTGCGCCGCAGAAAGCGGCCCAATCCCCTGAAATCCTATCGCCGACGCCGGATCAGCCGCCCCCCCCAACGCCCCCGTGCCGATCAACAGCAACAGGCTGGTGACCATCGCCGGGTACAGCTTCCATTTGACCTCGCGACTGGCCTGTTGCCACGAATTCCCCAATCGGTACGCATTGCAAGTTTCCTCCAGCCAACGGCCGGTTCCCATGAAATACGTCACGACGAGCGCATGCACCAGCACGGCGAAGACCAGTGCTGCCACTCCCGTCAGGAAATGCTGGGCCACCCGCGATTGAACCGCTGCAATTCGCTGTGTGGCGTCGCCGATCGTTAAACCCAGGCCCAACGCCGCGAGCAACGTCACATTGCTGCAAATTGCCAACGAGAAAAAAATTCGAGTCATGAAACGTAAATGGCACGAATGACGAAATTTGTTTGATGATCGAGTATAAGCAACCATCTCGTTGCTTCACATTCTCGGCCCTCAATTGCCTCGACGGTTTTTCGATTCATGCGCATCACTCACATCGAGACTTTCCCCGTCCGCATTCCGCTGAAGCCCGAACGACGGATGATTTCGGCGTTGGGACAGCACACCGTATCCGACTACGTGCTTGTTCGCATCGGCACCGATGCGGGTGTCGAAGGTATCGGTGAGGCGACCGTCATGCCGCGCTGGAGCGGCGAGACTGTGTGGGGCGCTAAGGCGGTCATCGACAACGTGCTCGCTCCGCTCTTGATCGGCGGTGATCCCCACGAGATCGCCGAGATCGACCGCCGCATGGACTGCGCATGTGCCCACAATTGGTTCGCCAAATCGGCCCTCGAAATGGCCTGCTGGGACATCCAGGGCCGCGCTGCCGGAAAACCGGTCTACGACCTGCTTGGCGGAGCTTGCCGTCCTTTATCGATGACTTGCCGCTTTTCGATGGGCGCCTATGAACCGGACCAGGCGCGGCGCCGCGCTCACGAGCTGGTGGCCGAAGGATTCGAAACGATTAAAGTCAAAGTTGGCGGTGAAGCGGAGCGAGACATCGAGCGCGTCCGCATTGTCCGCGAAGCAATTGGCCCGGATCAGCGCATCGTGGTCGATGCCAACTGCGGCTGGGACGCCGTCACGGCCATCCAGTGCATCAACGCCCTCGACCATTGTCGGATCTCGCTGGTCGAACAACCGACTCCCGATGGCGACTACGCAGCGATTGCCAGAGTCCGCCGTGAAGTGAAACCGCCTGTTATGGCTGACGACATGTGCTTCAATCTGATCCATGCTCGTGAACTGATTCGCAACCAGGCGTGCGACGTCATCAGCCTGTACCCCGGCAAGAACGGCGGCATCCGCAAGTCGCTGGAGATCGCCGAGTATGCGGCTGCGCACGGCGTCGCGTGCAGTATCGGCTCGAACCTGGAATGGGACGTCGGCACTGCTGCCATGGGACACCTCGTCGTCGCCTGCCGGAATTTGCAGATCGAAAAATACCCCGGCGACATGCTCGGACCGGAGTATCACGAATTCCGCATGGTTCGTAATCCCCTGGAGATCCGCGGACCTGTCGTGACGCTCCCCGACCGACCGGGGCTGGGCATTGACGTCGATTGGGACGTGGTCAAAGCGCACCGCTGTCCGGGGCTTTGAGTCCGCCTGGAAGTGTGGCAGGGTCAGAGCGCCAAACCAAACTGAACATCGAGCGCGCCAGGAACATTCGATATATCGATCAGGTTCGATCACAATGGCTGCCAGCGATGGCCCTGACCGAGTGGCCCAAACGCATCTCTTTGCTCAAAGTCGCGTTGGTCGGGGCCATAGCCGGGTTTTCAGCTCCGACAATAGCGAACATGATGCGCCAGGATCCGAGTTGCGGCGCATCACGCCAATTCGACACTCTGACGCCGCCACACGCAGACGGACGGCACACGGAGTGTGCCTGCTACTCTGAGCGCGCTACGCGTGCTTCACTCCGCCAGCCGCACGTCCACGCTCGCGCTGTGCGCCGTCAGTCCCTCCTTGGCGGCCAACAGGCGCAGATCGTCGGCGGCCGATTGCAGGGCCGAGCGGTCGTAGCAGATCACCGACGAGCGCTTGAGAAAATCATTCGCGCACAGGCCATTGGCGAAGCGGGCCGTCCCCCCCGTCGGCAGCACGTGCGACGGGCCGGCGACGTAATCTCCCACCGCGACCGGCGTATCGTGCCCCAGAAAAATCGCCCCGGCATTCTGGACCTTCGCCAGCAATTCTTCCGGGCGCGCTGTCGAGATGTGCAAATGTTCGGGAGCCAGAATGTCACTGAGCCGCGCCCCGGAGTCGGCATCGGCGACAGTCACCAGCGCGCCGTATTGTTCGAGGCTGGCGCGGGCCAGATTTCCCCGGTCGACCTGCGCGAGCTGCGATTCGAGCGCCGCTTTCACCAGCGGAACGAGCGGCGGATGCCAGGTGATCAAGACGGCCGATCCGGGGCTGTGTTCAGCCTGTGAAATCAGGTCGCTGGCGACATACTCGGGCCGGGCCGTTTCGTCGGCCAGCAGCACGACTTCGCTCGGGCCGGCGATGCTGTCGATATCCACTTCCCCGAACACGTACCGTTTGGCCAGTGCCACGAACAAATTGCCCGGCCCCACGATTTTATCGACGCGCTCAATTCCCTCCACACCGTAGGCGAGCGCCGCCACTCCCTGGGCGCCTCCCACCCGATAGACTTCTGCGACCCCCAAATCGTGGCAGGCGGCCAGGATGTCGTGGTTGTAACCGCCGAACGGCGTTGGTGGGACGATGACGGCGATCTCGCGGACCCCCGCCACGCGCGCCGGCACCGCCGTCATCAGCAAGGTCGAGGGATACGCCGCCGCTCCGCCAGGAATGCAGATGCCGATCCGCTTGAGCGGCACGTAGCGCTGCCGCAATTCGATGCGGCCTCCCGTCGAAACTTCTTTCGTCAACACGACGTCGCGATTGAGCAGACTCGACTGAAACTCGGTGATGTTGGCAACGATCCGCCGCAACACCGCGAGATAGGCCGGCTGGGCCTGCGCATGCGCCGCCGCGAGCTCGGCCGGCGTCACCCGCAACATCTCGGCGGTCATCTTTTTGTTGTCGAGCCGGTTCGTGTAATCGAGCACGGCAGTCAGTCCGTCGCGATCGACGTCGCCGCAGATTCTCTCGACCACCTGCTGCGGAGTCAGGGGCTCGCCAAACAGTTCGACAGTCCGCTGCTTCCCCATTTCGGAAACGATGTCGCCGCGCAGGCTCAGCCGCTGGCGCAATTCGGTCATCAACTGATCGCCCGCCTCGCTCGGCCACTCGACGGTGGGGATATTCAACGCGATAGAATTCGTCATACTTTGCATCGTATAGACCAGCAGGTCAGGCTTTCCAGCCTGACAGCCCTGTGGATACCCCGGCCGGGTCGAGTTCCAGCCAATAAGACCAATGAAATCACGGCTAGGTCGCCTCCCTGTAGCCTCGCGCGACAGCCTGTGCTATCGTCGGGAGCGACAAAACACGAGTTGACGCCCCGGCTCCGACGATGAACCTCCATGACGCTCGCGATCGAAACGCATCAGCTAACGCGGTACTTCAACGATTTCGGCGCCGTGCGCGGCATCGATCTGACCGTCGAGCGCGGGACGTTCTACGGCTTCCTCGGTCCCAACGGCGCCGGAAAGTCGACGACGATCAAGATGCTGACGGGACTCCTCGCTCCCTCCAGCGGCAAGGTGCTCGTCCTGGGGCGCAACATGCTCGATCCGCACGACGCGCTGGAAGCCAAGCGGCGCATGGGGGTCATTCCGGAGGACCTCGCTCTGTTCGACAATCTGACGGCCCGCGAGTATCTCACGTTCGTCGGCCGCATCCACCTCATGCCTCGCGACACGATTCGCAGCCGCAGCGAAGAATTGCTGTCGCTCTTGGCTCTGGAAGATGACGGAAAGAAGCTCTCGCTGGAATATTCGCACGGCATGAAAAAGAAGCTGGCGATGGCGGCAGCGCTATTGCCGAATCCCGATCTCCTATTTCTCGACGAGCCGTTCGAGGGGGTCGATGCGGTGACGTCGCGCGTGATTCGCGACGTGCTGGCGCAGTTCGTGGCCCGGGGCTCAACAGTGTTTCTGACATCGCACGTCTTGGAAATCGTCGAACGGTTGTGCACGCACGTGGGAATTATCGTCAAGGGAGAACTGGTCGAACAGGCCTCGCTCGAGGCAATTCGACAGGGGAGCTCGCTGGAAACCCGTTTTCTGGAACGGGCAGGGGCCGAGAATGACGCCACTCGCAAACTCAACTGGCTCGAGGAGGCCTCGTCTTGAACTGGCAACAGCTTCAGGCCCTGCTCTGGCTGCGGTGGCGATTGATGGCCAACCAATGGCGCCGGGCGGGCAAGTTGAACGCCGTGCTGATGATGGTGGCGACGGTTGGTCTGGTCGCGCTGGCCATTCCGCTGTTCTTTATCTGCCTCGTCACTGGGCTGTACGTGATCCCCAAAGTGGAACCGATGCATTTGCTGTTTGCGTGGGACGGCGTGATTGTTGCATTTCTGTTCTTCTGGATGATCGGCCTGATCACCGAGCTGCAGCGGACGGAGCCGTTGTCAATCACGAAATTCCTGCACTTGCCGGTGTCGGTGAACGGGGCGTTTCTGATCAATTATCTGAGCTCGCTGTTGCGCATCAGCCTGATCGTCTTATTGCCGATCATGCTCGGATTCTGCCTGGCGCAGATTTACGTCAAGGGGGCCATGCTGCTGCTGGTGCTGCCGTCGCTGGCGGCGTTCGTGCTGATGATCACGGCGCTGACATATCAGTTTCAAGGCTGGTTGGCCTCATTGATGACCAATCCGCGCCGTCGGCGAACGGTGATCGTCGTGACGACCACCGTTTTCGTGCTGGTCTTGCAATTGCCCAATGCATTGAACTTTTTCGGCATCTGGAGCGTGCATAAGCGGGCCAATCGATCGGTCGTCCCAACCGCAGAAATGACGAAATTGGAGCTGTCATTCATGAAAGGGGAGATTGACGAACAGGAACTCGCGCGACGACGGCAGGAACTGTTGCGTCAAGACGTGGAGTCGGAAAAGAAAACCCACCAGGAAATGGCCCAGCAGGCAGAACAGACGATGCGGCTGGCGAATCAAGTCTTGCCGATCGGATGGTTGCCGCTGGGGGTTATGGCGGCGGCCGAGGGTCGCCCGCTGCCGACGATCCTGGGATGTCTGGGCATGACGTTGATCGGTTCAGCCAGCCTGTGGCGCGCCTACCGCACGACGATTCGCCTGTATCAGGGAACTTACAGTAAAGGAAGTCGCCAGCCGGCTCCTCTGTCTGCCAAGAAATCGTCGACCGCGGGAAAGCCAAAAGTTCTGCTCCTCGAATGGCGGCTGCCAGGATTTTCGGAACCCGTTTCAGCGATCGCGCTCGGGAGTCTGCGATCGCTGCTGCGGTCTCCCGAAGCGAAGATGATGCTCTTGACGCTGGTGATTCTGTCGGTGATTTTCGGGGCGTCGCTATTGAAAGTGCCCATCAAGATCCCCGACGAAGCTCGACCGTTGTTTGCGATCGGAGGGATGTTACTTGTCCTATTCGGGGTGCTGCAGTTGATGTCGAATCAATTTGGATTCGACCGCGACGGATTTCGCGTGTTCGTCCTTTGTGCGGCCCGTCGCCGCGACATTCTCCTGGGTAAAAACCTGGCCTTCGCGCCGCTCACGCTGGGGATGGCATTGCTCATTCTGATCGTCCTGGAATTCGTCAGTCCGCTGCGAATCGACCACTTCCTGGCCATGATTCCCCTATACATTTCGATGTACCTGCTGTTTTGTCTGCTGGCCAACCTGATCTCGATGATGGCGCCGCTGCACATCGCCCCCGGTTCCTTCAAGCCGTCCAATCCCAAACTCAAAACGATCTTGCTGCAGATGGTGATGTTCATGTTTCTCTTTCCGCTCGTGCAAGTGCCGACTCTGCTCCCGCTGGGGATTGAGGCAGGAGCACGGCACCTGGGGTGGGCGTCTCCGCGCCTGCCGATTTTTCTCATGCTCTCTCTGGCAGAATGCGCGGTAATCGTTTGGATTTACCGGGTCGTGCTGAATTGGCAGGGGAACCTGCTGCAGAGCCGCGAACAGAAAATCCTGGACGCCGTGACTAACAGAGCGGGGTAGCGGCAAGCGGCCAGTTGACCCGTTCTCAATCACACGTGCCGAATGACAAACAGCAGTAATCTCTATGTCCAGCTCAGCGCGTCAGAGGTCCGACGGCGCCTCAAGGGTCATGGCCTGGGTGTCCGTCGCGTCGAAGCGGCCGGCAAAGTTCGCGCCGTGATCGTTCACACCGCGACCGGCAAGCACTTGCGACAGTTGGAAGCCCTGTTTTCAGGCAGTGTCGAAAAACCGGCCGAGAATGCCGACCAAAACATTTAAAGTCAACATTTAAGTCGCCACTCGCAAGGATCAAGGCGCGTTCGGATCATCACTACGAATCTCGACGTTCGGAGCGCCGACCAATTCGTAAACCCCTTTGCCAATATAATTGACATATCCGCCGTCAGCGGTTCGGAGAATTAAATCCCCCTGCGGTTGGTCGGAGCCAGACGAATCAGAACCGTCAATGATTTCACGGAATGCCTGGACTGCAAATTTCTCTCCCGAGCTTGATTTCGCAACGTACGTGCCCACACGTTTAACGCGATTGCTTGCCATGGCGCGATTCCTGCGGACTGACAGATGAATTGCAACAAGAATTATCACCCGTGTGTTTTTTGTCAATTCCACCGTAAAAATCGTGTCGCTTAATCTCTGAGTCGTCACCGGTAGTCCGGACAAATCCTTTGCGAGATCAGACATGCGAACATCGATGATACTTCTCATCTGGCTGGGGTGTTGCCGCATAGCCCACGCCGCCGACAAGCCGAATCTCATCTGGATCATGGCGGACGATCTGGGCTATGGCGATCTGGGCTGTTATGGCCAGAAGGTCATCACGACGCCGCATCTGGATCGCATGGCCAGTGAAGGGCTGCGGTTCACCCAGTTCTATGCGGGGGCCACCGTCTGCGCTCCGTCGCGTAGCGTGTTGATGACCGGGCGGCATCATGGGCACACGCGTGTGCGCGGCAATGCCGGTCCTCGTAATCCCGCCGCCCAGGCGCTGCGTGCCGACGACACCACCGTCGCCACGGTTCTGCAGCGCGCGGGATACCACACCGCGCTGATCGGCAAGTGGGGGCTGGGGGACGCCGGAGCGGCCGCGAGCGGCCTGCCGCGCAAACACGGCTTCGACGAGTTCTTCGGCTATTTGAATCAGCAGCACGCACACAATCATTTCCCCGCGTTTCTGTGGCGAAACGAAGAGCAGATCGCGCTGCCGAACAAGATCACTCCGATCGGCGAGAACGGCGCCGGATACGCGACCGAGGCGGTGCAATTCGCCGACGACCTGTTCGCCGACGCGGCGCTGAAGTTCGTGGCCGACAATAAGTCGCGACCGTTCTTCCTGTATTGGTGCATGGTCATTCCCCATGCCAACAACGAACGGGCCCGCGCGATCAAGAACGGGGCGCACGTTCCGGACTTTGGCCCCTACGCAGATCGGGACTGGCCCGACCCCGACAAGGGGCAGGCGGCGATGATCTCGCGCATGGACGGTTACGTCGGACGCGTGCTGGCGGCCTTGCGCGACCACGGCATCGCCGAAAACACGCTGGTCATTTTCACCAGCGACAATGGCCCGCACAACGAAAGCCATCACAATCTGGCGCGGTTCAAACCCTCCGGCCCATTGACCGGCATCAAACGCAGTTTGACCGACGGCGGCATTCGCGTCCCCGCCATCGCCTGGTGGCCAGGCCACGTGCAACCCGGAACCGAGACCAAACACGTAGCCTACCTCGGCGACTGGATGGCGACGGCCGCCGAACTCGCCGGCGCGAAAGTTCCGGCAGATGGCGACTCGCTGAGCTTCGTCCCGACGTTGCTTGGCAAAACTTCACTCCAGCGGAAGCACGAGTTTCTGTACTGGGAGTTTCATGAAGGAGGGTTCAAGCAGGCAGCGCTGTATGAGGAGCGCTGGAAAGGCATCCGCAGCGGCAGCCCGGACGCCCCCGTGTCGCTCTTCGACCTCCAGACCGACGTCGCCGAGCAGACTAACGTCGCCTCAAAGTTTCCCGAAATCGCGGCGAAGCTGGACGAATACTTGCGCCAAGCACGCAGTCCTTCGCCCGACTGGGAACCAGTCTGGCAGATTCCCGGAAAAGCCAACAAATAGAAAACTGTTTAAGACATTTCTGAACGAATGACGAGCCTAGCCCCACGTCATAGCTCCCCTCTCCGTCCCGGCAGCGGGGCCAAGAGTGGAGGGGCCGAGGTCGTAATAACTCTTCAGTGACAACGGGAATGCGATCAACTTATAGCTAAATCTTCCCTCGCGATCGAGAAACCGGTCCGCGCGTAAGAAATTGATTCGACCCGAGTTATACTGTTGTGGAACCGGACGGAATGCCACGAGTGCCGGCACTTATTCCGCGAGGGGATCCCGGCGCATCCACGACACTCCCTGGGATCGGCTGCGGGTTCCGAAACGCAACGGACGACAATGCACGAGACGCCGCCAACACGACAAAGCCTGCTGCTCCGCCTGCGGGGTGAGCGCGATGACGAGGCGTGGGCGGAATTTCTGAAGCTGTATGAACCGCTCGTTATGCGGCTGATGCGGAAACGCGGATTGCAGGAGAGCGATGCCCGCGACACGACCCAGCAGGTGTTGCTCCGCATTAGCGGAGCAATCGAACGGTACCAGCCGGACGGGGCCGCAGCGTCGTTCCGGCGCTGGCTGTATCGCGTGGCACGAAACGTCGTCGTGACGTTCTTGACCCGTCAATCGCGACAGCCCAGGCTGCTGGACGACCGGCAGCTCACGGAGACTTTCGATGCCGCGCTTCCCCGAAGTTCGGAATCAGACCTGTTTGATGAGGAATATCAGCGGCAGGTGCTCGCCTGGGCCATAGAGCAGGTGCGGCATGAGTTTCGTGACGCGACGTGGCAGGCATTCGTGGAATCCAGCGTGAACGGCCGTGCGATTCCCGAGGTGGCTCGTGAGCTGGGGCTGTCGGCCGGCAGCGTGTACGTCGCCCGCAGCCGGATCATCGCCAGGCTGCGGGCCCAGGTGCTGGAATTTGAGGCGGCTGAGTTTAACGGCGCGGAATCCGAGGTGGACCGATGAATCACGAAGCAACGCATTACGATCGTGATTGCCTGCGACGCCTGCTCGAAGATGGCCTGCCTGAACCGCTTGCCAGCGATGCGGCAGAACACGTCGCCGACTGCGCCGATTGCCGCCAGCAACTGGAATCGCTGGCCGGGAACGCGGAATGGTGGTCTCGGGCTTGCAGCGGCGTCAATGCGATTCTCGCCGATCCGGCCGCATACCTGTCGAGCACCGGCGAAATTGGAGCGGTACGTGAACCGGCTTCGTCGGCTGCCGACAGTGATTCATTCGCCACCGATTTCGCCGTCGATTTCCTCGAACCGAGCGAAGACCGCGCCTTGCTCGGCCGGATGGGAGAATATGAAATTCTGGAAGTGATCGGCCGGGGCGGTATGGGGATCGTGCTCAAGGGGTTCCAGCGCGAACTGAACCGTTATGTCGCCGTGAAAGTTCTCGCGCCGCACCTGGCGCAAAGCGCAGCGGCGCGAAAGCGCTTCGCACGCGAGGCGCAGGCCACGGCGGCTATTGTGCACCCGCACGTGATGGCGATTCATGCCGTGTCGGCCGCCGCCCGCTTGCCCTATCTCGTCATGCCGTTCGTGGCCTGCGAATCTTTGCAGCAACGGCTCGATCAGCACGGCCCGCTGGACGTGAAAGACGTGCTGCGAATCGGCCTGCAGGCGGCGAGCGGACTGGCCGCCGCACATGCCCAGGGCCTGGTCCATCGCGACGTCAAGCCGGCCAACATCCTGCTGGAAACCAGCGTCGATCGGGTGCTGCTCACCGACTTCGGCCTGGCCCGCGCGGTGGACGACGCGACGCTCACGCGGACAGGAGTCATCGCCGGCACGCCGCAATACATGTCCCCCGAGCAGGCAGGGGGCGACGCCGTCGATCATCGCTCGGACCTCTTCAGCCTGGGGGGCGTGCTGTACGCGATGTGCACGGGGCGCCCGCCGTTTCGCGCCGAGACGATGTTCGGCGTTCTGCGCCGCATCCGTGAAACACCGCCGCGCCCGATTCGCGAGGTCAATGCCGACATTCCCGAGTGGCTAGAACGGATCGTGCTGAAGCTGTTGTCGAAAGACGCCGCCGACCGAATCGCAACGGCCAACGAAACAGCCACGTTGCTGGAACAGTGCCTGGCACATGTCCAGCAACCGACGACCGTCAAGCTCCCCCCGGGGACCGGCGGCTGGCCGCTGTTGCCTGATTCGATTCTTCCCGGTGCTTCGGCCGTGCCCGGCAAGCGCTTCAGCCCAGATGTCGCGTCCGTTGCGCGGTGGATCGGGCTCGGCCTGGCAGCATGTCTGGCGGCCGGCGCGGCAGCCTTCTGGTACACAGCCAAACCCAATCCGGTGGACAGCAATTCGGCCGAAGATTTTGCCGAATCGGCCACCCATGATCCGCTCTTGCAATGGAACGGAACGCAGTCGGAAATCGAGACCATCGCCTCATTTCTCGACACCGCCGCGGCCGATTCGACGCGCGAGCTCGAGTCGCTCTCGACGGAACCTCAACAGACGAACGATTCCTCCCGGAGGAGAGAACCATGAACTCGACAAACCGTTTTCAGCGAGTGATTGCCGCGGTGCTCGTGCTGGGTGTATGCGCCGGGATTGCCGTCTTCAAAGTTCGCCGCCAGGCGGTGGCGGAGCAGGGAGCGCAGCGCGCCGGTATCGATGCCCAGGCGAAAAAAGAAGCCGCGACTGCGCCGATTCCGGCGAAAACGTCCCCTCTTTCCGACGCCGCTCCGAACACGGGAACCGAACCCACTGCGGCTGCCGAGGCCATCAGTCAGTTGGCGCGCTCGGTTGTGACGATCGGGCAGGCCGATAGCAAAACCGGCCGGGCGGATCGGAAATTCCCGCATCAAGCCGGTGTCGTGGTTGATCCTGAAGGCTACATCGTCACCTTGTGGTTTGACGACAAATACGTCGCTGACGATCGCAAAATGTTCACGATTCACTTCCCAGATCATCCGGACGACGAATACGCCGCCGACATCGTCGCGAACGATCCGTACTGGCGCCTGGCCCTGCTGAAAGTGAGAGCCGAAGAACTTTTTTCTGCGATTTCACTCGATAAAATTCGGGAACCCGAATTCGAGGGGACGGCCTTCGTGATACCCCCTCGGCAGAAGAATCCGCGGAAAGGCCGGATCACCTCGGATTCGGCGAACTGGGGTGATTCCTACCCCTACACGTTGGTCGAGACCAATTTCAGGCTGCCTGCCGAAGAAGTGGGGAGCCTCTTGGTCTCTGGCCGAGGTGAACCAATCGGCGTCATGAGCAATCTGGTCGCAGAACACGACGTGAGCTATGCCGTGCGGCTGAAATTCGTGAAGCAGTTCGTCAAGTCGGCAAGGGATCCTGTCGGGGCCGGGGGACATTCAGGTTCACGGCACGTCAGCCGCAGCCCGGCTCAATCGGATGACGAACTGATGAATTCTCTCCTCATACGACAACCAGAGCCTGGCAAGCCCAAATTGGCGGAAGCTGATGATCTTGGTCCGAGCGTGTCAAATTCTCCCCGCAACTCCGGTCCGGTATCCTTTAACAAACCACCGGTGTATGCGACGGGCCGGCAATTCCGCGCCGTGACCGAATCCCCCGCCGAGCAGAAGTTGATCGAACAGCTTCAATCCCGTGAATCGGCGGCGGCGGAACTGGCGATGATGGTTCGCACACTTCAGGTCAGCGGCCCCGGCGAGCGGAATCAACCGGCAATCGACGATTCTCAGCGCGAGCTCCAGCGCCAGCTCGGTTTGGCATTCGATTTGAAGCTGCAGTTGGAAGAGTTGCAGGTGCAGGAATTGCAATCCCGCTTAAGCCGGCTCGAACGGCAGATCGGCCAGCGCCGGGCGCTGCGTGACAAGATCATTGCCCGCCGCGCAGCCCAACTCGTGGAAGACAACGGATTACAGTGGGACACGTCGGGCCCGTCACCGCAGCGGCCGCTACCACGCAGAGTATCGAACGAGCGACAACCACCGACGCCGGCTGCTTCGCCGGCCGTCGTAAAAAAATTGCAACGGCGAACTGCACTGCTGATCGAGGGAATGCATGCGGGCGAAGTAAAACCGGCGATCGTGCTGTCGGCACTTCAAGACCTCGCCCGGGTCGACCCGGATCCTCACGTCGACTGGTGGCAGGCGCTTCTGGACCGGACTCGAAAACTACACGACGCGCGCCAGATTGCGGAGCCCGAATTCCTGGAAATCGCAGCCGCATGCGAAGCGTACGAAGCAGCGAAACCCACGAATGAGAGTGGCGGCCATTCGGAAAGCGCCGATGATGATCCTCGAGCGAAGGCCGATCGTGTTCCCAAGCGGCCGTCCGGCGTGACGCAAACCACAACACCGGCTGAGTCAGCGGCCATCGCCAAGAAATTGCAACGCCGAACATCACTGCTGATCGAGGGGATGCTTGCCGGCGAAGTGAAACCCGCGGCCGTGCTCTCCGCTCTTCAAGAGCTGAAGCAGATCGAACCACCACCTGATGATGAATGGCTGCAGCTCCTGCAGAACTTGCTAGAGGACACCCGCAAGTTGCACCGTGCCGGGCGGATCACGGACGCCGACCGCTTGCCAATCGAAGCGGCCTTTGAAGAGGCGACGGCGACAAACGAGAGTGCAGGCTTGCCGCCGAAAACAGGCAATTCACTTCCGGCAAAGGCTCGCCTTGATTCCAAGCGGCCCGCCATGACGCAGTTTTGCCTGAGCGGCTCGAAAGGCATGCACATCGCGATTGCCGACGAAGGCATCGAAGGCTCCTTTCGCCCGCCCGACGATCGATCGACGAATCCGAAAGTTTACCTTCCACGCCAGGGTGGTGAAGTCCGCCAGATCCCCGTGCGGATTCAATCCACTCCTGATTCGCAGGTCTCGATCGGCGGGCGGCTCGACGTTTATCCCGCTGACTCGTATGGCCCCGAAGCCGATCAGTTCTTACAGAACAACGCCGTTATATTCCAGATTTCCGAGCTAGACACGCGAACGGTCTCGGAGGGAAGCGATGTGACGAAAGTGGTTGTGATGAGTTTTGTGATGAGCCTCCCCGAAAAGAAGCTCGAGAAAATTGAGCTCCAGACGCTCGATTCATCAAACTTCCCGCTGGGGACCGACATGATCGAAGTCGCGTCCCGGAACGGAACGATCGTGGCTGTGCTGTCGCTCTCGCAACGGTTTTTACCTAAGGAATCAGAAGAAGGGCCCGGCTCGGCCAAGTCAGCCGACGGCGACAGCGACACTCCAACCCGTGTGCCGGTCACCGAGAAAAACGATTCAAAACGGTAGTCGAACAGTCGTGGTCCATCGATCGCAAGATATCAGTCTCGGGTGG
>DASYAR010000618.1:0-15581 GCA_036501235.1 Planctomycetaceae bacterium
TCCTGCCGGCCATTTCCAACTGGCAGGCATGGACCCGACCGGCAAAAAATTTGCCCGCTATTACCCGTCGCATGTGACGCTCATCCCCGAATTCTTCGGCGTCGAATCGTTTCGCCGGGCTTTTCCTGGCCGACGGGCGGCAATCGTCACGTCGTTTGCCATGTTTTACGACCTCGAATCTCCGCTGTCGTTCATGCGGGCGATTCACGACATTCTGGCCGACGACGGCGTGTGGGTCTTCGAACAATCGTACCTGCCGACGATGCTCAGCCAGATGGCCTACGACACGGTGTGTCACGAGCATTTGAGCTATTACGCCCTCCAGCAGATCAAATGGATGACTGATCGTTGCGGGTTCAAGATCGTCGATCTCGAGATCAACGACACCAATGGCGGCAGCTTCTGCGTGTCGGTGGCCAAAATCGGATCGCGGCACCCCGAATGCACAGCCCGCATCGCCGAATTGCTGGCGGCCGAAGAGGCTGCCGGTCTCGATACGCTGCGTCCCTTCATCGAGTTTCGCGATGCCGTCGCCACTCATCGCGAGGAACTGTCTCAATTCGTGCGCAGCGAAACGGCGGCCGGCAAGACGGTCTTCGGCTATGGCGCATCGACGAAAGGAAATGTCCTGCTGCAATACTGCAACTTCACGGCCCAGGACATCCGGGCGATCGCCGAGGTCAACGAAGAGAAGTTCGGCTGCTATACGCCGCAAACATTGATTCCGATCCAGTCGGAAACTGAGGTGCGCAAGCAGCAGCCCGACTACCTGCTCGTGTTGCCCTGGCACTTCCGCGACGGCATCGTGCGGCGCGAAGCGGCGTACCTGGCTGGCGGCGGCAAGCTGGTGTTTCCGCTCCCCGTGCTCGAAACGGTGGCAGCGCCGGTTCCCGCACGCAGCGCAGCTTAGTGGTGCCACATGAACTCTCCGTTCGATGTTTCCTTCTGCATTCCCACGTATAATTTCGCGAAATTCATCGGCGAAACGCTCGACAGCATCATCCGGCAAGCCGACGAGCGCGTGCAGATCGTGATCGTGGATGGCGGTTCGACCGACGGCACGGCGGAGATCGTTCGCGAAAAGAGCCGCGATTTCCCCAACATCAAATTCATCCAGCGCAGCCAGCGGTGCGGGGTCGACCTCGATATCCTCGAATCGGTCGCCCAGGCCGACGGGGATTTCTGCTGGCTGTTCAGCAGCGACGACATTCTGGCTCCCGGAGCGCTGTCGTTCGTGCGCGAGCAAACACCGGACGATTGGGACGTGTTCCTCACCAATATCGCCCTCTGCGACCAGCACATGCACCGGTTGTGCCGGCATAGCACGGTGGACGTGAAGACGACGACGACGTTCGATTGGAACGTCCCCGCGGAACGCGCCCGTTACTCGGCGAAGGCGGCGACCACGACGGCGTTCTTCAGCTTCATCAGCGGCATCGTCGTGCGGCGCGCCAGTTGGAACAGCGTCGAGCGGCAATCGGCATTCATCGGCAGTTGCTGGATCATCGCGGCCCAGTTGTTCGCCCTCGCGCAAAAACGGCTGGTCATCCGCTATTTTCCCGGGGAACTGGTCCTGAAGCGCGGCGACAACGATTCGTTCATGGCGGGAGGGCTCGTGAAACGGGTGGCGCTGTCGATCGACGGCTTTCGCCGCGTGGCCGAGCATTACTTTGGAGCGGGTTCGCCCCTGGCCCGCCAGGTCAGCCGGGTGCTCAAAAACGAATTCACCTTCATCTACCTGCTGTTTCATAAAGTCGAAGTCGAAGACTGGAACGATCCCGTTCGACTCTCCGAATACCTGGCCCTGATCCGCAGGAATTACGCAGACGGCCTGCCGCTGGATTTTTTGCGGCGCAGCGCCTTGCTCGCGCCGACGAGCATCCAGCGCGCTCTGCTGGCGGCCTATCGCCATCTCAAACCGGCACGGCGCGTGGCGCGAATTGTGCTGCAATTCACCCAACACACGTGGAGCCAAATCCATGATCTCCTACGCACAGAACTTCGAAGACGTCCTGCTCAACCGGCTGTTCCCGGAGAATCACAAGGGATTCTACATTGACGTCGGCGCCTGCCATCCCACAGCCGGATCGGTGACGGCCCATTTCTATTTGAACGGCTGGAGCGGCATCAACGTCGAGCCGTCGTGCAGTTACCTGCACTTCCGCCGCGAGCGGCCCCGCGACGTCAACCTGCAACTGGCTCTGTCGAATCGCGCAGGTTCCGCCGAGTTTCACGAATTTCCCAACATGCTGGGGGTCTCTTCGTTCAACCGCGACATTGCCTCGCTGGCCGGGACCGAATTCAGGACCCGCACCGTCGAGGTTTCGACGCTGGCGGAAATCTGCGACCGGCATGCACGCCGGCCGATTGATTTCGTGTCGATCGACGTCGAAGGACACGAGCGCGAGGTCCTGGAAGGAGCCGACTTCGCTCGGTTCCGGCCCCGTGCCCTGGTCATCGAAGCCACGCATCCTCACACGGGGGCGCCGGCCCATGAGAATTGGGAGCATCTGTTGCTGTCGGCCGATTACGTGTTCGCCTGCTTCGACGGGCTGAATCGATATTACGTGCGCTCGGAAGATCGCGATTTGATCCCCCGATTGGCCGTTCCTCCCAATGTCTTCGATAACTTTACCAGTCATTCGCTCTACGTCAGCCAGGTCGAAGCCCAGGAGTTGAAACTCCGTCTCGATACTTTGGAGCAGATTGGTCCGGTCTCAGCGGCCGTCGCGCGCCGCTTGAACCGCCTCGAACAGCGGCTGCCGGCATTGTCGAACATGCTCCTGAAGGTCCGGCGAAAACTGAGGGCGACGTGAATCGTTCCGTGCGGCGGATCTTCATCGACTGTACCGAAACGTGCCGAGGGCACGGCCGTGCCGGGATCCCGCGCGTCGTGCGAAATCTGGTCCATGCAGCGCCCGAAATCGGCCGTGAGATGGGCCTGGAATGCCAGGGTGTGGCATTCGATCCGGCCGCCGGGTTCGTCGTCGTGGCAGATATTCCCAATTCGGCAGCGCCCACGGGGCCGTGGAGGCGCGCCCTGTCATCGGTGGTGAAGTCTAGTCGGTCCACGGCAAAGGAATGCCTGACCGCGACGAGATTGCTCGATCCCGCCCGCCGCTTGACCGACTTCGCCCGCAGTGTGAAGCGCCGCGCACTAGCGCCCCTGCGGCGCACATCGCAAACTCGCTTGCACTTCACGGCCGGCGACGTGTTGTTGCTCCCCGACATTTCCTGGAGAACCGATTTTCCGTGGGACGAAGTTCAGGCCGCGCGGGACGCCGGCGCCTTCATCGTCGCGGTCGTCTACGACCTGATTCCGATTCAGTATCCGCCGGAAGTCGACACGGAGACGCACCGCCTTTTTTGTCGCTGGTGGAACCAGGTCCGCGACGCGGCCCAATATTTCATCTGCGGCTCGCACAGCGTCATGAACGACGTCGTGGCGGCCGATCGTTCAGGCATCTCGCGAATGATTTCCCACCGCGTCACGTCGGTGCACCTGGGAGCGGACCTGGATGGATTAGTCTCTGGAGCAGAACCTGCGCGACAGTTGCTGATCGACGCGTTTCGGACGGCCACTTCACGACGCGCGTATCTGATGGTCGGCATGATGTCTCCGCGTAAGAACCATGCGCTGGTCTTGGATGCCTTCGAGCGGATGTGGGACGACGACATCGAAGTGCGGCTGGTCATTGCGGGCAAGTGTCCAGCCAATAGCCAGGAACTCCAGCGGCGAATCGGCCGGCACTCTGAATTCGGAAAACGGCTGTTCTGGTTCGAGAACGTGTCGGATTCCGAGCTGGATTATTGTTATCGCCAGGCGGCCGGTCTGATCACCGCTTCCATCGCCGAGGGATTCAACCTGCCGATTGTCGAGGCGCTTTCCAGGAAATGCCCGGTCTTCGCCAGCGATTTGCCCGTCCATCGTGAAGTGGGACGAGCGTACGCCGCGTTCTTTCCGGTCGCCGACGCCGCGAGCCTGGCAGGCCTGATTCGGCAGCACCAACAATTGGGCGCGATTCCGGGAGTCGAATCGGCGGAAGACCTTCGTTGGCCCGATTGGAGCGCAACGTGCCGTGAGATGCTGCGGCGCGCCGTCGATGCGGCAATCGATTTCGAAACGTCGAGACCACTGGGAACGATCGCCAGGCCGGCCGCCTGATGATCTGAGGAGGGGAGAACCATTGATGCATTCGATCGGTCATCAAATCCCGCCGGGAACGCGGCGGCTGTTCATCGAGTGCACGGCGACCGCGGCACTGGACGTCAACACGGGGGTCCAGCGCGTCGTGCGGAACATCGTCAATCGGACCAGCGGAGTGGGTTCCGAGTTCGGGCTGTCATGTCAGGGAGTCGTGTTCCGTCCCGGTTCGGGGTTTCAGCCGATCGAACGTCTCGAGTATCCGGATTCTCCGCAGTCCCCCTGGGGTGAAGCGCGGCAGGCGTTGCGGGGCAGGTTCCGGGCCCGGATCAAGCACTGGCTCGAGGCGGCGAAGCTTCTCGACGCGGCGCGGGCTCTGAAGAATCGAGCATATCGTGCCACATACCTGGCGCTGCGCCCGCTGCGACGGCGGTCGGGAACATTGCTCGACTGGCGCGAGGGAGACGTGCTGTTATTGGCCGATGTGTGGTGGGGGCCGAATTTTCCCTGGCACGAAGTGCGCGAGGCGCAGGCCGCCGGCGCGAAGGTGGGGCTCGTCGTTTATGACCTGATTCCCTTGCGGTTTCCCGAGGTCTCAGGTCCCATTCAGTCGCTCTTCAGTCGCACGTGGAACAAGGCGCGCACGACGGCCGATTTCGTCATCGGCATCTCGCGGAGCGTGCTCGACGACGTGGATGCCGTCGATCGTCAGCGGCGGCCGGCCGGTGCACCACGTGCGACGTTGCACAGCGCGTCCTTCCGGCTCGGAGCCGAGCTCGACGGCGCCCGCAGCGCCGGTGTCGTGGGGCAGGCGGTCCAACAGGCCTTCGGCGACGAATTGGATGATTCGATCGTCGCGTCGCTGGCGGGACCAACATTCGAGCGCGCCGAGCAAGACCGAAAACCAGGTTCCGAGCAGTGCAGGATTTGTCGCAAGTCTTATCTCCTGGTCGGCATGATTTCCCCGCGCAAGAACCATGCGTTAGCGCTCGATGCATTCGAGCGGCTGTGGGCTGCCGGATCGGACGCCCGGCTGGTGATCGTAGGAAAATATGGCTGGGATGCGAACGATTTGATCGAACGCATCCACCGGCATCCGCAATTCGGACGAAAACTGCATTGGCTGCCGGACGTGCGGGACGACGAACTGGACTGGTGTTACCGCCATGCAGCGTGTCTCATCACCACGTCGATCGCCGAAGGGTTCAATCTGCCGATCATCGAAGCCCTGAGCAAGGGTTGCCCGGTACTGGCCAGCGATCTGCCCGTGCATCGGGAAGTCGGTGGACAGTTCACGGCCTATTTTCCCGTGGGTGATGCCGCAGCCCTGGCCGAGACAATTGACGCGCAGCAATGCACGGGATTGCTCCCCGGGATCCGGCCCGTCGATCAGTTTCGCTGGCCGGATTGGACCGAGAGCTGCCGCGAATTGCTCGGGGAGATCTTGAAATTGGCCCCCGATCGCCAGCCCGCGCACGTCCACACGCGAAGATCCCGCTCGGCGGCATGACCTCCGACCCCGCAAGGGGTCGTATCCATTAGCCGGGGGTTGAGTCCGCCCCAAGCGGACGACACCCCCGGTGTGCGGTGTTAGAATCCTTTCGATCCTGGAGGGATCGCAGCAATTCGGCAGAGCCGCGTCATGGTTGCGGAAGCATTTCCGTATTGTGAAAGGCGCTGGCACCTCGCTGAGGTGCCAACATACCGGTACTTCATCCGGTGCTGGCCGCTGCGCGGCAACCACCGGCTAATAGCTGGCACCCCGCCGGGGTGCCAAGAGAATTTTGGTCCCCGTCCTCGTTCTTCCTGTCGTTCTTTTTTCTTTTATCCGCGCATATCCGCGTCATCCGCGGCTAAATGTCTTTGATTCTTTCTTTGCCTCATCACGACGGAAAGACATTCACCATCAGTCGCAGATAGCCGCGGATGCAGAACATCGCGGCGACGATCGTGACCGTCAGCAGCGAGACGGCGACCGGGTCTTTCGGATGAAAAAAGAACGCCGTGAGCGGCATGGCGACGATCGACGCCAGAATCACCATGCCGGTCATGAACATCGACCGGCTCAATTCGCGGCGGACAGTGCCGAGCCGCGCCACTTCGCGGCGCATATCCTGGAACTGCTCGTCGGTGTAGCGGTTCACATCGTCGGACAGGACTGGGTTCTGCTGCCCGGCATCGGCGTGCAGGCGGATCATGTCGTCCCACCGGCCGGCGCTCTGGAGTTGCCGGAGGCGGTTGCGATCGGCCGGGCTGTTGGCGACGAGTGCCGCCGCGCAGTTGCCGATGTGCGAATGGATCCCCTGAATCAGGTACAGCACGACCGCCACCAGAAATCCGAACGCCCCCGCCAACGTCTGTGCGATCGTGCTGTAGGTGTAGAAGTAGACCGATGAGATCGTGTCGTCAGACATACGGTGCCGCGCGCCGAAAGCGCCTCCTTGTGCTGGTCTGTTCGCGTTCGCTCATCCTTACAATCAGGGATGAAACTCCGGAACCTGGGCAATATTCGTCCCGTCGATCATCCCCTGCACGTACTTCGTGACTTCGACCACGATGGCCTCGATCAACTTTTGGCCGGCCTCAGCCGTGGCAGCCAGCGGTTCCTGATCGGGCTGATCGCGCAGGGCGTCGTGGCGGACGTTTTCCGGGAAGGCCGCCAGCGCGAACGCCGTCTCGAATTCCTGCGCGTGACCTGGCCAGCGTTTCGTCTTGAGCGTGGCCTCTGCAATCTCTTTGGGGAGCAGGTCCCAATAGGAGACAAAGTGCAGATTGGCCGACGGTTCGCGCGCGGGCTGTTGGGCCGCAGGATGCGGTGTCGAAAAGGCGAGTCGCTGCTGAAACTGACCCCAGATTCCGAGACAGGGGGCCACGTTGCCTCCGTGGCCGTTGAGTACGAGGATATGCTGGAATCCCGCGTGGTGCATGGAACGGATCGCGTCGAACAGCACGCCGAGCCAGCTCCCAGGGAGGGCCGTCAAAGTGCCGATGTGCTGCATGTGATGCTCGCTGATGCCGATGTTCATGGCCGGAGCCACGATCACGCCGGGCTGCATGCGGGCGGCGACCTCGGTCGCAATGTGCATCACGCTGCGCCAATCGTGTTCCATCGCCAGGTGTTCGAGGTGCTGCTCGGTCGCGGCGACAGGAATAATGCAGGCCTTCAATTCCCCCGCCTGCATGCGGCGGCGAAACTCGCGCCGGGAATGTTTGTGCAGATAGATTTGCTGCTCGCGGCCAGCCGCCATGAGAGACGTTCTCCGGTGAATCGTGAGGAATGCGGAAAGTTGTCGTCGAGGCAGTGTATCCGAATTCCGCCGGGTGCGTAACTTTCGGCTTCCATACTCGTTTTTTTTGGATTTATTTTGACGATTCGAACTTTCGATGGGTATAATGCGCACAGTCACAGGAGACAGGCCGGTTCTTCGGCCAGCGACCATTCTGGTTGCAGACGTTCGTCACAGCAGGTGCCCGACGCCAGGGGCCAGGGAAGAAGGGAAGGAGCGCATCATGGATGCCAGAGATGCCCAATTGTTAGATCATTACTCCAGCCTCGAATACATTCTGCTGGGGGATTTGCGCGATGTGCTCGAGGAGCGTCCCGATGCCGAGTCGCGCCGCTGGCTGGTCGCCGTGCTCGACGCGCTGCTCGAAACGCTCCCTCGCGAATTCGATTTGGAAGACGCGGACGGCTACATGATCGACGTGCTCGAGCGCCATCCGAGTTGGTCGGGCCAGGTCGACCGCTTGCACCGCGACCACGACTTGCTATTTACGAAGCTCAAAGAGCTGCGTGGGCGGGTGGAGTGCGACACGTGGATCGCACCGATCGCCAATGAAGTCCGCCGCGACATTCGCGACTGGACGTTCAAACTCATTGCCCATCGCCGTAGCGAAACGCGCCTGGTGCAGACCGCGATGAATCTCGAGGTCGGCGTCGGCGACTGATGTGAAATCGTTTCGGATTGATTTCAACTCAGAATTCCGAATTCCGAATTTTCGTTCATTCATCGAACACGCTCAGCGACCGCCCGTTATCTTTCGGGCCAAGCTTGAGAATAAACGGCACGGCCGTGCGGCTCCATTCGTCGGCGTCGGGGTAATGGCTCGCCGAGCCGCCAAAGCAGCTTTGCAGCATGTCGGTGTTGATGATTCCCGGATTGAGCGGCACGGCCGCCATACCGCGCGGCAGCTCTTGCGCCAGGGCCTGCGTCAGGCCCTCGATGGCCCATTTCGTCGCACAATAGGGCGCTACTTCGGCCGCGGTCGACCGGCCCCACCCCGAGCTGAAATTGACGATCACTCCCGAACGCCGTGTGATCATGGCGGGGACGAAATGGCGAATGCAGTTGGCCACCCCCACGATGTTGACGTTCACGACGTCCTGAAATTCTTCGGCTGGAACTTTCCAGAGCGGTGCATTCCGATTGACGAGGGCGGCGTTGTTCAACAGCAAATCGGGCGGGCCGTTTTGCTTTACCAGCCGCGCGGCCCACTTCGCCACTTCGGCATCGCGGCTCACATCGAGGACGCTGAAATCGTGGGCCTTACCGAACTGCGTCGCGAGACCGGCGATCTGCGCCTTGTCACGTCCGCAGCCCAGCACCGTATGCCCGGCTTCAGCCAATCGCGCAACCATGGCCCGGCCCAATCCCCGCGTGGCGCCGGTGACGACGACTATCTTCTTGCTGGCGTTCGGCATGTCACCACTCCCTCATCCCAGTTTGCGGCTGTCGAAAGGAATCGCGGTCAGCCAACGTCAGTCAACCTGGCCCGTCAGCATCTGGGCCGGGTTCTTCAGTCGGTCGCTGCTTTGTGAGCTTCCGCAGCAGGCTTACGGCGATTGGATAATTCGTTTTTGCCGCTGCGATAGATTCTCGAGTTTGCCTGCTTAACTCGGCAAACGTCTTCCTCTTTTCGGCGTCCATTGCCGGGTCTAAATCCATATTCTCGACCTGGTCCTTCGCGCCGGCGAGCAGTGCGTTCTGAGTACCGGTGAATTCGGTATCCGAATACAACTCCAATTGCTGGCAGGCGAGGTCCAGTGCGGTCAGGCCGTCTTTCGTCTGTGTGTTCGGATCAGCGCCGTGCTCGATGAGCAACTGGATTCGTTCTACGAGGTGTCGCGGGTCCGTGTACTGTCCGACGGCATACATCAGAGACGTTTGTCCGTCGTTGTCAGCCGCGTTCGGATTGGCACCGTTGACGAGCAGGATTTTCAACTTCGATACGCTTTCTCCACGGGATGCCAGCATGAGAGCCGTTTGGCCATCGTCATCGGCTGAGTCGACAATCGCATCGGCAGCAACGAGCAATGCAGTGATGTGCGTCGTCTCCTCATCCCAATTGCCAGACGCAGCATTGTGCAATGACGTCTGCCCTCGCCTATCACGGTCGTTCACGGCAGCTCCAGCGGAAAGTAGTCGCTCGACAATCTGCGGAATACCCGCGAACGCGGCGTGCATCAAGGGCGTTTCAAGATCCCTATCGCGAGCGTTCACATTGGCGCCAAGCCGTATCAAGCCGTCGACCTGATCCGGCGAATCGTCTTTGATCGCGCCGAACAATGTGGTAGCAGAAACTCCGGCTACATTTCCAGACACGCGATTTGCCGTGGGAGCTCGCACGTCGTCGAGTTTGTAGTGCACGCCCAGGCCCGCAATGACGCCAACAACCAAGGCCGCTGCGATCCAAAGCAACCGACGAGCGCGAGTCGAGAATCGGTGAAAGTCAGGCGGTGTGGCAGCCATCCGGATAGGATATCGCCGACAGGCCAGACAATAAATCCCGGCCACGCGCCAATGCCAGACGCACGCTCCTTTCGGTTCGTGTCACTCGCCTTCTGGAACGACTTCCGTGACGCGGCCTTTCGACGAATACTTGACCGTCATCCCCTGTACGTGGCAGTTGCACGATCACCATCGGGATGGCCCTCGAGCCCGGTCACCACGCCACGTGTTCCGAGAATTGCTTCGACTTCGTCTTTCGATTTTCCCTTCAAGTGCTGATACTGAAGCGCGTCGTACTGCGGATACGGTCGATGGTTGTACGCCAGCGCTGCGAGCGGGATGCAAATTTGCAGAACGGCGGTCTTCCACTGCTTTGTGACGATCGAACAGGCGAGCCCGACAATGAGCACGATCGCATACACACTGGAGATCAGGACAAAATCGTTGAAATCGAGCCCCAGTCTTCTCGGATGGTCAAACCCGATGTCACCAAACTGGACGAGAGCCAGTAAACCGACCTGCACGCAAAGAAGAACAGGTACGGCGACGCGAAGCGCATTGCCATGCTTTTCGAGGGGCTGACTTGTCGATGTTTGTGGTTCGGGCATCGGTTGATTGTACCCGAACGTCCCTGAGGCGGAATCCGACTTGGTCGGCGCCGCCAAAGCACCCCAGTCGGCTTGAGCCGACTCGCCTTTTGCCACCAGCTTTCAGCTGGTGGATACCAGCCCCAGAGATAGCAGTTGTCAGCCGGCTTCGAGCCGGCTTGCCTGGGAGGCTTTAGCCGTTATCGCTCCCAATAAGGCAATTCGACTCACGTCCGATTTTCCGGACGCCGGGGGCCTCCTGCGGATCGAACGAAGCAATGCCGGGCAATAGCCATCGAACTCAAACCGCCCCCCGCCAAGCTTGTCTTGGTGGAGGCGTGATTCTGCACTACACGGAAGGGCCGACCTGCCGCTCTCCACTGAGCTCGTCTCGGCGGAAGCCATGATTTTCACTATTCAGTGCGACTCGTGAAAAATCATTCGCTCCACCACGACCAACCTACCGATCAGTGCCCGGCCCGGCGGGAGCGGACATGAATTGCTGCTTGGTATTGCAAAAACAGCTCACCATCGACGCGAGGTCGGTGGAGTCGAAAAACCGGACGACCTCCAAAGCTGGTGGCAAGCAGAAGCGTCGGCTGAAGCCGACGGACGATTGCACCCTCGTGCCGGATTGAATCCCAATGCTTCTTGCTACGGCTGGTCGATACGACGGTCAGAGCCGAACACGCCAGCCCTGCACCCACGGACAATCATGCAGAGCTATCGTCCGGTCCGCTCGAAAGCGGCACAGACGATGGAGGAAGCGAATTGGAGCCGGCGCTCGGGGAGCTGAAGCACGCGACCGAGGCGCTGCTGGAAACAACGGCCCAGTTGAAAGAATTTTCGCGCGAAATCGCCGGGACGTTCGACTGCTCGCCACCCACATATCCGGATGAATCGCTTTCGCTCGATATCGAACACGACGGAAAGGTGGTCGGATGGACTGTCGTTGATTCTTCCGGGTTTTTGATGCAGGTGGGACAGTCTGCATGCAACCGCGAACTGGTAACTCCGCCATGATTGCGGTTGAGAACCATCCAACATTTCCTGAGAGCGGGCGGATGAGAGCGGCGCGGAGTCTGCGACTTTTGCGAAAGCCAGACAAGGCGGGATGCCGCCAGTTTATCGCGGGAGAGTACTCGTCGCCGTTTACAAAACGACCCCAGCCGGTTTAACCGGCAGGTGAAGGAGGTTGACAGCTAAGCGGCCAGACACTTACTTGGTGATCAGGACCCTTGCCACCTTGCGTGGCTGGTGAATCAGGTTTCGTTCAGCTACCAGGGAACAATTCGAAAGCGGTCTCGTTCGCGACATACCGAGCCAAACAACCTGATTCACCTGCCGGATAAACCGGTCGGGGTCTTCGTGCCACGTTTTGTGCGCATTTAGCCAAATAGCCTCCTTCACCTGCCGCTCAAGACGGCAGGGGTCGCCTTGTCAAATGCCGTCCGCTCGACGGTATTGGTCAGCAGATCAATTAGAATCAAGCGGGGCAACCGGATTGCCGCCGGAGGATAAGGCCGCCAATTGTGATTCAAGCGCCAACCGCATTGCTCGGTAAAGGGGAACCAATTGCGGATCAATGCACGGCAGCGGGAAGAAACAGGTCAGCCACGGCAATGGCAATGCCCATCAGGGCCCCGCCTGCGATCAGGCCGGCGCAAATCGGTTCCTGGTTCTGCACGACCACCTGATTGATTCGCGATTCTTTGCTGGAATACAGCCGCTCCACGACCCAGAACAGGAACGAGCCGGCAAACATCGACAGACACGTGTGAAAATGAATGATGAACCCCAGTCCGATGGCGACCGGGGACAGCGGAAAGCGGTTTCTGGTGAGCATCCGCCAGGCTTCCAGTACGATTCCAATCAAAATACCGGCCAGCGCTGCATATTGGGCGCTGGGCTTGATTTTGTGGAGTCCTTCGGCCAGCACGTCGGCCACCGCCTTCCAGACGGTCGCAGCCGGCATCGCGTATTTCGCATCGAGCGTGTACGGAACCGAGAGCTCCGTCGCGAAGAGCTGGTCGGCCGGCAGCCTCAGAAAAACCAGATAGAAGACGGGAACGGAGAGCACCGCCCCCGCGAAGATTCCCAGGATATGGCCTACGGCCTGCTGTCGCGGCTTGGCGCCCAACATGTAACCGGGCTTGATGTCCTGCAGCAGGTTGGCAGCGTGGCTGGCCACTTCGCCGGTAATGCCGGCAGTCATCAGGTTCACCTCCTTGTTGCCCGGCGCCAGAGCGCCAAAGGTCAACTGCGTGAGCTTGCCCATCGCGCCGATGGGCGTGATCGACGTCAAACCGGTGGAATTGATGGCAATCAGGCAGAAGACAAACACCAGCGCCAGGGCCACGATCGAGAGCCAATATGCGATGCCGAAGAACTGATGGGCCATCACCGCGACCAGGGAGCCGACGATTGGCACGCCGATCAGAGACACTTTCAGCGGCAGCTCGATGTGCGCCAACACGTCCGAATCGCCGCGATTGGCGCCGCGGGAACGGGTGAAGGCACTCATCATCTTCGTCAGTGCCGCCCAGATGATCTGGGGCTTGCCGAAGAACGCCAGCAGCGAGGCGGCGGTCATCATCGCGACGCCACACCACAGCGACCAGAAAGTGATCTCGCGAAACCCGATCGTTCCCTTGGCGTTGGGAAGGATGTCGTGCCGATCGATCATGATCGGCGCCAAAATCGCATAGTTGATGATCGCACCGATCATGATCGAGAACCCGGTGCGAATGCCCATGAGTCCTCCGGCGCCGATCATCGGCAAGTCGAGCTCGGGGCGGAGCGTAAGACTGGTCACTTTCGTGCCCATGATCTCCGGCGTGCCGATGCGTTGATAGAGCCATTCATCCAGAAACTCGGGAATCTGCAGTGTGAAGTCCTTGATCGTCAGATATCTGGTGATGCTTTCGCTCTGCAGCAGCTTGACCACCGCAGCGAGCGAACCGCAAAAGACCAGCAGCTTTGCCTTGAGCAGACCGGCCGCCGCATCGCCGTGGTGCAGCGAGTCCATCACGATGCCCGCGGCTCGCCCCTCGGGAAAGGGCTGCTGTTCATCGTTGATGAAGCGGCGTTTGAACGGAAAAGCGAATAAGACCCCGAGGATCGCCAGCACGATCACCCACGACATGAGTTGCCACATGGGGATGACTTCACCCGTGACCATCATATAGGCCGCCAGGCTCGAGATCAGCGGCGACGTCATATAGCCGCTCGCCGTGGCAATCGACTGCATGGCGTTGTTTTCGAGAATCGTGAATTCATCGGCCAAACCGACACGGGCGAGCGCCTTGAACAGGGCAAACGCCAGAATGACCGACGTGATCCCGACTCCCAGCGTCCAGCCGGTTTTGGCGCCGACGTAGATGTTCGTCAGCGACAGGATTGCCCCCAGCCCCATGCCGGTCAGGGCGGAGCGCACCGTGAGCTGGGGCATGTTCCCACGATAGACATTCTCCAACCACCAGCGGTCCTTCTGCTCCAACGACCAGGTGCGGATCTGATCGTCATTCAGTTCCTGAATCGCCACGCGGTTCTCCTGGGCACTTCGACGGACCGGCTGGTGAGCTCGAAAACTCGACTGACAATGTTGAGCATTACCCGATGTGGGCGATCTTGTCCATCGGGCCCTATTACTGCGACCATGCCGTGGGTTGCCGCACCCAGCGATGCTGCGCGAGTTTCTGGAGCAGTTCGGCGGCGAGCGGGCCGCCATCACTTGTCCCCAGATTCGCCTCGACATGACGGACTGATCGCATCCCTGGAATCACCGTGCCTACGATTGACTCGGACAGGATAAACCGCAGGGCCATTTCAGCCATTGTCATGCCCGCCGGAATCAGTGGCTGCAGCGCATCCGCCCTGTCGACGCTCGCATTCAAGTTTTCCGGTACGAAATAACTGTTGCGCCAATCGTTGGCGGGCCACTTCGAAGACTTCGTCACAGCGCCGGTCAATGTGCCTTCGTCGAAGGGGACACGGGCGATGACTCCCACGTCATGCGTGCGGCAGGCGGGAAACAGCTCGTCTTGCGGGTTCTGGTCGAAGATGTTGTAGATGACCTGTACGCAGTCGATCAGCCCGCTCGTGACGGCCCTGACGCCGTTCCAGGGCTCCCAGCGGTTCTGACTGATGCCGATCGCGTGGAACAAACCCTGTGACTTCAGATCGCTCAATTTGTGATACCAGCGGTCGTCGTTCAGCCAGGCGTCTTCCCAAGTGTGCAGTTGCATCAGGTCGAATGCCGGCAAGCCGGCATTCTTGAGGCTGGCAGTGACGAATTCTTCGATGTGGTCCGGCGGAAAGCAGTCGTCGACGGAAAATTCGCGGCGGCTGGGCCACTTCAGGTTTTTCGGAGGGATTTTGGTCGCCGTGTAGAGCTTGCGGTCCGGAAAGTCGCGGACGAGGTCGCCCAGAATGGCCTCGCTCTTGCCGGCGCCATAGCCCCAGGCGGTGTCGAAAAAATTGCAGCCCAGGGCCACAGCACGTCGCAAGGCGCGATGCACTTCATCGAGATCGGAGCCGGTCCATCCGGCCATGCCCCACATCCCGTATCCGAGCTCGCTCACGTTCCAGTCTGTTCGTCCGAGCCGTCGATATTTCATGCTTCCATTTCTGTGGAGTTGGTGACCTGGTTTAAGCCGCGCTGGTCGTTGCTGGTGTGATTCGTTTTGCGAAGCCAGCCGAGCAGAACCAGCGCTCCTGACCGTCAGTCTATCAGATCGCGGTCGTCCGCCAACTCTGCGTCGTCCAGACTCTTGACGAAGACGAACGAGTTATAGGACGATCGCCGCCGCGAAAATGAAAACACCCGGCGAGTCGAATGACTGCCGGGTGTCTTGGTCAAAGCAGATTGACCACTCTGTCCGCCAAACCCTTCTCACCGAGAATGATGTTGAGCTTGCCGGCCGCGGCGATCTTCTCCAGGACTTCCAGTTCACGCAACCGCATGAGGGTCGGGCTTTCCGCGAGCAGCTTGGCCGTATTGGCCTGGCTGCGAATGGCTGCCGTTTCCTCACGCCGCGCAATCAGGTTGGCTTCCGCCGCCTTGTGGGCCTCCGTCACCTTGTTCATCAAATCCTTCATGTCTCCCGGCAGGATCACGTC
>DASYAR010000619.1:0-49107 GCA_036501235.1 Planctomycetaceae bacterium
AATAAGCTCCATTTAACCCGCAAAGAGCTCGTCAAAGAGAAAACGAAGCCGGGCGACGGCAAGGCTGCCGCACCGACTGATCCGCTGCTGGACGAATCGGACCGGGAAAAACCGGACGGCGATAAACCGGAAGACAAAGAAAAAGAAGATGACGGCAAAGATCCGCAGGAGAATTGAAGTCGCGTCCCAGCCGCCGCCTGGGTCCAGCCGCTGCTCACCGCGTCCAGGGCGCGAGGCCGATTTTCGAATCCTCGCGCCCGAGAACCTGTAATATCTGGAGAAATCTGATGCCCAACGGCAATCGTCGGAATTATCGGGGCGGCGGAGCCTGGCGCTGGATTTGGCAATTCGGTGCGGCGGCTCTGCTGTTGGCCGGCTGCGGCGCCGACACTTACGAGGAGCGCCTCAAAAATACGCGGGCCATGTTCGCTCATCAGGAGCAATTGAATGCCAACCTGACGGGGGCGTGGGGAGACCAGGAAACGGGAGTGTCCTTGCGCGTGCCGCTTCAGTTCGTGATGCTGCCCCCTCCCGTAAAGCCTGCCCCCGATCCGGCGGCCGAAGCGGCGAAAGCGGCCGCCAAAAAGAAGGGCGAAAAGGTCGAAGAAGAGGAGGAAGTCGAGCTGATCGACGACCGCCAGCCGTCGTACATGAACCTGGGATTGCCGGGCCTTCGCGGAGCGTTTCGCGCGCCGCTCAATGCGATCGGCGATAATAACGCGTTGATCGAGGGGGACGGTTTTCTGTACGTGCTTACCAATCATCATCTGGCCGACCAGGCCGATCAGGCGAAGGAATTCGAAAAACAGGTCATCCAGACGCTAAGCGAAGCGCTGCACAAAATCGTCGAACCCAGCGACTGGAAAGACGATCATTTTCCCCCGGACGCGAAAGCCAAGGCCTCGTTCGTGAAGTCCGTGCCATATAAAAACGTGACGCTGACGTCGGATGAAGAAATTGCCGGCTATTTCCGCGAGTTCACAGCCTACCTGTATGAGCAGGGGGACATTCAGGTGGTCGTGCTGATCGTGCTCCCGAAAGACGTGGAACCGTCGGCGAAGCTGGCGGAACGGATCCCCCTCTGCCTGGAAACGCTGGTTGTCAGTGGAAACAGGCTCATCGCTCCCTCTGCCGGCGGGGCTGCCGTTGGGGCCCCGCCGGCCGGCGCGTTCTAAAATCCTGTAATTCCGTGGCGGATTGGGTCGCCCAGCAGTGGCTTCCGGCCGACTGGATCGCGCGGTCCCGTTGCCAGTGGGACCGCCGAAAGCCCGATGCGGGAAATCAACTTTGCCAGGCGAGCCACGCGCGGACTGACGTCGGCCGTTCGCCGGTCAGAGCGCGGGGACGGTCAGATGAACGGCACGCATGTCTTTCAGATCGACGACGGCGATCGTGCGGGGAGTTGCTCGGAACAGGGCGCCTGGATTGAGGACCAGTGTGCGACCGACCCAATGTTGCTCGGCCACGTGCGTATGCCCGTAGCACACCAGGCCCCACTTGCCGCTGTCGACGGTCTCTTCGAAAAGATCGTGGTCGTCGCTGTGCAGCCAGGCGATCTTTCTACCGGAAAGTTCCAGGCTGCCAAATCGTGCGTGACACGTCTGTCCGCATTCTTCGATCGCCTGGGCCAGCGATCCTTCGTCGCCATCGACGTTGCCGAACACGAAATGGGTCGGCCACGGGGCAAACAGCGGCACGATCGCAGTCGAGCCCAAGTCTCCACAATGCAGCACGACGGAAACATCGTGTTGCTCGAGAATCTTGACCGCCGCGGCCGTGGAACCAATGTGCCCGTGCGTATCGCTGACGACGCCTATTCGCATGTCCGTCTCCGCCGAGCAAAGTGATTGTCGCCGACGCACAATCGACCAGTGGAACTCGACGGTAGTCTATCGAACATCCCGAACGCCGAACAACTCACGGGAACGGGTCTCAGGAAATGAGATTGAGGAATGCAGGAAGACAGGAAACGGAATGCCCCCGCAAACTACGGCGCAAATGCTTTGAGTGAAGACTGCTCCTCGAAACCCGCGCGGGCCAGGGCCAGGGCGCCGTGGATCACAACTTCTTCTCCCAGGGCCGCCGGAACGATCTCGGCAATGCCTGCGAAGGGCTTGAAAACTTCGGCCTGGCAGGCTTCGCGAACCGGCTCGAAAAACTGTTCCTGCCCGATCAAAGACACGCCGCCGCCGATCACGATTCGCGCGGGATTAATCAGCGTGATTGCCTGCGCCAGGGCCCAGCCGAGCGTATCGGTTGCGTCGCTCAGCAGTTCGCGGCTAAGGCGGTCTCCCTGTGCGGCAGCTTGGGCGACCATCCGGGCCGTCACACGGTGGGGGTCTCCTTCGGCCAACCTCATCAGCCTGGCGAATCGCTCCGGATATCGCCGCTCATTGCCGGCGTCTTTCGACTCGGCATCCGCAGCAACGAAGCGGCTGTTCACGAGCTCGGTGGCAGCCGCCCACTCGGCGATCGACCGCCGCGCCCGGTCCTCGATCCCAAATCCTGATGCAATCGACTCGACTGATGACCCTCCTGCAGAAACGTGCCGCGGCGGCTGTCCCGGGCGCAAGTGGCCGATCTCCAGTGCGCCGGCTCCGCTGCCGCGAAAAATTTTCCCGTCACAGATCAGCCCGCCGCCGATTCCCGAACCGACGGTCACGTACAGCACGGGATCGAATCTCCGCCCTGCGCCAAAATGAGCCTCGGCATAGGCGGCCGTGTCGGCGTCGTTATGCAGAACGGCGGGCCATCCCAGATTGGTCGCAATCCACTTCACCAGCGGGAAATCGTCCCACCCGTCGACTTGATTGCTGGTGACGACCACCCCGCGCGCCGTATCGACCGGTCCGCCGAAACCGATTCCGACTCCGGCGATCTGTTCACGTGCGAGCCGCGCCTCAATCAGCAATTGGTCGACGCCGGAGAGGATCTGCTGATGGATGCGGGGGGCTTGCTGTGCCGCGTCGATGGCGCCTCGCCAGAAAGCGCGGCACGGTTCCCCTTCCCCCCGTCCCACCGCGATCTGCAGCTTTGTCCCGCCAATCTCGATTCCCAGATACCAGCGCATGATTCAAGCCATCAATTCCCTTCGAAGACGGCCGTCTTGATTTTGTGCTTGCCGTCTTCGTACCGGCCCACGCTGTTGACACGGCCAAACAAGTCGTTAAGGACCCAATGGAATACCACCAGGTGCACCGATTCGACCATTCCCATGTCGAACAGCGGAACGTGCAGGCTCTTCGTTGCCGATTTCATCAAGTGGCCTCCGTCGTATCCGGTGACCCCCCATGTCACCAAGCCATTGGCGTTGGCCCAGTCGACGGCCTTCAGGATGTTGGGACTGTTCCCGCTGCCGCTTATGGCCACCAGCGTATCGCCGCGGGTGGCGTGGTTCTTCAACTGTTCGACGAAGACACGATCGAAGCCTTCGTCATTGCCCCAGGCCAGGATATTGGGGGTGTTGTCGGTGAGACTGAGGATCCGCAGGCGGCGCATGCTGTCGTTCGTAAAGTCTTCGCGGCGAAGCGTATTCTTACCGGCATCTGCGCAGAAGTGTGACGCATTCGATCCGCTCCCACCGTTACCGCAGACGAACACGTACTTCTGCTCCGCCCAGGCGGAGTACATATCGGCCGCCAGGCCTTCAATCTGTTTGAGGTCGAGGGTCCTGAAGACTTCGGAACAACGGTCGAGATACTCCTTCGGATTCAGCTCCGCACCCAGCATGACAAGACTCCCGATTCAATTTTCGTGACGCGCCGCTCGACCTTCATGACGAACGTGCAACCATTTTCAATCTAGCAATCGAGAGAGGGAATAAAAAGGGGGAGTGGGATCCACGGGGCACGGCCCGTGGGCTTGGAGGGGAACAGCTCGCGTTTTTCTCAATTCTCGATAGGCTCTTCTCTCTTCCGCGTCACGGCAGCGCCTCCCTCTGGCTTCACCTCCTTCCCTGCGGTACGATGGAAAACTACTCCCAGGATCCGCCGTAATGCACTATGTCCCCGAATCATCTCGCGCCCTATTGGAAGGGGACGACAACGGCTTCGTCCGCGCCGCCGGCGCGGACCCCGGATTTCACGTCGCGTCAGCGCCCGTTTATGTGCTGACGGCAGTGGTCGGCCTGCTCTTGATGGCCGATGTGCTGGCCGGCGCCATGGGAGACCCGCGACTTATGGCCTGGCGGACGCTGTTTGGGTTCCGACTGGCACTTTTGGCGGCCGTCCTGGGGGGAGCCCGGATTCTCTATCACACTCTCGAAGGGCTGCTCGCCGGTCGAGTCGGCGCCGATCTGGCCCTGACGATTGCCTGCCTGGCGGCCATTCTGCTAGGCGAGCATTCGGTCGCCGCACTGGTCGTATTGATCGCCCTCTGCGGTGAAAGCATCGAGGGGTACACTGTCGACCGAGCGGCCAATGCGATCAAACGGATCTTCCAGCTCTGTCCGCGCCAGGCGCACCTGATCCGCGACGGCCGCGAAATCGACGTGCTTGTCGACGCAATCGCTGCCGGCGATGAAGTGGTGGTCCGTCCGGGGGAAAGAATCCCCGTCGACGGCCGCGTCTTATTGGGAACGACGGCGGTTGATCAGAGCGCGCTGACGGGCGAAGGCTTGCCGATCGATAAGACTCGCGGCGATCGAGTTTTCGCGGGCACGCTCAATCAATTTGGGGCGATTGTCATTGCGGTGGAAAAGGTTGGCGAAGAAACGACTTTCGGTCAAGTCGTACAACTGGTCGGAGCGGCGGCTGCCCGCAAAGCGCCTTTGGAGCGCACGGCAGACCGTCTCGCGCGCTATTTCTTGCCTGTCGTTCTGGCCTTGGCCTGTGCGACACTGGCAGGATGGCGCATCAAGTCGGGGACGTGGAGCGCGGGTTGGTTGCCGGCGCTGGGAGTGCTGGTCGTTGCCTGCCCGTGCCCGCTGGTGCTGGCGACGCCCTGCGCCGTGATGGCGGCCATGGCCTGGCTGACCCGATCGGGGGTCGTCATCAAGGGCTCGATCGCGCTTGAGCGACTGGCGTCGATCGAGACGATTGCCTTCGACAAAACCGGAACCCTCACGCAAGGCCGTCCGCAGATCGGCGACGTGCGCCCCGCCGATGCACTCGACGAGGCCGAATTGTTGCGTCTGGCCGCCGCCGCCGAGAAGTCGAGCGAGCATCTGCTGGCCCGCGCAATCGTCGCTGCGGCCGAATCGCGAAATGCCGTCATCCCCTCGGCCGAGGGGTTCGTCGCACAACCCGGTTTGGGGGTCTCGGCCCGCATCCGTGCTTCGGCCATGCCTCCGGCTCTTCGATCCGAGGCCTCCGCCGACGACGACGAGCGCCGGACTGTGGTGGTCGGCAATCGCCGCCTGGTCGAATCGTTCGGGGTTCAAGTCTCTGCGGAATGGGAGCGGCAACTGGCAGAATTCGACCGATCGGGCCAGACGCCGTTATTCGTGACGCTGCTGGCCTTCGAACCACAGAAAATCTCGAATGACAAGCAACAAGATGCGCCACAAATCCTCGGATTGATCGGCGTCCGCGATACACCGCGACCGGAAGCTCTGGCCGTCATTCGTGAATTGAAGGCATTGGGGATTCGCACGATCGCGATCCTCACGGGGGACCGGCGAAGTGCGGCCGAGGCACTCGCCTCGGAGATCGCCGAAATCGACGACGTCCACGCCGACCTGTTGCCGGCGGATAAAGCGCATTGGATCGAACGCAGCGTGGCTGCTGGCCGCCGGGTGGCGATGATCGGCGACGGAGTCAACGACGCACCGGCCTTGGCCGCCGCCACCGTCGGGCTCGCGCTGGGCAGGATCGGCAGCGATCTAGCTGCCGAAGCGGGAGACGTCATCCTGATGGGAGACCCGCTGGCACCGTTGCCTGGTCTGTTGCGCCTGTCGCGGCAGATGGTGCGGATCATTCAGCAGGGAATTTACGTCTTTGCGTTCGGCGTGAACGGCCTGGGCGTCGTGCTGTGCGCGTGGGGGCTGCTCAATCCGGTCGGAGGCGCCGTGTTTCATGAACTGGCGTCGCTGGCCGTAATGCTCAATTCGCTGCGACTGTTGTGGTTCGAGCGCTGGGATCAAATCGCACTGGGACGATTCCTAGGCGGATGCTTGAACGGCGCCGAATGGCTGGCCGACAACCTCTCGCCGACTCGAGTGATTCAAGGGATTCTCGCCCGACGGCGCGTGGTGCTGCGGTTGGCGGCAGCGGTGGCGTGCGTGTGGTATCTGACCTCCAACTGTGTCGTCCTCACCGAAGACGAACAAGCTCTGGTAACCCGGTTCGGTCGCTACGAAGTGACGCTTGATGCCGGGCTGCACTGGCGCTGGCCCGCGCCGCTGGAGCGCGTCCGCCGCGAACAGGTCAATCGGTTGCGGTCGCTGCAGCTCGGGTTTCGATCGGAACGGGGGGCTGCCGCCGCACGGGGCGCCTTCGTCAGGCCGGTCGAATGGCAGGCGGAACATGCCGAGCGCGGCTATCTTTCGATGCCAGGCGAGTCGTCGCTGCTGGCCGGGGATGAAGTGTCGCTGGAGCTGACTGCGGAAGCTCATTATCGCATCGTCAATCTCCGGGAGTACGTCGAAGGATCGAGCAATCCGACGGCGCTGCTGCGCGCCGCCGCCGAGGGCGCGGTGCGGCAAGTTGTTGCGGCTCGAGTGCTCGACGAGATTCTTGCCGAGTTTCGGGCCGACGTCGAAGCCGATTGCCTGCGCGCCTTGCGCGAGGCGATCGCGCCGTACCGGCTGGGGCTGGAAGTCACCGCGTTGACGCTGCTCGACGTGCATCCGCCCACGGCGGTCGTGCCGGCCTATCGTGACGTGGCCAATGCGATGGAAGAGCGCGAGCAATCGATCAACTTGGCCGAGGTGCAATACGCCCGCCGTGTGCTGTCGACGGGGGGCGAAGGAGCGGTCCGCGCGTTGAGCGAGATCAACCGGGCCGTGGCGTCCGGGCAGCGCGCCGCTTCGACGAGCGGCGGCGTCGCCGACTGGACGCTGACCGACGAACGGTGGGCGAAATTGACCGACGAAGGGTCGGGCGAGATGCTGCTTTCCGGCAAGTCGGCCGCCCGGTTGTCCGACGCTCATCGCGAGGCGACGCGTGTCGTGAACATGGCACGCGGGCAGGAAGAACGATTCAGTCGCGTCGTCCAGATCCAACGAGACGAACCGGTCCTCACCCGTTTCCAACTGTATTGGGAAACGATCGAGCGCGTGCTGGGCGACCGGCCGCTGACGATTCTCGACCCGCATTCCGGACGCACGCACCTCTACCTGGCCGACCCTGAACGATTCAATCTCGATTTGATGAATACGACACCGACGTCGTCTGCGACTCCAGTGCCGGGCATCGCGCCGAATAAAGAAACGATCTCTGCAGGTCCTGGCGCCGAAAAATAGCAAACAATTCTTTGTAGCCTGCGACTCCGAGGTCTCCCGCTGAACGGAAGTATTTGCATGTCGATTGTTCCTCAACCTGATTCTTCGACCGCGCCGCACAGCGTGCTGGGACGACTTGCCACGTTCGTGATCGTCGCTCTGCTGGCACTCGTCGCGGCAACCTCGTTCGTGTTCGTCGATGAATCCGAATTCGTCATCGTGGAAACGCTGGGCCGCATCGTCGCCGTGTACGATCGCACCGATCCCCTGACGGGTGATCGGGGATTGCACGTCAAGCTCCCGTGGCCGGTGGGCGCCGTCCGCCGATTCGACCGCCGCCAGCAACTCTTCGATCCGCCGGGAAGGGAAATGTTTACGCGCGACAAAAAGAACGTCACCGTCAGCAGTTACCTGTGTTGGAAAATTGCCGATCCTCCGGCGGGTGACGTGCCGCCGCACGAACGGCCCGTCGTCAAATTCTTCCAGGGGTTGGGAACCGTCGAAACGGCCGAGGCCCGGCTCGAAGCGCGGGTCCGATCGGCGCTGGAAATCGAGCTCGGCAAAGTCGAGCTGCCCGAGCTTCTGCACGTGGCGACTGCCGAGGGTGGGCCGGCCGGCGAAAGTCCGCTTGCCAAGATCGCCCGCCAGGCGCTCGAACAACTCAAGGGCCGCGCCGTTGGGGACTCAAACACGGAACGATTGGGAATCGAGCTGGTCGATTTGCGGATCAAGCGAATCAACCTGCCCGAAGGCAACCGCCAGGCAGTGTATGAACGGATGCGAACCGAGCGTGAACGGATTGCCGAGCGCTACCGCAGCGCGGGCCTGGCGGAAAAATCCCGCATCGAAAGCCAGGCCCGCCGGCAGAGCGACGAGCTCCTGGCCCGTGCCGAGGCCGATGCCGAACGAATTCGCGGCGAGGGTGAGGCCGAGGCGATTCGCATCCTGAATCAGGCGCACGCGCGAGACCCCGAGTTCTACGAATTCCAGAGGACGCTGGCGACTTATACCCGCGTGCTTTCCGACAAGACAACCCTCGTGCTCTCGTCCGGCAGCCGGCTGTTTAAGCTGCTCACCGAGGGGGTCCCGCAGCCGGCAGTCAAAAAGACCGACACCCCGGCCGGCAAATCGGCCGCTCCCGCTAAAACCGCCGCCCAGAATGAATCCGGCGCTGCGCCCACTGAGATCTCGTCCGACCGGACGGGAGGCGTTCGATGAGGCGTGCCGCAGTGTGGAGTCTGCTGCTGTTGGCCGCCTATGGCGCCACGGGCCTCTATGTGGTGCGCGGCAACGAACAGGCGCTGGTGCAGCGTTTCGGCAAGGCGGATGGCGCTTTGGCGAAGGGTGGTTTGCATATCGACCTGCCCTGGCCCCTCGCTCGCATCGCACGCGTCAATATCCACGAATTGCGAACGATCTCAGTCGGAATCGTCGCCACGGAATCGTTCGATGGGGCGGGATTCCTGCGCGACATGGGGCTCGATCGCCAGGCAGAGTTCCTGACGGGGGACAAGAACATCCTGAATTTGCAGGTCAACATTCACTATCGGATCGCCGACCCGCACGGATATTTTTTCGGTTGCCAATCCCCCGAGATCGGTCTCAAATTGCTGGCCGAATCACTGGTGACGGAGAAGGTAGCGCAATGCAGCGTCGACTACGTGCATCCCCTGGGGCTGAACGAGTTGCGGGCTTTGTTGACGCAAGCGATCCGCGACGCCGTCGGGCGCGAGCCGTGGGGACTGGCCGTGGACGACGTGACGATCGCCGGGGTGCTCCCACCGGTCGAAGTGAAAGCGGCCTTTCTCGACGTTTCCGACGCGCGGGCCGAACGCGACCGCACGATCAGCCAGGAACTGGCTCGCAGCGAAAAGTTGCAAGCCGCTTCTGAAGCCGGTGTGCGACAATTGCGAGACCGGGCCGAATCGGAAAAGTTGGCACGCGTGGAATCGGCGCGAGGATCGGCCGATCGTTTTATGCGGATCATCGAGCAATTTCGTCTCGAATCGGCCGCGGGAGACCAAACTCTCGCCGAGGTCCGCCGCGCGACGATGCAGCGTCTGTGGACCACCGCGCTCGAAGAAATGCTCCCCAAGCTTGCGCGACAAGTGCTGCTCGATCCGCAACAGCCGCTGGATTTATTCCTCGTGAATCCTGGCCCCACGCCGTCGTCTGCCGCCAGCAAGAATCGCCCTTGATTTCTCTGTGGAACCAGTCCATGTCAATCATCCGTACGACGCGTGCTCGGATTTCACGCTCGCGGCGATCTTTCCGGCGAGATTGTCGATCGACGCCAGACGGCGTGAGCAGCGGGGGTGGGCGAAGATCCGCACTCGTTTGACGTAGTCGTCGAACTGCGTCCCCGCCAGCGCGCGGACGACGGGCGAAACTTCGCCCAACGGCCGATAGCAGCCTTCCTTGGGAAAGAAGATGTCGACTCGAAACTCGACTTCGCGATCTCCCGGTGGCGCGTCGATCAAGATCTCGGTCGCTTGCAGCGGCTCGCCGATTTCGCGTCCCAGATCGGCCGCCAGACGCGACCCGCAACGCACGAGATACTCGAAGGGCTGCCGCGCCAGGAGTTCATAAACTTTGCGGTTCTGGTGCAGCGTGCATTCGCAGACCCGTTTGTAGATTTGCCGTCGTGGCCCAAAAATCCCTTCCAGCAGCGACGCGCATTCGCCACCGCGGGCCAGCTCTCGCAAATCATGGATCACGTCCGCCTCCGTCTGCTGGAACAGCTCGCGCAGGTTGCACTGGTGGCGCAAATCAAAAAAGGCACGGGCGAACATGCACGTCGCCGATCGTACCGCGTGATGCCAGTAGACCTCGCTGAACATGACGTATCGCGCAAACACCATCAGCTCGGCGGCGGTCTTGCCCTTGTAGTTAACGGCCAATCCGTCTCCCGCCGCATTCAGGACCAGTGATTGAATGAGCCGGCTCTTGTCGAAGTTTCTGCCGTACGGGACGCCGCAATGCAGGCTGTCGCGTTCGAGGTAATCCATTTTGTCGATGTCGATCGGGCCCGAGAGAATCGACCTCAGCAGCCGCAATTTGGGGTCGTCGGTGCGGGGCGCCAGAACGTCCAGCACTTCCGCCGGGTCGATCCCCCATTCGGATTTCAGGACTTGCGCCAATTCGCGCTGCGGAGACAGAAACTCGGCCGCGAACTCTTCATGTGGCGGCAGATCGGCCAGGCCCATGTCCTCGATCGGGTGGCAGTACGGCCAATGCCCGAGATCATGGAGCAAGGCCGCCGCCAGCAGAATCTCGGCTGTATGGCAATCGACGATCCGGCGAAATCGCTCGTCCTTGCCGAGCTGCCAGAGGTACCGCAAGGCGTTATGAAAAACCCCCAGGGCGTGCTCGAACCGGGTGTGCATTGCTCCTGGATAAATTCGCGAGACCAGCCCCAGTTGTGAGATCTGCGCAAGTCGGCGAAATTCGAGCGTGTCGACCAGCGCCCGCACCCGTCCCGTAAACGGAACGTCTTGCTCGTCCGGAATACGCACAATCCCCTGCCCCGCATCAAGTCGGGCCAGTTCCGGAATGTCTCTGAGAGCATGCTTCATGGCTGATCGAGCTTGCCGAGCGTGATTTCGGATGAGAGGGCGGCCCGATTATAGGTTGGCGAAAATCGACCCGGCAAGCGGCCCGCACGAATGGCTCGACTGCCCGTTGCAAATCGAATTCCCCGGCCATTGCCGCGGTCGCCGTCGAATCGTTTAACCAGGAACAAAAGGCGACGGTGTGTCGACTCGCGTCGCCGTCGGACCACCTCTATTCTCGGCGGTGCCCGATTCGTGGATTAAATGACCACCGTTCTGCTCGCGAATCGCACGCCGATTAACGGGCGACCGATGCGCGCCGCACTATGGCGTCACGATCGGCAACTGGAACGCGGCAACGGAGACCGGCTCGCGGCTTTCGGCTGGCTCCGGGAACGGATGCTGGCCGTCGATTCGCTGCACAAGCGATCGACGAGGCCGATCCGGGGGTTCACCGGGCGAGTGATCTGCCGGCATTCCGAACAGCACCATCCGAACCGTTTGCAGGAACCCTCGCACGGTCCCGAAAGTTTCCGACACCGCGCTGGGCTCGTAACCGCTGTGCACCATGCAGTCGGCACACTGCAAATTGCCGCTTTTACGGCCGTAGTTCTCCCATTTCGTGGTTTCGATCAGCTCCTTGAATGATTGGGCATAACCTTCCTGCAACAGATAGCACGGCTTCTGCCATCCGAAGATGTTGTAAGTCGGGTTTCCCCAAGGGGTGCATTCGAGCTCCCATTTCCCCTGCAGGAACAGGAGAAACAAGGGGGACTGGTTGAATTTCCAGCGGCGCGACGCGTTGGCCAGCAATCGCTTGAAGAGATGCACCGTCTTGCGCCGTTTGAGGAAGTGTTCCTGATCGGGGGCCTTTTCATAGCTGTACCCCGGCGAGAGCATCATCCCTTCCACGCCGAGAGCGGTCATGTCGTCAAAGAACTGTCGCAGCCGTTCCGGTTCGGCGTTATCGAACAGCGTGGTATTGGTCGTCACTCGAAATCCAGCGTCAATCGCCGCCCGGATTCCACGAGCCGCGATGTCGTATGTTCCTTCGCGGCAGACTGCATGGTCGTGCTCTTCGCGGGGGCCGTCCATGTGGACCGAAAACGAAAAGTATTTCGACGGCTTGAATCGGTGCAGGTGCTTTTCCAGGAGCAAAGCGTTCGTGCACATATACACGTATTTCTTGCGGGCCACGATTCCGGCGACGATCTCGTCGATCTGCGGATGCAAGAGCGGCTCACCGCCGGGGATCGCCACCATCGGCGCGCCGCATTCATCGACGGCGCGCAGGCAATCTTCTACCGACAGGTTCTTCCGCAGAATATCGGCAGGATATTGAATTTTGCCGCACCCCGCACACGCCAGGTTGCAACGGAACAGCGGTTCGAGCATGAGCACCAGCGGGTACCGTTCTTCGCCGCGCAGCTTTTTAGCCAGCACGTACGTGGCGACGGTCCCCATCTGGGATAAAGGAACACCCATTACTGCCTCCCTGCGAAAAGTGCCTGTGTCCGGCCGTTTGATAACAGCTTTTCGCCGATCTGTCAGCGTCAATTTGGGGAAACTGCACTGATCTCGTAAATCCCGCATTTTCCGTACCCGAATGGCAGCGTGCCTTTGGCAATTCGCCGTCTCTGGTCCATTTTTGTCCACGGCTGCGCACTTTTTGTCGCTCTCCATCCTCTAGTCATGTGTCCGCGGCCCCGGTAAAGTTGACTCAGACAAATTTGCATAATTCCTCGATCTTTTCCCGTTCTGACGGAGAAGTCCCATGCCGACCGTTCGCTCTGGTGCTATTCAGTCGCTGGCGCTGTTCGTGGCAAGCGTTTCCATCGCGGCCACATTGGTCTTTTCGACCTCGCCGCGGTTGTCGGCTGATGACAAACCCACCCCTATGCCGGTCAAAATCGCCGAGTCGCGCCGCGCTGCGATCGAGTTTTTGAAGGCAACTCAATCAGAGGACGGCAGTTGGACCTCGCCGACTGCTCCCGGCGTCACCGGCTTGATCACGGCGGCCCTGCTTAAAGCGGGAGTTCAACCGTCGGATCCGACGGCCGAAAAGGCCCTCAAGCATCTCACGACGTTCATTCAGAGCGACGGCGGCATTTACGAAACCAATAGCGGCCATCGCAATTACGAGACCAGCATCTGCCTGTTGGCGTTTCACGCGGCCAACCAAGACCATCGGTACGACAAATTGATCGCCGGAGCCCGCGACTTTCTCAAGAAGCTGCAGTGGGACGACACCGAAGAGGTGAAGCCCGACGACGTGCGGTTCGGCGGGGCCGGCTATGGCCGTTCACAGCGTCCGGATCTCTCGAATACGTCGTTTCTGCTCGACGCACTCAAGACGGCGGGCGTCGGTCCCGATGATCCGGCCATGAAAAACGCCATCATATTCGTCTCGCGCTGCCAGAACCTCGAATCGGAATTCAACACGACCCCCTTCGCGGCGAAGGTCAACGACGGCGGCTTCTATTACACGCCGGCTGGCGGCGGAAATTCACAGGCTGGGCCGACCGATAACGGCGGCCTCAAATCGTATGCCAGCATGACGTATGCCGGCCTGAAGAGTATGATTTACGCAGGGGTCAACGCGAAAGATCCGCGAGTCCAGGCGGCGTTCAAATGGATCCAGAAGCACTATTCGCTCGATGAAAACCCCGGCATGGGGCAGGCGGGGCTGTATTACTACTACCACACTTTCGCCAAGGCGCTCGACGCACTGAACCTGAAGGTCCTGGAAGACGCGACCGGCAAGAAGCACGACTGGCGCGCGGAGCTCACGGCCCACCTTTTGTCATTGCAGAAGGAAAACGGCAGTTGGATCAATGCCGAGAAGAAGTGGATGGAAGGCGATCCCAACATGGCCACGGCCTACTCGCTGTTGACTCTGGCGATACTGTCGCCGGCGAAGTGACTATGCGAAATTCTTCATGTACGGCAATCGCGCCGCCGTTTGCCGGATCTGCGGCGCCGCTTCGACAAGCTGCCCCAGGAAATCCCAATTCCCGGTGACGAGCGACTGCCGGGCCCCTTCTTGCATCGTGGAAGGGATCGTCTGCCCGGCAAACTTGACGACCTTGTTGACCAGGTCAACTGTCAGGTCCGGGGCGTTTCCGGCCGTGACGGCAGCACCCAGTTTCTTGGTCTCTTCCGGCGACACGCAGACGCAAGGAATGCCGTTGGCGGTGCAGTTGCCGAAGAAAATCTCTCCAAACGATTCGCCGATGATCGCCTTGACGCCCCATCGCATGAGGGCCTGGGGAGCATGCTCGCGCGACGATCCGCAGCCGAAATTCCGGCCCACCACCAGCACGCTGGCCCTCTGAAACTTGGGATCATCAAAGGGGTGGCCGGGCATCTGCTTACGGTCGTCTTCGAAGACGTGCTCACCCAGCCCTTCGAACGTCACGCAGCGCAAGTACCGCGCCGGAATAATGCGATCGGTGTCGATGTCGTCAAGCACGAGGGGAATTCCCCGGCCGGTAATTTGTTCGATTTTTTGCATTTGATGTTCTTGCCTTCAAACCTGCCGGTTACGTTACATCATCTCCCGCACGTCCGCCACGGCTCCATTGATCGCCGCGGCGGCCACCATCGCAGGGCTCATCAGCAGTGTCCGCCCGGTGGGGCTCCCCTGGCGGCCTTTGAAATTGCGGTTGCTCGACGAAGCACAAATCTCGCGACCGACGAGCTTGTCGGGATTCATCGCCAGGCACATCGAACAGCCGGCGGCGCGCCATTCGAAGCCGGCTGCCGTGAAGATTTCATTCAGCCCCTCTTGTTCGGCCTGTTCGAGCACCTGCTGCGAACCGGGGACCACCAGTGCCCGCACGCTCGCGGCAACTTTGTGCCCCTTGGCGACTTTCGCCGCTTCGCGCAAATCGGAGATTCGCGAGTTCGTGCACGAGCCGATGAACGCCACGTCGATTTTCGTTCCCTTGATCGGCTGATTTTCCTTGAAATCCATGAACGTCAGTGCTTCGCGGATCCCCGCCTGCTCGTCGTGCGGAAAACTGCCGGCGGCGGGAATGCGTTCGCTGACTCCCACCGACTGGGCCGGGTTGATCCCCCACGTCACCGTCGGTTCGATGCCGGTGCCGTCGATTTCCACGCGGTCGTCAAACGACGCATTCGGTCCCGAGGCGAGCCCCAACCACCACTTGGCCGCTTTTTCGAATGCCGCCCCTTGCGGAGCAAGCGGCCGGCCGCGCAGGTATTCGACGGTCGTTTTATCAGGATTGATGTACCCGCAGCGGGCCCCTCCCTCGATGCTCATGTTGCAGACAGTCAATCGTTCTTCCATCGACATGCGATTGAAGACTTCGCCGGCGTATTCGTAGGCAAACCCGACGCCGCCCTGCACTCCCAGTTTGCGGATGACATGCAGCGTCACGTCTTTCGCGTACACGCCCGCCGCCAGCCGACCGTTGACGCCGACGCGTCGGACCTTCGGGCGCCCCAGCGCCATCGTCTGCGAGGCCAGGACGTCTGCCACCTGGCTGGTGCCGACTCCGAACGCGATGCAGCCGAACGCCCCGTGCGTGCTGGTATGGCTGTCGCCGCAGGCCAGCGTGATTCCTGGTTGAGTGATCCCTAGCTCCGGCCCTACGACGTGCACGATCCCCTGCCGCTTGTCGCTCAGATCGAGCAGCGTGATGCCGAAGTCGCGGCAGTTCTTTTCGATGGCCGACATCATTTCCTCAGCCAGACTGTCGGCGAAAGGGCGCGCCTGGCTGAGTGTGGGGATGATGTGGTCGACGGTCGCCAGCGTTCGCTCGGGAAACATCACCTTCAGCCCCCGGTCGCGCAGCATCTGAAACGCCTGGGGACTGGTAACTTCGTGAATCAGGTGCTGGCCGATAAACAGTTGGGTCTGCCCCGAAGGGAGCGTCCCCACGGTATGTTCGTCCCACACGCGATTGAACAGATTTTGCTGGCCGTTGGATTGAGTCATGGATGTCGATATTGCCACACGAACAGAAAACAAGGCGACCCGGCAAACGCCGTCCGGGCCGCAGAATGACTGTAGCTCTATCGTCTACGATAACTGATCGCGCCAGCAATGGGAATGTTTGCGTACGGCATCCTGCGATTCAATCGTTTAACCGCGACCCAGAGGAAGGTCCAGAGAAATGCGTCTTTATCGCATTTCTCTGGACCTTCCGGCGGGGAGCGCGCGTCGAGAGTTCGCAATTCCCCCCGCGATGGTCATCCCCGCGACCGCCCAGCGACGCGCGCGACGTTTCCAGGGAACGAAGTTAGGAATGCAGGAAGGCAAGAGAGCAGGAAAGCAGCCCCCAGGAACTCTCCTGCCTTCCTTAATTCCGAAACCTGGAAAACGCTCCCCGAAATTCCACGCCGCTGGGAAAGTCGACGCACCTTGGCAGGAACCAATGGCGCAGGGTAAACTAAATGCTCGTCAACCTCGTAATCCAAGTCGCTCCCGAGAATGATTCGCGTGGACCTCGACGACGTCCAAATCATGCAAGCCGTGCAGGCCGGACAGCTCGAATTGTTCGACCAGCTTGTCGTGCGCTATCGCGGGCCGCTGCTGAACGTCGCCTGGAGCAAGCTGGGGGACTCGAACTGGGCTGAAGATGTGGTTCAAGAGACCTTTCTGGCCGCATTCGCCGCCCGCGGCACCTATAACCCGGCCTTCGCATTCCGCACCTGGATCTGGACGATCCTGCTGAATCTGTGCCGCCGGCAGTGGCAGCGCCGCGAGTCGCGGCCCGGCGAGCAGCGGCTGCCGCTTCGCGCGACTGCCGAGGCCGGCGCGCCCATTGAGCCGGCCACGTACGACACGCCCCTGGCGAACGCGCTGCTTGTCGAGCGGCGTGCACAGGTGCACGTTCTCCTCAAATCACTCCCTGAAGTTCAGGCCGACGCCTTGCGGTTGCGGTTCTTCGCCGGATTGCAGTTTTCAGAAATCGCGCTGGCGATGGATTCCAGCCTGGGCGCGGCAAAACAACGAGTCAAATCGGGCCTGGTGACACTGGCGGAACAATTGCGTCAGACTGGCGGAGAGACTTTATGAATTGCGACACGGCGTTTGACCTGATGACCGAACCTCACGGCAGCCGTAGCGGCGCGCTGGCGCAACATTTCGACTCGTGCCCGCGCTGCCGTCGGATGCAGGAAGCCCTGTCTCCGGCTCTCGATTTCCTGGTCGAGGGAAATGAGTTTGGCAGCACGGGTGACCGCAGTCATGCGACTTCAGGAGCGTACCCGGCCCACGAACCGTTCGTCACGACCGAAACCGTGCAAATCGCCCGCCAGGCGTCGGCCCACCTGGCCGCACTTGGTGAAATGCCCCGCGCCCAGGTCGCGCGGCTGACCGCTCGCGCCGCAAAATACGCCGCCGCATTCGCCGCCGGCCTGCTGCTGGCCGTCGTTCTGTTCAGCCAGCGAGACGGCAGTACGCCCGCCGCAGACGCCGCGTGCACGCGCCGGGAGGCATGGCGGGATGACGCATCACGCACGACCGACCAGATCCAGGCGCTCGTCCATTCGTGCGCAGTCTGCCACTCTGCCTCGCCCGCCGGAAACGACCAGTCGACGATCAATCCGGCTGGCCACCGATCGTGGGATTGGCTGGTCCCGCTGCTCGAACAAAAGAATCAACAACCGGTGGATGACGCCGTGGGTCTTCCCACGGGACCGATGATCGCGGCGCGTGAAGAGCCGTTTCGAATGTATGCCGGCGACGCCTAGAACGATCCGACTCGCGCTTTCGAATCAAGTGTCCCGCGCTGCCAATCCGCAGCTGAACGCTACTTGCCGTCGCTGAGGTCGTCGTAACGCTTTTCGATGTCCAGATCGATGACTCGTTTCTTCGGCGCTTCGGTCGCCAGGCACAGCCGGTGGTCCTCGTCGACCGACAGAAACCACCCCGGTCGGTGGGCCGCTTCGAGCCGAAACCTGGCCGTCTGCGTGATGTGGTACTGAAACTCTCCGCTGCTTTTCGACATCGCACGCTCGCCGTCAACGACTTTCCACTCCGTGTCTTTGCCCGGCTTCTTGCAGAGAATGAGCTGCCGATCGGTGTCTTTCATGGAATAGGCCAGATACAGGCCGTCATGGTCGCCGGGAATCGTGGTGGACCTGCTCCCTGTTCTTTCGTATCTAATTTTCTCTCCGCGAATCCGCAGCACAACCGGATCGGCGACATCGAACTTTGCCAGGCGTTCGCTGATAGCGGGGAGCCGATTAACCAAGGGAATGATCGGCCTGGGAATTACAACGTCCCCCTCGGGCTTTGCGGCATATTTGATGTCCCAGAGCGAGTCTGGCAGTTTAACCTGCTCGCCCTCTTTCGACACGAAGCCCGCCAGCCCGTTCCACTGTTCCCGCACGATGGAAATCGAGAAATTGGCAAAACCGGCGCATGCCGGGACGGCAGCGAGCAGCAGACAGCAGGCCGTGATGAACAGGCTTTCCTTGGATCTTCGCGACATGCGTGCCCTTCGTCTTTCGTTCTCAGTCAGCTACACAATCTTTGAGCCGCGAAAAGAAAATGGCGGTTCGTCGTCCGGAGAATTGTTTCAGCTGCTGACTTATCATGCGTAATGCAGCCGGCTTTGGGGCGCGCCATCTATCAGAATTGCCGAAATTCGTCGGATCGCGCGACGGAAACCAATGCAAGAACCCCGGTCGCTGTCAGCGACCGGGGCTCGTTCGTCGTTGGAAGGTCGTCTTTCGAGATTTTGCGACAAGGGTGGCTTACGGGACTCGAACCCGCGACCTTCAGATCCACAATCTGACGCTCTAACCAACTGAGCTAAAACCACCGTGCAGCATCGAGTCTAACAGACACGGGGCGTTTTTCAATGCCCCCCTTGCGCTTCGCCGCCGCAACTTGCGACCCTATTCATTTTCCCGTTCCAAGCGAAGTGGCGACGACAAAACTGTTCCGGCTTCACCGACCGGATGCGAGGTCCCGGACCGGTCCAAGGGGCCGTTAATCCGCCGGGGCCACGTTCGCGGCCGTTCGATGCCGCTGTTCCCATCCAGTACCTCGATCGGTGGAAACGGGTTTCAAAAATCGACTGACCACGCCGATCATGCTGAAGGTTGTTTCCGAGTCGCTGCCCTGCCGAATTATGGTCTGGTATTGTAGGATTCTGGAATGAACAGCCTCCTCCCGACCCTGGCCGTCGCCTTCGCAGGCTTCTCCGTCTGGCTGGGATTGCGCGGATGGAATTCGGCTGTGACACGTGATCCGACTCACCATTGTTCGATTCTTCGAGGACAATCCATGCGGCGACTCTTCATGATTCTGCTGGTGACTTGCCTGTTGACCGTCGCCGCAGGCGCCCAGGCTGACGACAACTGGCCGAATTTGCATGGGCCTCGACACGACAATCATTCGGATTCCACCGGATTGCCATTGGTCTGGAGCGAAACCGAAAACATTGTCTGGAAGACTCCCATCCACGACAGCGGTTGGTCGTCGCCGGTCGTCTGGGGAGACCAGATCTGGCTGACAACAGCGACGGATGACGGCAAGCAATCGTATGCCGTTTGCGTCGACCGGAATTCAGGAAAAATCGTGAATGACCTGAAACTGTTCGAGACCGCCAAACCGGAGAATACGCGTCAGTACAACACGTTTGCATCGCCGACGCCAGTGATTGATGAGGGGCGCGTGTACGTTACGTTTGGCAGTTACGGCACCGCCTGTCTCGACACTCGCAGCGGAAACGTGGTCTGGTCGCGGCGCGACCTCCCCTGCCTGCATTGGCGCGGGCCGGCCTCTTCTCCCATTCTGTTCGGGAACCTGCTGATCATGCACTTCGACGACTACGACTTCCAATACGTCGTCGCGCTCGACAAACGCACGGGGAAAACGATCTGGAAAAAGGATCGCGAGATCGACTACGGGACCACCAACGGCGATCTCAAGAAGGCGTATGGGACGCCCGTCGTCATCGACGTGAATGGCCGCCAGCAACTCATCAGTCAGACGGCGAAAGCCACGATCGCGTATGACCCGCAAACGGGAGAAGAGCTGTGGCGCATCCACTACGACGGCCACTCGCCAGCGGCACGGCCGGTTTTCGGCCAGGGGCTGGTGTTCATCCTCGCGGGGACGGAGAAGAAATTGTTCGCCGTCAAACCGGACGGCCACGGCGACGTGACCGCCACGCACGTCGCGTGGGACTACGGCAAAAGCATGCCGCGCCATCCTTCGCCGCTCCTGATCGGCGATTTCATCTATCTTGTCGACGACAGCGGCGTGGTGACCTGCCTGGAGGCCAGGACGGGCAAGGTGGTTTTTGCCGAGCGGATCGGCGGGGACTACTGGTCGTCGCCGCTGTACGCGGACGGCCGAATCTACGTGTTGAGCCACAAGGGGAAGACGACGGTGATCGCTCCCGAAAAAACGCTGCGAATTCTGGCAACAAACGCCCTGGACGGGACGTTTCGTGCGTCGCCGGCCGTCAGCGGCCACTCGCTGATCCTGCGTTCCGAAACGCACTTGTATCGGATTGAGCAGCCAAAATGACTGGTCGTACTGCGCGGGAGAGCGCGCCGCGTTTGGATGAATGTCAAATACGCTGACAGGCGATCTTGTGGGCCGAACATTCCGATCGGCGTCACGGCGCAGATCGAAATTGACTCACCACACGGTAGGGAGAGTCGATTGGGCCGGGGTACGGCGCTTTTTCGACTCGCCAGACTTCCTTGTCGTTGTAGGTTACGGCAATCGGGTCGATGTTCATGCGCGCCAGGCCGTACTGCCAGCTTCGGCTGTCTCCGCTCTGGTGGGCTTCGAGCAACAGGAACACCTCCGGATCTGTCCCCAGCACGATGCCGAACAGGGAGCCGTCGATCAACTCGCCATCGGTACTCCGATAGCGATAGAGCGGTTGCGTCAGCAGGCGCAACTCCTGCCGCTCGCCCTCGCGTTTGACGCGCCGATCAACGAGGCGGGCCGAGAATCGGCCAGCCAGCTCCCGCATCTGCTGCAATCGTCGCGCGGCAGACTCTGCGGGTTTGGGCGCGTCGGGAACGATATTCAATGTGATCCCTGCCTGCTGAGGCCGCCACACGAGGACGCCATCGCGTTCCGCCGATATCTCTGTCAGCGACAGAGAATGCATTTCCGCCGTAAAGTCGTACTTGGGTTGCCAGCCTTTGTAGAACGACATCACCGCCTCGGGGCGCCCGTTGCGCGTCCAGATATAGACGTCGCCATAGACCCGTCCGATTCCCGGATTCGTCCAGCGGAGGACTGGTTTTGATTCGAGCTTCAGCTCGTGCTCGCGCGCGCCGTCACTCCAGAGCTTCCAGCGGGACAAATCGGCCTCAATCATCTTCGAGGTGGCCTCGCGTTCCTCGGCTGCGACCGATTCAGAATCGCCAGGCTCTTCTGCAGCAGACCATAGCGGCGCAGGCATGACGAGCGAAACGATCGATCCAATCAAAAACATGTTCGCGCGGGACATGATCGCACCTCGGAGCATACGGTCGGCGACGGGAGCACGTGAGGAGAATATAGAAATCATGGCCGGCTCGGTAGGCTAGAACTGAAGGCATCCCCGTCATCCCTCGTCGGCCGCGGTCAACACCCGTAGAATGGCGTGATGGATAACCAGCCCGCAGCGATTAATACCAGCTTACCGTTGCCACGGCCTGCGCTCGACCCACAGGTCGTCGCCCGCAAGATCGAGCGGTATTTCGAGCTTTGCGATCTGGCCCGCGAATTGGCAATGGCTGGCATCAAGTACCGGCACCCCGACTCCAGTCCGGAAGATCTTCGCCGTCTGTTTGCCAAGCGGCTAGCCGTCTTCCGTGAGGGGAAATGGGGCGTGCGAAGAAATGGGGCCGAAAATGACAGCCGCCTCTAATCCCGGTCTATCAAAGCTATACGACGCTCTGAACGTCGTCTGCGAATTTCTGGATCGATCGAACTTCCCCCATGCGCTGGCTGGTGGTATGGCCGTGGCTATCTGGGGAGAGCCACGCGCTACGTACGACGTCGATCTCGTCGTCGCGGCAGACGCATCGGCACCCGACGATTTGCTCGCGGCGATTCGTTCCGAGCCGGCGTTTCTGCTCGATCCGCAGACCCTTCCGATGCCCCCCGAGATGAATATCATCCGGGCCCACCTCAACGATCGCCAGGCAGCCGAACCGGCGATCATCCTGGTCGAGCTTCTCTTGCTGAATGCGGCATTTGCCGCGACATTGCAGTCACGGCGAGTCTCGGTGATGGTCGCGGGCAAACAAAGGTGGGTTTGTTCTTGTGAAGACCTGATCCTCCTGAAACTCGTCTCTGGACGAGGCAAGGACATTGAGGACGTTCGCGGCATCCTTCGAAATTCAACAAGATGCAGTCGATGCGGCATACATTGACGACTGGGCAGTGCGACTGAACTGTGCGGAGAATTGGCGAAGAATCCATGGGTGACGAGCATTTTCTAACCTGGGCTGCCTTGCACGTCACGGCGGAATGGGTAATCCGTCTGGTGATGCTCGTTTACGTACCGCAAAAGCGCAGCCCGGCTGCCGCGCGCAGCTGGTTGCTGCTGATCTTCATGCTCCCCTATGTGGGGCTGATTTTGTACGCGATTTTCGGCCGTCCGTACCTGCCACGGCATCGGCTTGAAGCCCAGGAACGCGCCTCGAACCTGCTGCGGACGAAGGGGCAGGAAATCTTCGGCCGGTATGCCGCGCGCCCCGAAACGCCCGGTCTGTTTACACAGTCGGTCACACTGGCCGAAAGCCTGGGGGACTTTGGAGTCGTCGGCGGCAACGACGTGGAATTAATTACCGATTATGTCGGCGCGATCGATCGGTTGGTGGCGGACATCGATTCGGCGGTGCACCACGTTCACCTCGTGTACTACATTTTTGCCGACGACGGTACCGGCCGATTAGTCGCCGATGCGCTCGCGCGGGCTGTCGCGCGGGGCGCGGCGTGCCGCGTGCTGATGGACGGGCTGGGTTCGAAGCGCGGCCTGAAAACACTGGCTCCCCGGATGCGCGCACAGGGGATCGAAGTGCTCGAATCGCTGCCGGTGCGGTTGTTGCGCAGGAAATCGGCTCGTTTCGATTTGCGAAACCACCGCAAAATCGCCGTCGTGGACGGAAAATCGGCCTTCATTGGATCACAAAACATCGTCAATCGCGACTTCAAGAAGGGCATCATCTATGAAGAGCTGGTGGCCCGCGTGACAGGTCCGGCGGTGCTGCAGTTGCAGGCTGTGTTTCTCACCGATTATTTTATGGAATCCGATACGAACCTCCTGCAGCCGGAATTCTTTCCGCCTCACCGGTCGACCGGAAAGATCGCCGCGCAGGTGCTTCCCAGCGGGCCGGGTTATCCTCACGCCAACGCCCAGCGCCTGATCGTTTCGCTGCTGCATGCCGCCCAGACGCGCGTCGTCATTACGACGCCCTATTTCATTCCCGACGAACCTCTGCTGGATGCCATCAAGATCGCCGTGATGCGCGGCGTAGAATTGCACCTGATCGTTTCACGAATTGCCGATCAGGTGCTCGTATGCCAGGCGCAGCGTTCTTACTACGACGAGTTGCTCGAAGCGGGGGTCAAACTGCACCTGTATCGCGAGCACCTGCTGCACGCCAAGCACCTGAGCTTCGACGACCAGGTCGCCGTCATCGGTTCGAGCAATCTGGACATGCGCTCGTTTCTGCTCAACGAAGAGGTCGTCCTGATCGTGCATGACGCCGGTGTCATTGCCGAGCTGCGCCGCGTGCAGGAGCGCTACATCGCCGTATCCGACGCGCTCGTGCTCGACGAATGGCGTCGCCGCCCGCGGGTGCAGAAAGTGATCGAGAACACCGCGCGGCTGGTCGACTCGGTTTTATGATCCCTCGGTCCGGATGCCTGAGGGCGCGGTCCTCAGATCACGTCCACGGGAATCTCGTGCCGCTGCGCACCCGATTTCGTGTCATAGATGCGGACCGCTCCATCTCGACCTGCAGCGGCGAGTGACTTGCCGTCCGGCGAAAACTGCAACGACCAGATGGTCGAGACCGACGAATTAATGACGAATTCCATCTGTCCCTGCTCGAGGTTCCACACTTGGATCTTCCCGCTGAAACCTCCCCAAGCGGCCGTTTTGCCGTCGGGAGACAGGGCCAGCGCGAAGATGCCCAGGCACTCGAATTGTCCTCTCCAGGTTTCGTGGCCGGAAGCCACGTCCCAGATTCGAATCGTATCGTCGAGGCAGGCCGAGATGATGCGATTGTTTCCGGGCAGGAAGGCAACAGCAGTGACGAGTTGACTGCAGCCGCGGAAGGTTTGCAGCAGTTGTCTCGCATGAACATCCCAGAGGCGGATCGAACCGTCGTTTCCGGCGCAGAGCAGGCGATCGTCGGCTTCTGAAAATCGAATGTCATGGCAACTGGTTCCCAGGTTTTGCGCCAGGACGACGATTTTCGACACGGACGAAACCGCAGTGCCCGCATCTTCGTATTCGCTGAATGTTGTCGACGTCGCCTCGTCCGACCGAATGGGGCACAAGACAACGCGACCACGGTCATCAGCTACGGCTGCCAGACGTCCATCGTTTGAAAGTGCTGCGGAGGTGATCGCCGTCTTCTGCACCATCAGCAGCGATTGCTCGCTCGAATCGAGATTGATCCACCACAGGCGGCCGCTGAACGTGCCGACCAGCACGTGTTGCCCGTCGGAAGAAATCACCATCGAGGAGATGAATTCCTCGGCTAATTCGACGCGCAGTTCGCGACAGGCACCTGCCAGTTCGTGCAGAATCAGCCGCCTGTCGCAATTCATGCCACCGGAAATCTGCGTCAACAGCCGATCACCATCAGGCAACCAGCCGATGCGCCTGACATTGTTGCTCGACTCGTGCGAAATGGTCGCCCCGGTCAAACCGCAGTCCGCGACCTCGGGATGTTGAGCCACCCAGAACCCAGTAGCAACCAGCATCCCAATCGCAACTGTTCCGCAGCAGGCATCTCGGACGGCATTCATGACGAAGTCTCCCGTTCAACTCCCGAAAAAGACATATTGTCTTTACTTATCGCAAATCTAAGACGAAATGTCTCGTTTGTCAATCGGAATTCCAAGAGAATCCCACACAATCCACCGAAAAGGATTGCCCCAACTCCCCAGTTTCTCCGGGAAATCCCCTTTGATCCCTGAAACCGGCCTGCAATTCCCAAGTGCCATTCGTTTTCCGTCGATGAATATTGGAATGTGTCGACGTCAGGCTCGGATGGAACCGCAACAGCCGCAAGAAACTCATGCTGCAATTCCTTGAAAAGAAAGACCGCTGGGGCAATGGACTGGCCTTATGGGTCGTGGTGGGAATGGTCTTCCTGATTCCCATTTGCCTGTGGAGCCTGGTTTCCATGAAGATGGAAAACGAGGTCCGCGACTGGATCCCCAAAGACAACCCCGACTACAAAGTTGTGGAATGGTATCGGCGGCACTTTCCGCTCGATGAGGTCGTGCTGTTTACCTGGGAGGGGAGCAGTCTGGATGACCCGCGAGCTGAACGCCTCGTGCAAAAAATTCGGGGCGCGGTGGACGCCAACGGCAAACGTCGCGGCGGATCGAAATTCATCGAACGCGTCTGCTCGCCTCAGGACCTGATCGCGAGGATGAGGAAGAACAAAATCTCGCGAGAAGAGGCCGTCGAGCGCCTGGAAGGGGTGCTGATCGGCTCGGGCCCCGTGCGAATTCGCTTGACCGACTTCGGCCGGGCGCGTCGCGAAAAGGTCGTCGGCTGCCTGCGCCGGAAGGCGCACGATTCGCTGGCAATTGATCTGGAGATTCAGGCGGCGGGATCCCCCGACGAAGCGACGCTGGCGAACGCCGCGCTGCCCGCTGCAAACGTGGCCGCCGAAGTTGCGTCGGATCCCCCGCCCGAATCCGAGGCCGACGGCAAAGAGTCTTCGCTGGCGGAGACCGTGCCCGCGCTCGCGCCACACGATCTCATCGTGACCTGGCGCGGGATGCACTGGGATACAGCGAAGATGTCGTCCTTCAAAGAGTTGGCCAGTGCCTTGCGCCTCACGGCAGCCCAGTCGGCCGATGCCGGCCATGCTCTCGTGGAAGAATGCTTTCAGGTGCCAGGCACGCCGATCGCACTGGCGATCTATCTTTCGGAAGCCGGCAATGCCGACCGGCACGAAGCATTTCGTTGGTTGACTGTCGCCGCGAAGCAATCGGGAATCTCCGTGGATACGATCCACATGGGGGGCAGCGCGGTGATCGGCTCGGCCCTCAATCGTGAAGTCCTGAAATCGGTTTGGGACACAGGCGCCCCAGCCACGCAGATCCACCGCCGTTCGATCATGCTGTTGTCGGGTCTCGTCGGAGGAATTCTGGCGCTGTGGATGCTGAAGAGCTTCAAGTTGGCGGGCATGGTTTTGGGAGTTTCTTACTACACGACTTTGCTCTCGACCGCACTGGTCCCGCTGACCGGTGGAACGATGAATATGGTGCTCGTCGTCTTGCCGACCTTGATTTTTGTCACGACGCTCTCGGTCGCGATCCACATTGCCAATTATTGGCAACATGCGGCGGCGGCCAATCTGAAAACGGCGGTTGCCGACGCCATCAAAACGGCGTTCGTCCCCTGTCTGTGGGCGGGCATGACGTCGGCCATCGGCCAGGCGTCGCTGCTCACCAGTTCCTTGGCGCCGATCCGCGACTTCGGCCTGTATTCGGCGGTCGGGACGCTGATTTCGCTCGCCGTGACGTTGTATGGACTGCCGGCGCTGTTGCAAATCTGGCCCAGCAAACCTCCCCGCCCGGATGAACTGAACAACGCATTCTGGAACGGTCTGGCGACCTGGATCGCCCGTCGGCATAAGCTGGTGACGGTCGTCAGCCTGATCGTTTCCGCGGCGTGCATCTGCGGATTGAAATCGTTCAAAACCGAGACGAAGGTCATCCGCTATTTCGCGGACAGCACGCGCACCGTCAAAGACTACGAATTCATCGAAGACCGAATGGCGGGAATTATTCCTGTCGACGTCATCGTCCGTTTCGACCGCGAAAGCCAGCAGCAGCTGAAATTCTTGCAGCGCCGCGACCTCATCCAGCAGATTCAGGCCCGGATGGAGCAGCTTCCCGACATCAGCGGTTCCGTGTCGCTGGTGGACTTTCTGCCCAATGTTCCCGACCCGGGCGAACAGGCGCACACGCGCGAACGGGCCAAATATAATGGCAGTTCACGCGTCATTGAAGACCGCGTGAAGTCCGGCGACCAGCCGGGAACGAAGACATTGATTGCGATGGCCGACGACGCGACCGAATTCAATGCGGCAGGAGACGAGTTGTGGCGGGTGACCGCTCAGGTCGCCGTCATGTCGCGCCGCAATTATCAGGACCTGCGCCGCGAGCTCGACGAAATTTGCAGCTCGGTCTTGCGCAAGACGGCGGGGGCGGCCGAAAAAGTGCCGCCGGTGGGCGCTCTGCGCAGCTATCATCCAGGGGCCAGTCACTTCATTACAGGCGAAATTCCGCTCTTCCTGGCGACGCAACATGAGCTGCTCGAAAGCTTCGTGACCAGCTTCATCGGCGCCTTCGCCAGCATTGCCCTGATCGTGATGCTTGTGCTGCGAAATCCGATCGCCGGCTTTTTGGCCATGGTTCCCAACGTCTTGCCGATCGCCGCCGTGTTCGGGGTCATCTCGTGGTGCGGCGTGCAAGTCGACATCGGTTCGACCGTCACCGCCTCGATCGCGCTGGGGATCACGATCGATGGCACGCTGCATCTGATCACCTGGTTCCGCCTGGGAATTCAGGAAGGAAAGACGCGTGCCGAAGCGGTCAGTCTGGCCATGGGGCACTGTGGACCGGCGATGTGGCAGACGACGCTGGTCGTGAGCGTGGGCCTGTTGATGCTGTATCCGTCCGACCTGATTCTGATCAGTCGCTTCGGCTGGCTGATGACGGCGCTTCTGGCGGCCGCTTCGATCAGCGACCTGATCCTGACTCCGGCCCTGCTGGCCGGTCCTTTGGGATACATCATCGAGCGCTCGGTCCGCGGTGTTCCTGCCGTCGCGGCACCGAAGCATGTCGTGGCAGTTGTCGAGGAGCAGCCCGTCGAGCCGAGCGAATCGACCGTACCGGCAAAGCCACACCTCACGCGCAAGGTCGTGCGGATTCGCCGGGCGGATTGAAGCGGCGTGGTCGCCGATAGTTTAACCGCAATCCCAACGGGATGCGCGCGTCGAGCGCCCACACGGGTTCGAACGATCCAGAGAACCAGGTTCACACATGCAGCACGGTCGAAGATTTGCGTCGCTCGCCTGAGATTCGGAGATTCGTCCGAACCTTCAGCTCCCCTTGACGCTCAATCATGCCGCGGTTAGAGTATTGTCATTCATAAGGAAATGTTTCGCGATGTCGACCATCAACCTGCTGTCTCTGGAACTAGCGCTTAGCCCCTCATCCCGAGGACGGTCTTAGGTTCCCAACAGCATCCCCTGCGGATCACCAAAACCCTGAGACCATCCGGTCCCAGGGTTTTTTGTTTGCCTTAACCTGAACCACGCTCCTGCGTAGAATTCTTTAACACCCCCATTCGAGAGCACCCATGTCTTCCGATCGCGTCATCATCTTCGACACAACGCTCCGCGATGGTGAACAGTCTCCTGGTTGCAGCATGAATACGGCTGAGAAGCTGGAAATTGCCGCGGCGCTGGTGGACCTGGGAGTCGACGTGATCGAAGCGGGGTTCCCCATCGCGTCGCCCGGCGATTTCGAGGCCGTGCAGGCAATCGCTCGGCAATTCGGAGACCGGGGCCCGAAAATCTGCGGCCTGGCCCGCTGCCGCGAAGACGATATCGATCGCGCCGGCCAGGCTCTGAAAGAGGCCAAAAACCGACGGCTCCACGTGTTTCTCGCGACCAGTTCGATCCATCGCCAGTACAAGTTGCACATGGAAAAGCCCGAGATCATCGCCAAGGCGGTCGAATCGGTCCAGCGGGCCAAAGGATTCTGTGACGACGTCGAATTCTCGCCCGAAGACGCCGCCCGCACCGAGCTCGATTTTCTCTCGGAGGTCGTCGAGAAGGCGATCGCCGCCGGCGCGACCACGGTGAATATTCCCGACACGGTCGGGTATGCGACGCCGGCGCATTACTTCAACGTGATCAGCCATCTCAAAAAGAACGTGCCCAATATCGGGCAGGCGATCATCAGCACGCACTGCCACAACGATCTCGGTTTGGCAGTGGCCAACAGCCTGGCGGCCGTCGAAGCCGGCGCGAGGCAGGTCGAATGCACGATCAACGGGCTGGGCGAGCGGGCCGGCAATGCGGCGCTCGAAGAAATCGTGATGGCGCTTCGCACGCGCAGCGACTTTTACAAGCTGACGACCGGAATCAACACGAAAAAACTCTGCGCCGTCAGCCGACTCGTATCGAGTATCACGGGCATGACCGTCCAGCGGAATAAGGCGATCGTCGGCCAGAACGCCTTCGCCCATGAGGCGGGGATTCACCAGCACGGCATGCTGATGGAGCGAACGACGTACGAAATCATGCGTCCTGAGGACGTCGGATTTACCGGCAGCAATCTCGTGCTGGGAAAACACAGTGGCCGGCACGCCTTCCGCGACCGGATCGAACAACTGGGTCACGATCTCGACGAAAAGACCTTCGAGAAAGTGTTCGACGACTTTATCGCCCTTTGCGACAAAAAGAAAAACGTCTACGACGCAGACATTCTGGCGCTCGTTGAGAATCGCAATACCGAAACCCCCGATCGCTGGAGAATGGTCAGCTTCCACACGTCCGCCGGGACCGGGGCAATTCCCACCGCGACGATCGAGCTCGTCGAAGACGAACTGCCACCGGTCCGTGACGCGGCGATCGGCGACGGGCCGATCGATGCCGTGTTCAACGCGCTCGAACGCATCATCGGCATTTCGGCCCGTCTCCAGAATTACCAGGTGCGCAGTTTGACGGTCGGGAAGGAGGCCCAGGGCGAAGTGCTCGTCGAGATCGTGCACAACAACCACGTGTTTCACGGCAAAGCGGCGAGCACCGATATCATCGAAGCCAGCGCCTTGGCGTATCTCAAGGCGCTCAATAAAGCTTCGTCCAATCGGCACACGCAAAAACCGATTCATGCGCAACACGAATAGCTCCGTTCAGCCGGCGGCCTCAGCCGCCGAGTGTCGCGCCTTTTACCGAAAAACTAACTCCAACTGGCGGTCGCGGATGCGGCGCATCTTTCTTATCATTCCGCTTTCCGCGGCCATTCTCTTGGGACTCGCGGCTTTTAAGCTCACGCGGCATTACGAGCCGATGCGGCCTGAAGACTATGCACAGCCGGTGCCCGCGCCGGCATTCGCCCTTGCCGACGAACATCAGCGACTCGTCCGATTCGATCAGCAATTCCGTGGTCGGCAGAAGGCGCTGATCGTTTTCTTCGACGGGACTCGGGGGCCCGATCAGAGCTCGCTCGTTGCAGCGCTTCGCGATCGCTTCTCCGATCTGAAACGGACGGGCGCTGCCGTCCTGGCGATCAGTGCGGCGCGGCCGTCGCAGAACCGCTACGGCGCGAATCTCGAACTTCGGACGTCGGCTGCGCCGCGGCCCGACGCCGAGCTGCGGTATCCGTTTCCCCTGCTGTCGGATATCGTCGAATATGACGTCCACCGGCGTTATGGGGCTTATGACGCCCAGGCGGATCGGCCGCTCGAATGCGTCTTCGTCGTCGACCGCACGGGACTGATTCAATACTCACATATCGGCGCTCAAGGCCTGGGCCAAGTTGACGACTGGATCCGCGAGTTGCGGGAAGTACGCTAGGGACCCTGACGGATGAATGAAATCGAAACTCAACCGCCGCCGCGCACCATATCCGGAAAGTGGGTCGTGCTGGGCATGTTCGCCTTCGGCCTGTTGGGGGTCGGAATTATGTGGGAGTATGCGGTGGTCGAGTTGGGGCCGTTCGAACCTCTGGCCAAGGCGATCAAAGCCGAGTTTCCGGGGTCGCATCCGCATGTGAAAGGGGGGCGCCCCCGCAATAAACCGCCGCTCTTGCGGATCGTCATGGAAGTTGATTTTGCCCCCACGGCAACCGACCCGCGGGTCGCGACGATCTCAGAGCGCGTCATTGAGCTTGCAAAGCAGCATGTGAAATTAAGCGACTATGAAGACTTCGAGCTGCACTTGTTGCACTACGTGCCCGAAAAGGCCCCCGAGCGCGTGACGATCGAAAAGAACATCAGCGAACTGATCGACTAGCGATTCAGATCGAAGATTTCATACCCCGGAAAGCTCGGCAGCTTCCATGTATTCTGCGAGTAATGCGCGGGGTTGCCTTCGATTTCGGAGAGTGTCATGGTCAAACCCACCTGGGCTTGCGGCCAATCCAATTCGATCGACGTCGGAATCAAGGCCTGGGAATTCCTGTCGCGAATCGGTGCGCCGAGTCTGGCCTTGGCGATTAATTTATTGTGGGCGTCATACAGCGCGTGCTCGCGGATTATGCCGGAACGCCTGTCGACAACTGTCACTTTTCGGACTTTGAAGCCCTGAGGCGAAGCGCGGTTGGCGATTAACGAGACGGAGTACGAGCCGGGTGGACCTGGTTGCAATGTCAGCTCTTCATCGGGGTCGATTTCCTTGACGCCCATCGTTTCCATGATCCAATCGGGTTGGAAAGGGAATGGGAATCGGCGCATACGCTCCGGATCGAGGTCGTGCGACGCCACGACGACCTGCTTCTCTTCATTTCTCCGGACCCAGAACCAAAATTGATCGGGATTCGAGCCGAGGTCGACTTCTTTGCCTCCCATCGGATTGACGGCGACGAGCCGGAAGTTTCGCGGTGATTCGACGACGATCGTCGCGTCGACGCGCGGCACCAGGAAGTTGCCACGCGTGGCAATCTTGGCTTTCGTCGTCCGCCAACCGCTCAGCTTGTGAGTGTTTTCGTTCAAATGCACGATAATGTCATGGGCCGTCGCGTCCTCGGCGATAACACACGGCACAGGTCCCGCTGGCCTGCCGCCTAGCCAAGGGGGCAACGAGGCGCAGCCCGAGACAGCCATCGTCATCGCAAGCACGACAATCACGAACTGGCTTCGGTACTGAGAGTGTCGTGTCATTCAAATCCAAAACGACGAGTAAGATAAAAACTGAAACTCGACAATACTTTCTCTCCGCGTCTCCCCTTCCCATGTCTCGCGGATCTCCACGAACGAATTCCACAATCAGCGACTACGCCGCGGCTTCCCCTCCCGGATTCCACTCGGACGCCAGATACACGTTGAGTTCGCGCTGCCACTGCTGAACTTCTTCGTCGCTGGGGTCCAAGTCGCGGATTTCATACGCCCCTTCGCCCTGCGCGCCGGCCAGTTGCAGGTAGTCTTCGTTGCCGTCGGCCCGCGATCCGTCGAGACGCAGACGACGTTTCTTCACCAAGAGCAGCGCCAGGATATATCGCAGCCCCTCGCGCGCCGGGCTGGCCTCCTCGGTCAATTGTTCGAAGCAGCGCATCAGGGCATTCGTGTCGAGAGGCTCGTGGCGAACCTCTGCCGCCTTGGGGACGATGCATTTCCAGACGCCCAAAGCGCCGTCCGGCGGTCCAGTCCATCCTGCTTTCGAATAGTCGAGACGTTGCAACTCCCCATTTCGTTCCACGAGCACCGAATAGCAGACGCTCCCCGGCTCCAGGTCTGTGCCTGTCGTCGCGCACTTTTTGCCGATGGGGCGAAACTGGTACTCCACGTTCACTCCGCGAAGAGGCTGTCGACGGGGGGGCGGATCGTAGCCGACCGTGGCGTTTTCCTCAATACGACATTGATGTTGCAGCGAAATGGTCGTCTGCGTACTATCCAGCCGATCATCAATAATCCAGGCGGGGGAGAGCCTCGAATGAGTTTGGACTTGCCGGGTCGTCGCCGGTTTCGCTTTGACGGACAACACGAAGAATCGGCTCCCGCCGGGACCGGAAATGGGGGGCATCTGTTTGGAGCGGACGACAATTCGAATCTCTCCCCGGGGCTGTTTGCCGCCATCGAGAGATCGCGCGACTATCTGCTGCAGCAGCAGGCCCCCGAGGGTTTCTGGGTCGGTGAGCTCGAAGGGGACACGATCCTGGAATCGGAATACGTCCTGCTCTTGGCGTACCTCGGGCAGGCCTCGACGGCAACGGCCCGTCGCTGCGCCAATTACATTCTGAAAAAGCAACTGCCCGGCGGCGGCTGGGCGATATATCCTGGCGGGCCGCTCGAGGTCAGCGCGTCGGTCAAAGGCTATTGGGCCTTGAAACTGACAGGGCACTCCCCCCAGGCCGAGTACATGGTTCGGGCCAGGTCGGCGATTCTTGCCGCCGGCGGCGCTGAACAGGTCAACAGTTTCACGCGCTACTACCTGGCCCTGTTGGGGGTCATTTCCTATGACAAGTGCCCGGCCGTTCCGCCCGAGGTGATGCTGATCCCCAACTGGTGCCCCTTCAACATTCACGAGATGTCGGCCTGGTCGCGGACGATTCTGGTGCCCCTGTCGCTGTTGTGGGCGTTCCGGCCGCGACATGATTTGCCTGACGAACACAATATCCGCGAGCTGTTCGTCAAGACGCCCGAAGCGCTGCCGGCGACGATGGGGCCATCAGCCGTTGTCGACGCCTTGAAGAAACCCACATGGATCAACTGGGATCGCGTGTTCCGCGGGCTCGACGTGGCAATCAAGCTGGGCGAGCGCTGGAGTCTTTTGCCGTTTCGCAAATTGGCCATTCGTCGCGCCGCCGAATGGATGGGGGAGCGGTTCGCCGACAGCGACGGCCTGGGGGCGATCTTCCCCCCCATCATCTGGAGCGTGGTGGCGCTCAAATGCCTGGGGCATGCCGACGATTCCCCACTGGTGCGCGCCGCACTGCACGAGCTGGAAAAATTGTCGATCCGGGAGGATGAAACGATCCGCCTGGAGCCCTGCCGCTCGCCGGTCTGGGATACGGCCATTGCCACGATCGCCCTCTGCGACTCCGGGATGCCGGCCGATTCGCCGGCGATCAAGAGTGCCGTCAAATGGCTCCTGTCGAAGGAAGTCACGACGGCCGGCGACTGGACGGCGCGCAGCGCCAATAAGCATGCGGGCGGTTGGTTTTTCGAATTCAACAACCGGTTCTATCCCGACGTAGACGACACGGCGATGGTGCTGATCGCTTTGACTCGCACGCTGTCGGCGACCGATCTTTCGAATTGGCGGGCCGAATATCTCATGACCGATGGCCTTCGCGGTTCGGGCCCCAGCGTCGAAGTTTCGACCGTGCTGGCGCAGCACGGGGCCGATCCCACCGAGGCCTTGACCAAGATTGAGACGCTGCGCCCGCTGCTGGCTGCGATTTCTCGAGGCGTGCGCTGGCTGGCGGGGATGCAGAATCGCGACGGCGGCTGGGGCGCCTTCGACCGCGACAATGACCGCGAGATTTTCACTTGCGTCCCTTTCGCAGACCATAATGCCATGATCGACCCCAGCACGGCCGATCTGACCGCTCGCGTGCTGGAAATGTTTTCGGGGCTGGGCATGACGATCGAACATCCGATCGCTCGGCGGGCGCTCGATTTCATCTGGAAGAACCAGGAAGCCGACCATTGCTGGTTCGGTCGCTGGGGCGTCAACTACATTTACGGCACGTGGCAAACCGTGGTGGGGCTGACGGCGATCGGCGTGCCTACCTCCGACCCGCGCATCCGTCGGGCCGTCGCCTGGCTCAAAACCTACCAGCATGAATCGGGTGGGTGGGGTGAATCGGCGGCCAGCTACGACGACCCGCGCTTGCGCGGCCAGGGAACTCCCACGGCCTCGCAGACGGCGTGGGCGATCCTCGGGCTGTGCGCTGCGGGAGAAATCGATTCGGCGGCCGTCGAAGCCGGTGTGCAATTCCTGATCGACACTCAGATCGACGACGGCGGCTGGGACGAATCAGAATTCACAGGGACGGGATTCCCCAAAGTGTTTTATTTGCGCTACCACCTGTACCGCATTTATTTCCCGCTGATGGCGCTGTCGCGCGTCGCTACAATCCGCAAAACCCGTAAAGTCGAATCAGGACATTGGACGATGGAAACTGGTGAATAGCAGTGCCACGCCTTACCGCGGGGCCCGCGCGTGTTCGTATGTCCACAATCTCTCACATCCGCCGTCACTGGGCCGTTTTTCTCGGCCTATTCATCGCATTGGCTGTCTGGTGCGCGGTCGACGTCAGCCGGCGGGCGCAGGTTGATCGCTTACGTCCCGGCCTGCACAAGACCGACGTCACCGTATACATCGAAGCTGGGCGGGCGTTTTTCGACGGACGTGATCCCTACGAAGTCGCCAATATCCGCGGCTGGAAATATCTCTATCCTCCGCTGTTTGCACTTCTGATTTCGCCGCTGGCAAATTTGACGGAGCCGTGGCAGGCGACCGTCTGGTTTGCAATCTCACTTCTGATGTGCTTTGGAATCTACTTCGAATGCCGAAGGCTTCTCAAGCACATTCTGGCCGCGGAAGAGACACGGACTCAAGGAGAGAGCCGACTGAATGTTCCCGTCTGGATTTCCATTGCCGCCGCCGGGACAACCGTCTTGCCCGCGCTGAATTGCCTGCAGCGCGGACAGATGGGGATCGCGCTTCTCTACCCGCTCCTGCTTGGGTTTCGCCTCATCGTCGCCGGCCGCTCGCGTAGGGGCTGGCTGGTCGGAGGTATGATTCTGGCACTCCCTGTGGCTCTCAAACTGACGCCGCTCTTGCCGGTGGCGTGTATCCTGTTCGTTTGCATTTTAACGGCTGGCAGCACCGCCATCAGGCGGCCAACATTGGATCAAGGCGGTCCGCAGACGAGGCTTCCGCAAAGGGCCGTCTGGTCGACCGCCGGTTGCCTTGCCGGTTCAGCCCTCTTCTTTTTGCTGCTTCCGGCGAGCCTGGTGGGATGGGACAAGAACCTGCACTACCTGGAGACCTGGCACGAGAAAGTCGCCACGAAGGTCAACGACGTTCGCACCAACGATTTCGGCGAGAACGTCGACTCGCCTCGCAATCAAAGCCTGGCGAACGCCGCGTACCGATTCGGCAACTGGGCCGCCTACGAATTTGCCGGCGGACCGTTCGACGCCAAGACGGGAAAAGAACACGGATCGATGCCGATGGATGCGCCGCTCGCGTCGCAGATGCTGCTCGTCTTGAGGTGCCTCGCGCTCGTGATTTTGTTGCTTGTGGCGATTCGCGCCGGACTCTCGGCCAGCCCGCTCCTGGGGGGAGTCGCGCTGGGGCTCTCTTCAGTCGCGACGCTGGTCGTCTCTCCGGTGGCGCGTGGGCACTATTTTGTGCTGTTTCTCCCGGCAGCGCTGTTCGTGCCGTTGTGGTTCATAAAGTGCGGAGCGCCCCGCCGGGCCTTTCGGGGAGCCGTCGTTCCCGCCTTGCTCGTCGTCGCCCATTATGCATTGCTCGAGTACACCGGGCGGGTGGGCCTCTTGGGGATCGGCACCACGCTCTGGTATTTCGCCGCTTCGACTCAGATTGCATTCGGCCGCACGGCCGTCACTCCCAGCGTTGACCAGGTCAACACGCCGCTGGCATTGCCACGCGCTGCCTGATTGCAGGGTCAGCTGTGCCCACTGACTGCGCCTCAGCGGCAACCTTTTTCGCCGCACAATCGTTGTAAGCGGCCTGCTGCGCGCCTTCCCCGCAATGATTTCGCAGACTCCCTCTGGCGAGGGGGCATGCGCCGCCTTTAGCTTGAAAATAGCCGCGAGAAAACCTGTTGCGGCCGTTTGCGACTCGAGGGGCGATTCATGCGAGTTCCCGTCCGTACGGAGTTAACGTACGCACTGTGCCTGGCCGGCCTGATTGGCGTGGCGTTCTGGCCGGCGCTTCGCTGCGAGTTCGTCAATTTCGACGACCCGCAATATGTCATCAACAACCCGCTGCTCAAAGACGGGTTGACCGTCGATCGGTGGTGGGAAGCCTGCACGACTTACTACGAAGCGAACTGGCATCCCCTCACTTGGCATTCACTCATGCTCGACGCCTCGCTGTTCGGGATGCGGCCCGCGGGATTCCATTTGACGAATTTGATACTGCATTTCCTGACCGTTTGGGTGCTGTTTCTCGCGCTTCGCAATATGACCGGCGACGTCGCCGGCAGCGTCCTGATCGCCGCCGTGTTCGCCGTGCATCCATTGCATGTCGAATCGGTGGCGTGGGTCACCGAACGCAAAGACGTGCTGTCGGGGCTCTTCTGGATGCTGGGGCTGCTGGCCTACGCCCGCTATGCACGGGCTCCTTCGATCACAGGCTACTTCACTGTGACGCTGATGTTCATCCTGGGTTTGGCCTCCAAACCGATGAATGTGACGTTCCCCTGCGTGCTGCTCCTCCTGGACTTCTGGCCGCTGCGCCGCCACCGCTCCGCCAAAGCTGCTGAATCGATGGAGCCGCCGCCTTTCGCCGCCGCGCCCTTCAGCCGATTGGCGATCGAAAAACTTCCCTGGATGATGATCGCCCTCGTCAGCAGCTATGTGACCGTGCTCGCCCAGCGCGCGGGAGGGGCCGTCCGTACGCTGGAGGAAAGCCCCCTCGAGCGGCGATTGGTTCAACCGATCGTCGCATATGTCATGTATCTCTGGAAGACGGTGTGGCCGGCGGGCCTTTCGGTCTTCTATCCGGACGAAGCTTATTTCTGGCCGCTCGCGCACGTACTGGCGGCCCTCGCACTTCTTATGTCGGTGACCTGGGTCTGCTGGAAGGTTCGATCCACGCGCCCTGCGGCGATCGTCGGCTGGCTCTGGTTCCTGGGGACGCTGATCCCCGTGTTGGGGATGGTCAAAGTCGGCAAGGCGGCATTTGCCGACCGCTACATGTATGTTCCCCAAGTCGGCCTGTTGCTGTTGGCTGTCTGGGGTTGGCGCCGAACGGCACCCGAAACGAAAGATCGCGGGCAGTCGATCGGAAGGGGGCGCCTGGCATTTGCAACGCTGCTCGTCACCACACTGGCCGTCGCGACCAGCCTGCAGGCTCGGCACTGGCGCAACAGCTTCACGCTGTTCGAGCATTCCCTGGCGGTCAACTCCGACAACTGGCTGGCACACTACAATCTGGGAGTAGCGCACGCCACGGCGGGTGATTTTGATCGGGCCACACCGCACTACGAAGCTGCGCTGCACCTGCGTCCGGCGCATCCCAATGTTCGCAATCTGCTCGGGATTTCGTATGCGCGCGCAGACCGGTTGGATGAGGCGATCGCCGTCTACCGTGAGGGGCTGAAATTGAATCCGCGACAGGGCAACATGCGGGTGAACCTGGCCAATGCCTTGGCCCGCAAGCAGGAGTTCGCCGCCGCCCTGCTGGAATACCGCGAGGCCGACCGGCAAATGCCGGGCGACCCCAGACTCTTGCTCAATCTGGCGAATTGCGAGGCCTCTGCCGGCCGCCGCCACGAAGCTCTTGCCGCCGCACGCCAGGCCCTGAGCGCCGCCGAACGCAAGCGCTATGGAAATCTGATCGGCGACATCCGCACCCGGATCTCGGTCCTGGAACAGGAATCGCGTTCCGCGGACGGAACGTGAAGTGCCCCGGTCCCAAAAAAGAGACCGGGGCACTTTCTCGAAGCACCGTCAAATAAGCCTTATGAGCAGTGTCAGGCTTCCACTCCCAGCAGCTTGCAGGCTTCTTCGTAGCCGGCGGCGCGGAAGCCGGGTTTGTCGTCGCGGTTATAGCCATAGGCACTGGCCGTGACGCGTCCCAGGGCGACGAGTTGACGCCAACGGAATGCGGGACGGATCAGACCAAATTCCTCGCGAACGGTGTGGAAATACTTCTCCCCATGCAACCGGCCGTCTTCGCTGACGGCAAACTTCAGCAGCATGTTATAGGCGGCGTCAGGTGAGTTGCCTCGTTCGCCGTAGATCTGAATCGCGGCGGCGGCACGTCCCTGATCGTTGTGCCGCACGGCGTCTTCGGCCGCTGCCAGAAGGCCGGCCGCATCGTCGACCTTGATCGAGGCGCGATGCTCTTCGGTCGGATAGGCCGGCGTCTTGAAGGGCGAATGAGCGGCGCTGTGATAAGCGGCGACGATCAGACCGGCGATCGCATGGCGGGTGTCGGTGACGCGGGCCATGTTGCGCCAGGCATTGGTGGCGTCCGACGCGTGGACCCCCGCGGCGTCGCCGTGTGTCCGCCACTTGTCGGGCCCCTGCCGCAGCGCCAGCAGGTTCGACGCCAGCGAAATCGCTTCCCCGACGGCTTCCAGACTGATGCCTTCGGCGATTGCCGCGGCGACGACCTCGGCGGCCCGTTCGGGCGGTCCGTTGTAAATCGCATTGCACAATTCGTCGATCGCCGCGTCTCCCGGATCACGCTTGCCAGGCATGGCGCCGGCGAGCTTGTACTGATCGAGCAGCTTCGGCAGGACCGTGCGAATGGGCGAAGCCGGTTGTTTGTGCTCAATCCGCATCCGCTCGTGATCGGCGCAGAAGTGCACGCACTGTCGCAGGCACGTCTGGGCATATTCCTTCCCCAGCAAACCAGCCAGGCCATACGTGCGATAGGCGAACACGAAGCGATGGACGTTGATGTCATCTTGGATCGCCGACTGAATGGCGTTCAGCCCGGCGAGTGCTGAATCCCCCGTCGTCGAGAACAGGGCTTCGGCCTTCTTGACGTCTTGCTCGCGACAGGCATCGCGGATCTGCACGCCGACGTCTCCCTCCGCGGCGTGTTCGGCTTCGTGCAGGGCTTGGAGCGTCTTTTTCGACGCCCCGCCGACCGACTGAATCTGCTGCGAATTGCGGTACAGAACCTTGAACACGGGAAGCGGCTGCCGATCGGTCGGCATCAATTTGGACATTTCCAGGGCCGGCAACATGGCCATCGCCGTGTGAAACCCGACGTAGTCGCAGCCCCCGAACGTCTCGGCATTGGCCAGCGCCGCGGCGCCGATGAGCTGCCGCATTGTCGTTTCGCCCCGACGGAGCTTATCGGCCAGAATCGGTTGCAGCTTGTCGGCCGGCGTGTTTTCGAGGAGTGCGACGAGAGACGCATATTCCCCCAGGGCCAGCGCATTCGAGCCTTGTTCGGCAAACGCCGTGGAAAAACCCAAATCATTGGCCAAAGACACCCCGAGGCCGGCGACCAGCATTCCGCGACTGACGTCCGACAGGAACTCGCGACGATTCGAAGGATTCATGGGCTGCTCCATGCGGGAAAAAAGAGAAACGGCTCGAAATCGGGCCGTCCGGCCGAAGAACGATTTGGCAATTGCCCTGTATTATACAAGAACGGAGCGGTGTTACACGCATTGCGGCTCAGGCGTGCTTCGATAAATGGGCCTCGGGCGATTTTTCGCCAACCCGGAACCGATTCCAACATCCTTAAACGGCAGTTGTGCAGTGGGGCGCGGGCCAGATTGATCCGCTCCCCATGGCTCAAATCGGGCCATGTAAACGACCATGTAGCGTCAGCGCTGTGTCCTATGGGTGTAGAGATAGAGGTGACAATCGGAACAAATCATGAACTCGGCAGCCCGTCGTCTGTCCAGACTACAACGCGCCCAGTCCCTCTTCATTCGCATGCCGCACTGAGGGCATGTGGGTGCTGGCGCATAGAGAAGAAGAAAACTGAGCAGTAGCGTCATGAAGAAGAGCAATGCCATGCCAGCGAGGAGCACCGCAGGAAGGCCCAAAAGTCCGAACAGGAGGGATCCGAAGAAAATTGCAACCCACGAAAAGAAAAATTGCAGAATCCGCTTGTCCTTAGTCTTCATCCGCGACGTGATAATTCGCTGCGACTCCGCCTCATTTCGGAAGCCGGCCTTCGGGTATTTCGCCACTGCATACAGATCCTTTGGCGCTCTCATCTCCGAATTTTACCACGACAAGAGATTCCGTGAAATTCATCCCGGACTCTCCGGCAGCCCGGCCTGTGGCGCGTAACGGATCGACGTTAAACTATATATTAGTGGCGATCTTGACCGGTGAATCCGTCTCACGCCGTCGGACCACCGCGAATCGCGGCGGTGCCCGGGCTCCGGATTATACGATGTGAGGAGAATTCCGTGGTGCTGTCGTGACTCAACCAGCCTGCCCGAGCCAAGAGTCGCTGCGCGACTTTGCCGTCGGCAAGACGGGAGAAGCGGAATGGGATTCGACCGCGCGCCACATCGACGAGTGTCCCGCCTGCCAGGCCCGATGTGAACAGCTCGACCGTGAGGACGACGATCTGCTCGAACAGCTTCAACGGGTCGGAACCGCATCTCGAGTGCCGAGGGCCCCAGATCCGTCACCGGCCGAGCGGGCCGCCATCGATGCTTCCAGCCGTTTCGCAGCGGCCCGCTCGCGCATCGCGGCGGACGCAGGGCGCGACCTGGCTCACCGGTTGCTCGAAGGTCCCGTGCTGCTCGACCGATTCGAGTTGCGGTCGGAATTGGGGGTGGGTTCGTTTGGGTACGTGTTTCAGGCGTGGGATTCGCGGCTGGAACGAGTCGTGGCCCTCAAGGTCCAGCGGGCCGGCAGCCTGGCTTCCAGCGAAGACGTCGAACGGTTTCTGCGAGAAGCCCGCAGCGCGGCCCAGCTCAAACATTCGGCGATCGTCTCGCTCTACGAAACAGGGCAAACCGCCGACGGCGTGTGGTATCTCGTGTGCGAGTTTATCGACGGCTCGACTCTCGAAAACCGGCTGAAGGAGGGGGCAATGGCTGAAGCCGAAGCATCGGCCCTTGCCGCTGAACTGGCCGATGCCTTGCAATATGCCCACGAGCATGGCGTCGTCCACCGCGACATCAAGCCGTCGAACATCATCATCGACGGCGCAGGCCGCGCGCACCTGATGGACTTCGGCCTGGCGAAACGCGACAGCGGCGAGCTGACGATGACGTCGGACGGCCGCGTGATGGGAACTCCCGCCTACATGTCGCCAGAGCAGGCCGGGGGAACGTCGCACGAGGTCGACGCCCGCAGCGATATCTATAGCCTGGGGGTTGTGCTCTATGAAATGCTGTCAGGGGAGCGTCCGTTTCACGGAAACCGCCGGCTGCTGTTGCTACAGGTGCTGGAAGATGAGCCGCGAGCGCCGCACAACGTAAAGCCTGGTGTTTCGCGCGATCTCGAGACGGTGTGTCTGAAGGCGATGAACAAATCCCCCGCGCGGCGATATCAGTCGGCCCGGGACATGGCTGACGATTTGCGACGGTTCCGGGATGGCCAGCCGATTCTGGCTCGTCCGCAAGGGCCGTTCGAACGGATCGTGCGCTGGGGTCGGCGCTATCCGCTGGCGGTCAGCGTGCTGGCCGCCGTCATCGTCGGTTCGGCGGCCGGCATGTGGTATTTATCGAGCTTGTCGGAGTTCTTTGTCCGCCAGACGGCCCTCGAGAGCGCGCGGCAGGAAACGAAAATGCTCGACGAGGTGTGGAGGTTCTACAGTGAAGAAATCTCCGACATCGACCCACGGACGACTAACGTCGCGATCACCGAAAACTATCGGACGGTGCATCCGGCGCTCCCTCTGCCGGCGACATTCGCTATCGATCTGGGCGAGCGCATCAGCCGTCGCAGTCCAGGGAACGAAGTGCGCGTCTTCAGCCGCTATCCGTGGCCCGGCAGGAAAGACGGAGGGCCACAAGGCGATTCCGACCGCGCGGCGCTCGACTGGCTCGAACAGCATGCCCAGCCTGGCGATGATCCGCCCCGCGAGTATGCCGAGTTTACGGTCGATACGCACAAGCGGCAACTTTTATACTATTCGGCACGGCACATGGAGAAAAGTTGCATTGCTTGCCACAACCATCCCGACAGCCGCAGCCCGAAGAAAGATTGGAAAGAGGGAGACGTCGTCGGCGTCTTGAAGATCGTCAGACCCCTCGATCGCGAAATCGCCAATACGCAAGATGGCTTGCGGGGAGCATTCCGCCTGATGGGGGCGATCGCGACGTCGCTGCTCCTTGTCAGCGTGGCCGTCACGATGATCGCCCAGCGGCGGCGAAAGGCGGCCATCCAATGACCAGTGCCGGAAAATCTCATGAGGCCCAGCCGGCTGGTGGTTCGACGTCGCGCAGTCTGCTGGCCGACGCGCGGCTGGCTGATCCGGAAGCTTGGGAGCAGCTGGCCCGGCTGTATGCGCCACTAGTGGCTTACTGGTGCCGTCGTTGGGGAGTCGCCGATCAAGACGTTGTCGACGTGCTGCAAGATGTGTTTGCCGCGGTCGCGAACCACCTCGATCGCTTCCGCAAAGAACGCCCGGAAGACACATTCCGCGGCTGGCTGCTGACGATTGCCCGCAACAAGACGCACGACTATCTCCGCCGACGCGGCCAGGAACCTGCGGCGACCGGAGGAACCGAAGCTGCGGTGCGGCTGCAACAGGTTCTCGACCCACATTCGCCCGGAGAGGCGCCCGACGAAGCCGACGTGGCGATTTTCGACGCCGTGTTGCGAAATGCGCTCGACGCGATCCGCGGCGAGTTTCATGAACAGACGTGGCGGGCCTTTTGGGGAGTGGTCGTCGAGGGGCGAGCCACGGCCGATGTCGCCGCCGATCTGGGGATGCGTCCGGGAACCGTCCGGGTCGCGAAGTCCCGCGTCCTGCTCCGCCTCCGTCGCGAACTGGGGGATGGACGCGACTAACGCGCATGCACTTCCAGTCGTAAGCACATCTTGATCGCACGGAAAAAGCCACAAATTGGAACATATTGGCGCATATGAAGATGCGTCTCGGTTCTACGCCGCTCCGATCGGTTGGCGGTGGATTTCGACTTGAAATCCCGCATTTGTGGTCCAAAATACACATCGCGGGCCGACTCGACGGGGCAGTTTGGGTAATCTGTAGGTTGTCGGCGCATAAGCTGCGCACTTGCGCTGCCCGAGATTTACCGACGGTCGGTTCGTGAGACAGGAACACTTCTCAGATGCTCTCCTTGATCTCGGCCTGGGCTAAGAGCTTCTTTCAGCGTCATCCCGGGTTGCGGCGTCGCAAGGCCGGTTGGGGCTCTCCATACGTTGGTCCCGCGGAAGTGCTCGAACTGCGGACGCTGCTCACGGTGACGCTGGCGACGCCCATCGACAACGACTTGCCGAACGACAAAATCGAGTACGTGGCGGCCGACGTCACGAATTCCACGACGAACCCCGTCTCGTTCACCGTGACGAGCAGCAACCCCAATGTGACCGCCACCGTCCTCACCGGAGGCCTCAGCCTCGATCTCAACGTGAGCGGCGTCGACTCGACCGGTACGCCGTTCACGGGCGACATCGTGTTGCGGTTGTTCGAAAACCTGGCGCCGGACACGACGGCGCACATCATCCAGCTCGCACAAAGCGGATTCTATAACGGACTGACCTTCCATCGGGTCATCAGCGGCTTCGTGGCCCAAGGGGGCGACCCCACCGGCAGTGGCTCAGGCGGCAGCGGCCCCGGCGGCACCGTCTCCCCCATCGACGACGAATTCAGCACGAGCCTGACATATACCAGCAACGGACTGTTGGGCATGGCCAACTCCGGGCACGACACCAACGATTCGCAATTCTTCATTACGGCCGTCGATCAGACGCTGGCACAACTCCCGCAGAATCTGAATTTCGAGAACCCCATTTTCGGCATCGTCACCAGCGGATTCGACATCCTGAACAAGTTGATGTCCACGCCGACCGATTCCAACAATAAGCCGCTGACCAACGAAGTCATCAACAGCGCCACGGTCTTTACCGACACGAATGACGGCGTCATCGAGCTGCAATCGGCGCCAGGTTTTACCGGCAGCACGACGATCACCATTACCGCCAACGACGGCAACGGCAGCACGAGCCAGCAGCAGACCACGATCAATGTCGTCCCCGATACAGCCAACGATCCTCCCATCCTGGGGGCGGTCGGCAATCAGGTGACCACGCAGGGAGTCCCCGTCACGTTCACGGTTCAGGGAATCGACTTGCAGGACGATCCGTTGACGTTCGTCGTGAAAGACCCGACGAGCTTCGCGACCGAGGGAGGCACGGCCCCGGATCCGGCCAATGTCACAGTCGCGATTCAAGTCACTCCGGCCAGCGGCAGCACTCCCTCCACAGCCACGATCACGCTGACGCCGTCGGTCACGTTCAGCGGCACTATCAACCTGATCGTGGGCGTCCGCGATCAGACGACGCACAACAGCGCGACGGCACTCGACGATCCCCGAAACTTCGACACGCAGGCCATCACCCTCACCGTCAATCCGATCAACCACGCGCCCACCACGCCTGGAGGATCGGTCACCACTCCCGAGAACCAGGCGGTCAACATCCAGCTCACCAGCAACACTGGCGACCCGGACAAGACACAGGCCCTGACTTACGTCATGGTCACGCCTCCCTCGAACGGGACGATCTCGAATTTCGACGCATCCACCGGCGCCCTGACCTACACGCCGACCACTGGTTTCTTAGGGCTCGACACGTTCACCTACAAAGTGATGGACGACGGCGGCACCGCCAATGGCGGACAGGACACGAGCAGCCTGGCCACGTTTTCGATCACCGTCGGCGCTCCCACTTTGACTGGGCTGGCCCTGTCGACCAATAGTGACGACGGGGTGTTCAACAACGACGACGTCATCCTGAATTCCACGCCGACCTTCACCGTCGCCGCGCCCACCGACACGACGGTGACGTTTCTTGTGAACGGGACTTCGCAAGTGACGGCGACCGAGACCAGTCCCGGGCTGTTCAGCGGTACGTTGACGCGACAGATGCTGCAAGTCGGCGCCAATACGATCACGGCAACAGGAACCTTGGGAGGCGCCGCGTCGTCTCCGACGGCTCCCCTCACGTTCACGTACGCTCCCAGCGATACGAGCGTCTATACTGTACCGGGTGCATTCGGTTCGGCCCAGCAGATCACATTCAGTTGGACGTCGCGCAATGCCGCCTTCGACAATGAGCTCGGAGTGTTCGCCGTCAGCGATGCCAATGGTGACGTCAACGGCATCGCTCCAGGAGCCGCGGGGTATGCCGCGGCTGCGCTGGGCAGTTCGACCCGGCAGGTCCTCTTCGCCCAAGGCCAGACGGCCGGCGCCACGAAGACGATTAACGTCACCGGCGGCGAACTGCTCGTGTTCTATCTGGTCAGCAATAACACGACGTCGAACCTGCTGGATTTTAATCCTCGGAACACGCCCACGGGTTTGAACGCTTTTTTCAGCGTGGCCAGCGCCGACCCCGATCATGTGAATCACGTCCGCACCACGGCCGACACGCAAACCGGGCAAGTCGTGATGTCCTGGGAGGACATGCTGTTTGGGGGCGACCGCGACTATAACGACGCCGTCATCACCCTCACTCCAGCGGCGACGGCCAGCTCGACGGTGAGCGATGCGCTGCGCATTTCCGGCGGCCCCGCAGTGAATGGAACGCCGCAGACCGTCCCGGTCACGTTTACGCTCGATCCCACGAATAAAATCTACGGCCCCTCTCCCGCCGTGGCCCATGGGGAATTAGGAGTGGTCGTCGTCTCCGATGAATCGGGGACGATCAACGGCCTCGCTCCGGGAAGCGCGGGCTACCTGGCGGCGGCGCTGGGCAGCAGCACTCGACAAGTGCTATTCAGCAGCGGTGATCCCCTCGATTCTCAAAAAACGCTGCTATTGCCGGCTGGCGCGCTGATCGAGTTCTACTACATCCCTAACGGCACCGCCGCCAGCGTGCTCGCGAACAATCCCACCAATAACCCCAGTCTCGGCCCCGTAGCATTCTTTTCTTTCGACCCGGCCAATCCCGATTCGGCCCAGCATTTCCGCTGGTTTGCACCGGAAGGCGTGGCTGTGCCGGAGCCGACCGACACGCCGGGCCAAACGAACCTGCTGCTGCACGGCACCGGGCAGCTCGATCCCACCGCGAGCAGTTGGGACGAATTCCTGCTGTCGATCTCGATGCCGCAATAAACCGGGACTGCTGGAATTCGCTGAACGTCCCGCGGATGTTGCCGATTCAGCACATGCCGGCATCAGCGCCCCATTCGGCATGTTCGCAATCAATCGCGGATCGCTTCCCACAGAAGGACTTGCCCGTACCTGTCGTCATCGGAGACGATGGAAGGCATGCCCAATTTGAATCTGTGGAACTGGTTTCGACGTTCGCGAACGATCGCCGGTCAGAACGCACCCCATCTGACGTTCGCCTCGAAGAGCGTGTCACGGTCGATCACGCGCACGGGCCTCTTTCTCCGGCGGCAGCTGTGGGTCTTTCCGATCATCGCCGTCGTGGTTCTGGCGATCATCGGATACGGGCTGCGGCTGGCCATCGAAACGACGATGAAGGACGGCCTGCGGTCTCAATTGCAAACTCTGCTGGCGGTCGAGACGGCCATGCTCGAAACGTGGTTTAAGAACCAGGCGACGATTGCCGAGTCGCAGGCCAACGATCTGCACATCCGCGAACTCATTTACAAATTGTTGGACGAAGTCGATCCCACGAATACGGCGGGCGCACCTCTCAAGGATTCGCCCGTGCATCGACAGTTGCAGAAGGAGCTGGCGCCGAAGATGTCTGCACATGACTTCATCGGATACGTCGTCATCGATAGGAACAAACAGGTTCTGTCAGCCACGCACGAAGAACTGATCGGCAAGCGCGACCTTCCGGAATACGACAGTTCCCTCATACGGGCATTGAACGGTGAAACGAGCATCCTGCCCCCATTTGCCAGCTTCGTACTGCAGAAGGACGAATTCGGGCAGATGCGCATCGGCGTTCCCACAATGTTCATTTTCGCTCCGGTGCGCGACGACAGTTTCCAAGTGGTGGCGGCGCTGGCGCTGCGGATCCGGCCCGAAAAGGAATTTACGCGGATTGTGCAACTCGGCCGAATGGGCGCATCGGGTGAGACCTACGCTTTTGATAAGACGGGGCTGCTCGTCTCGAACAGCCGCTTCGACGACGAAATGAAACTGCTAGGCCTGCTTCCCGACCATAAAAATACCCGTTCGCTCCTCAACCTGCATCTGCGCGACCCGGGGGGGAACATCACGGCAGGGTACCGGCCGAAAGTCCATCGCGAGGAGTTGCCCCTCACGAAGCTGGCCACTGAGGCGACCGCCGGAAAAACTGGATATGACGTCGACGGTTATCGCGACTACCGGGGGGTTTCCTCGCTCGGAGCCTGGACCTGGCTGCCGAAGTATCAGATCGCCTTGGCGTGCGAAATCGACGCGGGAGAAGCCTACCGGCCGTTGATGATCCTGCGCTGGACGTTTTTCAGCCTGTTCGCATTGCTCGGGCTGTGCTCCGCCGCCATCTTCGTCTTCTCGGTGATCGTCGCTCGGATGCAGCGCGAAGCGCAAAAGGCGGCGATCGATTCCAAAAAACTCGGACAGTACCGGCTCGAAAAGAAGCTGGGGGCCGGCGGCATGGGGATCGTCTACAAGGGATATCATGCGATTCTGCGCCGGCCGACGGCCATCAAGCTGCTCAGCGTCGACAAAGTCAACGAATCGTCGATCGAACGCTTCGAGCGCGAAGTGCAGATTACCTGTCAGCTCAATCATCCCAACACGGTGGCCATTTACGACTACGGCCGCACCGATGAAGGTGTCTTCTACTACGCCATGGAATTCCTCGACGGGATCGACTTGCAAAACCTGGTCGACAAATACGGTCCGCAATCCGAAGCCCGCGTGATTCACATCCTGCGGCAAATTTGTGGCTCGCTGTATGAAGCCCATTCGCTGGGCCTCGTACACCGCGACATCAAACCGGCCAATATCATGCTTAACCGGCGGGGCGCCGAACCCGACATCGTAAAAGTGCTCGATTTTGGTCTCGTGAAGGCGATCGACGAAGGGAAACAGGCATCGCTGACGGCTTCGGGCGGACTGACCGGCACGCCCCTCTACATGTCGCCGGAAGCCATCCAGACTCCGCAGGCGGTCGATGCCCGCAGCGATCTCTATGCCGTGGGAGCGGTCGGCTATTTTCTGTTGACTGGTAAGCCCGTATTCGAGGCGGCCGGCATTGTCGAATTGTGCCAGCAGCACATCACGAAGTTGCCCGATTCGCCGTCACAGCGGCTGGGGAAGCCGATTTCGAAGGAACTGGAAAGCGCCCTCATGGCGTGCCTCGAAAAGACGCGAGCCAAGCGCCCGCAGACCGCCCGCGACCTGACGCTCCTCCTGGCCCGCTGCGCCGCCGCCAGCGCCTGGTCGATCGAAGAAGCCGACGCCTGGTGGGGTCGGCATGAACGAGATCAGGAGCG
>DASYAR010000620.1:0-3635 GCA_036501235.1 Planctomycetaceae bacterium
TCGTGCCGCCAACCGTACAATTTACGACGGCCGTGTATGGCATTCACCGGCCTGGCACGGCCTACCGCATGGACGAGATTCCAATCCCGCTCAAGGGCTTCCTGCCTTCTCCCTATCCGAGTGATGATGAAATTTTGCAACAGATTCTGGAACAACTGCGAATTCCCGAATAATCGGAATGGTTGAATCCGGCGATTCTTGCAGAACTCCGGGATTATTGCGAACTGCGCCGCCACACGCCGAGGGATTTCACTCATTTCCGTGCGTGAGAATCATACCGCAAGAGCTACGATATCACATGAAGTCGATCAAGCCGGCCTACCATCTGCGCCCTCGGCCATCGCAACCGCAGCCTGTGCAGCAGATTTCTTTTCCGAAGCTCATCAACATCTTCGGACACGACCCCCTGTTGACTCCGCAGCGCCTGCCGTTCGGCGAGGTCGCCCATCCGTTCGCCGACGTCAAGATTACATTCGAGTCGGGCGCGGTGGTCGACGTAAAGCAGTAGCGTCGCAGTAATACTCGAAGGCGCCGAGCATATTCGTCCTCAGGGTCGGACCCTTGCGACAGTGATACGTTCTTTCCATGATTGGACGACAATCATCAATCGCGATCACAGGGACACATCCGATGCCACGCACCACCTGCAAATTCACGACCACGGCTGCGCTCCTGCTGGCGGGCGCCTGCTGTTCTGTGCCGGCGGCTCGAGCCCAGCCGGCAGCCCCTGCTGAGGTGCAGGCGATCGAGAAGGAATTGGCTCAGCTTCGTTCCGCTCTCGACAGCTTGAGCCGGAATCCCCAGGCCGAGAACTACATCCCGGACGTCGCCGTTTACGCCAAGGCGGCCGATTGGATCCTGCGCCACAACGAGTTCTACAAGCCCGATTACGTCAAGCAAACGCACCTGGCGCTGAAAACGGGAATCGAACGGGCCGCCTTCCTGGCCCTCGCCACAGGCAGCCCGAATTGGGACCAGACTCCTGGGAAAAAAATCCTGGGCTACCGATCCGCAATCGACGAGTCGTTCCAGCCTTACGCCCTGACGTTGCCTCCCGATTTCGGAAAACAGCCGGAGCGCCGCTGGCCGCTCCATCTCGTGCTGCATGGACGCGGTGCGACTCTCAATGAAGTCAATTTCATCCATTCGCACGACGGCAAGCCCGCGAACGCCGCGGCCGATTGGATTCAGCTCGACGTGTTCGGACGGACCAACAATGCCTATCGTTTCGCCGGCGAGACCGACGTCTTCGAGGCGCTGGCCGACGTCAAGCGGCGGTATCGGATCGATGATCGCCGCGTCGTGCTGCACGGGTTTTCGATGGGAGGCGCCGGAAGTTGGCACCTGGGGCTGCACTATCCGGCGCTGTGGTGCTCGGTCGGCCCCGGCGCCGGATTCGTCGATTTCTACAAATACCAAAAGGTCGCCCAGCCTCTGCCCTTCTACCAGGACAAGGCCCTCTCGATCTACAACCCGATCGACTATACCCTCAATGCGTTCGATGTGCCGATCTGCACCTACGGCGGCGAAAAAGACGACCAGCTTGTCGCCAGCACCGAAATGGTCGAGCGGGCGGCGAAGCTGGGGCTGTCGATCAAACTGCTGATCGGCCCCGGCATGGGCCATGCGTTTCATCCCCAATCGCTGCAGGAGTTCATGGCGTTTCATGCCGAGCGCCAGAAGTCGGGCCGTCCAGTCTATCCGGGAACGCGCCAGATCAAGTTCACAACGCATACGCTCAAGTACAATGCCTGCGACTGGGTCACGATCGAGGAGATGATCGAACCTTACGCCGAGACGCTGGTCGACGCGCAAGCCGATGCCGATGCCCAGGTGCTCACGGTGCACACCAAAAACGTCGCCGTTCTCGAACTTGGTCGCGACCTGGCGGAAAAGGTCGTCATCGATGGGGATGAGCTGCCCCTGGCGCCGGCGGCCGAGGGGCTGCTGCCGGGCGTTCAGTTCGAGCTGTCCGGCGGTCACTGGGTCGGGCTCAATTACAATCAATCGCTGTCGTTTCCCAAAAACGTCGACCTCCACAAACGGCATAATCTGCAAGGACCCATCGACGACGCGTTCATGCAGCCGTTCGTCTGCGTTCGTGGCACGGGCGCAGCGTGGAACGAATCCCAGTCCGCCTGGGCGAATTGGACTCTCGCACGCTTTGCCGCCGAGTTCGACAAATGGATGCGCGGCCAGGTGACGATCGTCAACGACGCCGACGTCACCGACGAGATGCTGCTCGGCAAAAACCTGATCCTGTTCGGCGATCCGGGGTCGAATTCGGTTCTGGCCAAAATTGTCCCGCGCCTGCCGCTCAAGTGGACGAAGACGGCGATGGAAGTCTTCGACGAGAAGTTCGATCCCGAAACGCACGGGTTGTCGCTGATTTATCCGAACCCCTTAAGCCCGCGCAAGTACGTGGTCGTCAATTCAGGACACACATTTCACGCCGCCGATTTCAAAAACTCGAATGCCTGGCTCTTTCCCCGGCTGGGCGACATCGCCGTGCAGAAATTCGAGAAATTGGAAGCCGGCGGTTACAAAGAAGCCGTGGTGAAAGCCGATTTATTCAACAGCTACTGGCGCCTGGCGAGCCAGAGGCGTTAATCCCTGGGTGCGTCCAGGGCCCGGTGCGCCGCACGGAATAGATCATTTCGTTCTAAGCTGCAAACAGCGGGTGTTGCACGCGCGGGGCCACCGGCGGACTGACGTCCGCCGCTCGCCGGGGAAATTGCAGATCAACCTTTATTCGTTTGGACCTTTATCTTGACCACACCGCAACCCACTGCCACTTGGAATGTCGGGCTGTATGACGCAAGCCATTCTTTCGTCTGGAAATTCGGCGCGTCGCTCGTCGAGCTTCTGGCGCCGCAGGCGGGGGAGCGGATCCTGGATCTCGGTTGTGGGACCGGCCACCTGACCGCCCAGATCGCAACCGCCGGTGCGGATGTCGTCGGCTTCGACAGTTCCTCCACAATGATCGACCAGGCGCGCAGCGCTCATCCGGCGATCCGATTTGAAATTGGAGATGCCCGGACATTTGCCTTTGGCGAGGGGTATGACGCCGTCTTCTCGAATGCCGTCTTGCATTGGGTTCAGCAGCCGGAGCTGGCCGTCGCGCAAGTTCGCGCCGCCTTGCGTCCGGGAGGGCGCTTTGTCGTAGAGTTCGGCGGAAAGGGGAACACGCGGCAAATGGTCGCCGCACTCTTGAAGCAGGCGGTCGCATTGGGCGTCAGGGACTATGCGATTCCGTGGTATTACCCCAGTGTCGCCGAGTACTCTTCCATTCTGGAACAGCACGGCTTGGAAGTCACGTATGCCACGTTGTTCGAACGTCCCACTTTGTTGGAAGGAGAAGACGGTACAAAGAAATGGTTCGAAATGTTCTGTGGCAGCCTGCTCGACCGGCTGACCCCCGAGCAGCGTGCCGAGTGCCTGGCAGCCCTCGATGCCGATCTGCGTCCTGCACTTTATCGCGACGGCCAATGGAAGGCGGATTACCGGCGTTTGCGCGTCGTTGCGCAGCGCATTGCGTAAGCGGTGAAATCACGACGCGAGAGAACCGGGGGCTGACACCCCCGGCTCGCCTGGGGCCAGCTCGTCTGGCGAGCCGGGGGGTGTCAGCCCCCGGA
>DASYAR010000621.1:0-2307 GCA_036501235.1 Planctomycetaceae bacterium
ATCACCGTCTACGTCTATGCGACCAAGACAGGCGCCCCTGTCGGGCGTCTCAATCATATTGTTCTCGCCGACGGCACTCGATTGGACGACACCGTGCTCGGCGGAGAAAAGCATCCCAACTGATCGAATAGTCCGCCTATATCGGCAAATCTCAGCACGCCGCAGGTCGCGTGCTCATGGTTTGCCACAATGCGCTTGCAGTCAGCTGGCCCTTCGCCGGGACTGAACTTTTTCTGCCGTGCATGAACGAACTCGGCATGTGCCAAAGGATCTCGCCTGGTTTTAGCCTGGTAACCGCAATTCTGAGGGAGGAAACGGATGCGTAAGCGTGGACTGGTCTTGTTAGGCTTGGCCGCTTTCTTTGTGCTGGGCTTTATTGCTGGCAACCGCCTGATGCCCGTCCGTGGGGCGATGAAACCGGGCGCCGGTTTCGCGGCTGTGCCGGGCGAAAAGGGTGGCGAGGATGTCACCGGGCCCTACGATGTGGTTGTCGGCTGGCCCAAACCGCTGTCGCAACTGCCCGGTCACGAGAATTGGACCTGGGGCGCGGTCGAGGGCATCTTCGCGGAAAGCCCCAACCGGGTCTTCATCGCGCAGCGTGGCGAAGAACCCCTGCTGAAGCGGCCGCCGCAAACGGCCGTTCCGGAATTCGGGCCGAGCCTGTCGTTCCCGACCGCGGAGGTCCCGTTCCGCAACGCCTCGCAGGGCCCGGTGGCCAGTCTGCCTGGCGGCGGCGCTCCCGGCGATAAGCCCGAGGATGCCGAGAAACTCTGGAAAGGCAAGGCCGGCGTGGACGCGCGCTGGGAACACAATCTTGTCGTCGTCAACTCCACCGGCGACATCGTGGAATCGTGGACGCAATGGGACACTCTCTTGGAGCGCCCTCACGCCGTCTACATCAATCCCTATGACCCAGCCAAGAACGTGTGGGTGGTGGACGATTACAAGGGAGTGATCTTCAAGTTCAGCCACGACGGCAAACAGCTTCTGCAAACCATTGGCACGCCCGATAAAACCGGCGCCGATGAGACGCATTTCAACCGCCCTACGTTCCTCACCTGGCTGCCCGATAGCACCATGTTCGTCGCCGACGGATACAACGGCACGCGCGTCGTGAAATTCGACAAAAATGGCAAGTATCTAATGGCTTGGGGCCAGAAAGGCAATGGCGGGCTGGGGCCAGGGCGGGAGCCGGAGACCCGTCCGGGCTACTTCAACGTCGTCCATGGCCTCGCCGCCGATCCGGTCACGCATCGCGTTTACGTCTGCGATCGCAGCAATCGCCGCATCCAGGTGTTCGACGAGAATGGCAAGTTCCTCGACCAGTGGCCGCTCGACAGATACTCCTCGGTTAATTTCCTGTACATCTCCGCCGATCGCCACCTTTGGGCTGCGGACGACCGCGACTCCAGGATCGTCGAGTACGATCTCGATGGGCACCTGCTCTACGCTTGGGGCACCCTGTCCGACAATCCCGGTGGCCTCTTCAACATTCATGGCATGACCGTCGATCAGGAAGGTAATGTCTACGTCGCTGAAGTCGGCAACGGCCGCGCGCAAAAGTTCAGCCCGCGCGCGGGCGCGGATCCCTCGAAGTTGGTAGGCAAGCCCGTCTACTCTGCCTGGAAATAAGGGTCGAGCGCGACGCCAGCAAACCACACAGGAACGGAACGATCCTTCGAGACGAGTGCGGAGGAGAATCAGCTCCGCGCCATAAAGCTGTTTGTACATGAGCGGAAATACGTTCTGGTCGTGAGCGAGGGCTCAGTACGCCCGGACGCGACCTGTTACGATCGCTTTTGGGGAGGACAGCCACAATGAAGTATCCGTGTAAGTTGCTCTTGGGATTTTCGATCGTCGTGGGTTTGATCGCGCTGGCCATTCCCGCCCACGCGCAGCAGAGCGCTCCAGCTTCACTGCAGCCTCTGAAAGGAGGCGTTTATTGGAGCGACGGAGGCGCCGCCGTGAACGTCGGCGTTCTCGTGGGTAAGGATGGGGTAATCGTAATCGACGCGAGGACGAGCGCGAACGCGGGGAAGCAGATTATGGCTCAGGTCGCCAGCGTCACCAACTTGCCTGTGACGACGGTGATTCTCACGGACAGCGATCTCGATCATTCCTATGGGCTGGCCGGTTTCCCGAAGGGTTTGACGATTATCGCCCATGAGAACGCCAAGAAGGAACTCGAAGCCACTGTTGGTTCGAAAAGCCCGGCGCCGCAACTGCCGACAAAAGGAGTGGACAAAAAAGAGTCGCTCACCATCAACGGCGTCCGCATGGTCCTCCTCAACTTCGGGCCGGCGCACA
>DASYAR010000622.1:0-10256 GCA_036501235.1 Planctomycetaceae bacterium
TCGGCCGTATCGACCGTCACTTCGGCCGCGTCGACTGTCGTCAATCGCCTGGATCTGATCAAAGGCTACGCCAACGTCGTGGCCAAGACCTGGACGGATTCGAGCTACCTGCAGAAACTGCTGGACGACCCGGCTTCGATCCTGGGGGGAGGCGGCATGCCGACTGTGCCGGGTGCCCAGGTCCGCGTCATTCAGATGAAAATCACCGGCCTCGGCAAGGTGGAGGAGCAGGTCGATCAGTGGATCAAGGGGAACGAGACCGGGCAGTACGATCTCTACCTCCCCATGAAGCCCGACAACGTCACGCCGGATGCGTCCGGCGGCGGCGACATCAATTGCTGCTGCAGCCCGTGCTGCTGCTGCACTTGACGCACTGGGTCTGTCTGGAGACGTCGTCCTGCCGTCTTGTTTGACGTGCAGGGCGGCGTCCTGGTGCCCGACATGTAACGGTCGCTGAAAGCGCGCAAGGGGTTCGTGCAATGAGACGTCCGATCACAATCGGCCTGGTGACGATCGGCGGGCTGGTGTGGGAGCGCCGCCCGTCGCATCAATATCGGATGCTGGATGGGTCGCTCGTGCGGAAAGGCGGGCCCGCCAGCGCCTCGGCCGTGAGGCTGGCGTACCTGCCGTACGTCGCAGGGCTGCTCCAGGCGCATGTCGAACGACATGCACCAGATCCCGCAGCGTACCGCTTTCTGCCGCCGGTGTATTTGCGGCTTCCGATCGACGAGATCTTGAAACAGCTCCGTGGCGCCGACGTCGTGGGATTCAGCATCTACGTCTGGAACGTCCAGTTGTCTCTACTCGTCGCGAGGCGCCTCAAAGAGCTGCAGCCCGATGTCACGATTGTATTCGGCGGTCCGCAGGTTCCCGACGACGCCGAACAGTTCCTGCGCACTCATTCCTGGGTCGACGTGGTCTGCCACGGGGAGGGGGAGCAGACATTTCTCGAAATTCTCGAACGGCAGTCCGACCGCCAATGGGGCGGCATCCGGTCCGTCAGTTATCTCGACGCATCGGGAGCGTTCTGGCGGACCCAGCCTCGGCCGCGCATGCAGCAGCTCGACGAGGTGCCTTCGCCGTTTCTGAATGGCGTCTTTGATGACGTTATGGCCGGCGCCCCGCAGCAACAATGGCTGGTGACATGGGAGACCAACCGCGGTTGTCCCTTCTCGTGCGCTTTTTGCGACTGGGGATCCGCGACGGCCAGCCGCGTCAATCGCTTCGGGATGGAGCGACTGCTGCGCGAGATTGAATGGTTTGCCGACCGGGGTATCCATCACATGTTCATCTGCGACGCGAATTTTGGATTGCTTCCGCGCGACGTCGATCTTGCCGAGCACATCGCGCAGTCTTACCTCGAGCGCAGCTCGTTTGTCACAGTCCACCTGCAGAATACCAAGAACCGCACCGACCGCTCAGAGCAGATTCAACGGGCGCTGAAGCGATCCGGAGTCGTATCGCTCGGCGCCAGTCTTTCGCTGCAATCGGTTTCACCCAATGTTCTCAAGGCGATCCAGCGCGACAATATCGACCCCGCGTCATTCGAGCGCCTGCAAAAATACTACGCACAGGAAAAACTAGATACGTATACCGACCTGATCATCGGCCTGCCGGACGAGACGTATGACAGTTTTGCCGACGGAGTCGCTCAGATCATCCGCACGGGGCAGCATAATCGCATCGCATTTTACGAGTGTTCGGTGCTGCCGAACGCTCCCATGGCCCAACCCGACTACCGGCTCCGCTATGGACTTGAAACGACTCCGGTCCGGCTGGTGGAGGTGTATGATCCGCTGATCCCCATTGACGGCGACAATACTCCGGAATTCATCGATCTGGTCGTCGCATCGAAGGCGATGTCACGGGAAGAGTGGGTGCGGGCTCGCGTCCTGGCCGACTTCGCAGAACTGCTGTTTTTCGACCGAATGTTGCAGATAGTGATGTTGGCCCTGGGCGAAGGTCGCGGCTGGGACTATCGCCGCATGCTGGAAGCATTTATCGACGCAGACGATTCCGAATTCCCTTTGATGTCGACGACGCGGTGCATTTTCGAGGCGCGGGCGCGGGCTGTGCTGCAAGGCGAGCCGCAGTTCATTCCCAGCCAGGAATGGCTGGGAATCTGGTGGCCGGCCGATCAGTACGCGATCATCGGCCTGGCCCGCGCCGAATCGATCGGCGCGTTCTACGAAGAAGCGCTCGAAATCCTGACCCGCCTGCCCGAAGGCCGCCAGGAACGCCCACTGATCGAAGAAGCCGTGCGGCTGAACGAGGCGATGTTCGCCGTGCCATTCGCCTGGGACGATCTGCATCTGGAGCTTTCCTGGTCGGTCGCCTCGTTCTACCTGTCACTCGGGCGCGGTGAGCCCGGACCGCTGATCAATCGCCCGGAAACGTGCACCATTCGACGATCCCAGTCTGTCTGGCTGTCGTGGGACGACTGGTGCGAAGACCTCGTCAGGCGCCTTTACGTCCGCCGCGCGTTCCTGTGGGACGTGCAGACTTCCGCACCGGCGTTTGCGGGGACGCCTGTGACCGCCGCCGTCGAGGGCTGCGGGGAGGCATGCATTCCATGAATCGCGTGGCCTGGCGGCCGCACCTGCGGGCGGCCGTACTATCTCCTGAAGACGTCGTCGTGCTCAGTGAAACCGGCCATACGTTTCTGCGCGGCCGAGCCTACGCGCAGGCCGCGCGCTGCATCGACGAAGGCCTGACGCACGACGACATCCACGTGCGACTCGAACACGAGGGCATTCCGCCCGTGGCCGCCAGGCTGACACTCAGTCATCTGGAAGCCCTGAATCTCATTGCCGATGTTGATAGCGACCCGGCCGAGGCGCCATTTTGGTATGACGCCGGTTCTGCAGGGGCCAGAGCCCCGCACTCGGGAAGAGTGGCCGTGCAGGCCTTGGGCGGGTTCAATGCGGCACTGCTTCGGGCGGCGCTGGCAGACGCAGGGTTGACCCTTGCGGAACGCGAGCAATCAGCGGACCTGCTGATTGTCGCGGCGCAGAATTACCTCGCCCCCGAGCTTCAGGAAATCGACCGTGTCTGCCGCCGCCAACGCCGCCCCTGGATGCTGATCAAGCCTGTGGGGGTCGTTCCCTGGCTGGGCCCGCTGTTTGTCCCCGAATCCACCGGATGCTGGCATTGTCTGGCCCAGCGCCTGCGATTGAACCGACAAACGGAATCGGTCCTCGAAGCTCAATCCGGTCAGGCCGTGTCGCCCCCGCAGCCAGCCGCCTCCTGGTCGATCGACATGGCACTGCGCCTGGCCGGAGTCGAAATCGTACGCTGGCTGACGCTGCATTCGTCTGTACTGCAAGGCCAGATTTTGACTCTGGATCTGCGAACGAACGGACTGACGCGGCACTCCCTGACGCGCCGGCCGCAATGCCCGGCTTGCGGCGTCGCACTGCCGGAATTCCGGCGCGCGGCTGTTTCCTTTCCGATCGACAGCTGCCTGAAAAGCGGGCCGGAGGGGCGGGCCCGGCCAACGGCGGAGGCCTGGAAGGCGTTGCAGCACCACGTCAGTCCGATCACCGGTGTCGTGCGCAGCCTGAGCGAAACGTCACTGGACGGTTTCCTGCATGTTGCGGCAGCGCATTCGCTGCCGCTGCACCGCTACGATCTGCACATCCTTCGTGACAATCTTCTGGGGCGCAGCGGGGGCAAAGGAGCCACACCCCTCCAGGCGCGAATGAGCGCGCTCTGCGAAGCCTTGGAACGCTACAGCGGCATCTGGCAGGGTGGCGAAGCGTCTCGCGACGCGACCTGCGCCGAATTGGGCGATGCGGCCGTCGATCCGGCGACATTCCTGGGTTTCAGCGAGCGACAATACGCGCAGCGCGACACGTTGAATGCGGGCAATGACGATCCGCATACCTGGGTTCCCGTGCCGCTCGACAAACAGCGCACAATCGCCTGGACACCGCTCTGGTCGCTCACTCACGAGGCGCCGCGATACCTTCCCGCGGCCAGCTGCTATTTCGGCCACCCGGAGATGAAAGACTTTTTCTGCGGGTCGGACTCGTGCGGCTGCGCCGCCGGCGGGACGCTGACGGAAGCGGCAGCCCAGGCCCTTCTGGAACTGCTCGAGCGCGATGCTGCGGCAATCTGGTGGTACAACGAGCTGCCGCGCCCGGCGCTCGACCTCAATGATTTCGCGGAACCCCTGCTGAGCCTGTTGCGCCCGCGCTACCGCGAGCGGGGCCGCGAAATCTGGGCACTCGATCTGACCGTCGACTTCGGCGTACCAGTCGTGGCGGCCCTTTCGGCCCGGGTGGACCACGGCGTCGAAGACATCATCTTCGGTCTGGCGGCCGATTTCGATCCCGGCGCGGCGCTGCGGCGCGCGCTGCTCGAAATGCACCAGTCGCTGTTCCTCGTCGCCGATCGCGATGCCGCCGGCAACACGCGTTATCGCACCGACCGGCCCGCGACGCAGCGCTGGCTGCGGAGCGCCACGCGCGACAATCAGCCGCATCTCGCAGCGGGCGCATCACTGAAACCGGTTCGCCGTGGCGATTATCAGTGGCCGCAGCACAATGACAGGGCGGAGGACCTGGGCCGCTGCGTCAACTTGCTGCGCGCCGCCGGTCTCGAAGTTCTGGCGCTCGATCAAACCCGGCCGGACATCGGTCTGCCTGTCGCGCGGGTCGTCGTTCCGGGGCTGTGCCACATCTGGCCGCGACTGGGAACCCGGCGGCTGTTCGAGGTGCCCGTACGGTTGGGCTGGCTGGCTTCGGCGAAAAGCGAAGCGGAATTGAACCGGTGGCCGATTTATTTTTAGAGAGCAGATCGAGATGCCCGAAGTTGCCGATCAGATCCGGCTGCAGTTGGCGCCGCATGGCCGGCTCGTTCGCGACGGCCAGGCGGTTCGCGTGTCGCTCCCCTGGCTGGAGCTTCGCCTGGGACAGACTGGCGCCGGCTTGACCGCCGCGCTGGAGCGACTGGCGACCGTCGGCGCAACGGAAGAGGAATGCGTCGCGGAAGTCCGCCGGAGTGAGGGCGATCTGGGGCTATTCGGATTTTACGGCGCGCTGCATCCGCTGGACTGTGCCGGCGCTCTGAGCCGAGCGCTGGTCCAAGACGCAGCGCCTCTGGCGACGCTGATTCCGCAGGCCGCCTCCTTCCATCTGCCGACTCTCCAGGCAGCTCACGCGACGCGATATCGACTGTCGCGCTTTGCCTGCTTGCGGGCCGTCGCTGGAACGTGGCAGCTCGAATCCGGCCCGGGACGCGCCCGCCTGGAAGTGCACGACCCGCGTGTGCTGGCGTGGATCGGAGACCTGGCGCTGAATCGCCCGGAGCATCGAGATCACGGTCTGACGGCCGCTTCAATCGACACGCTGCTTGTGTTTCTGGAGGCCGCCGGCGCCTTGTGCGATCGGGACAACACCGAACGCCCGCAGAATTCCATGGCCGATGCCAACGCCTGGTGGGAGTTTCATGATCTGCTGTTTCACATGCGCAGCCGGCGCGGCCGTTCGGCCGGGCCCTATGGGGCGACCTATCACTTCCGCGAACAGCCCGCGCCTCCTTTAATTCATCCGCGTCGGATCAGCGACAGCATTCCACTGCCGCGGCCCGATCTTAATGTGCTGGCGCAATCCGACGCCCCGTTCGTGACCGTCGTCGAAAAGCGCCGCTCGATTCGAGACTACGCCCCGGAGCCCATTTCCTGCGCGGAGCTCGGCGAATTTCTTTACCGTACGGCCCGGATTACAAGTGTCCTGCCGGCCGGCGAGACCGATTGCGCCTTGCGCCCGACCCCTGCGGGAGGGGCGCTGCACGAACTGGAAATCTACGCCGTGGTCGCTCAATGCCAGGGCCTGGAAATGGGCCTGTACCATTACGATCCGCACGGGCACGCGCTCGGGCGTCTCTCAGGGATGACTCCCGAGATCGAGTTGTTGCTCAAGCAGGCCTGGCATACCGCCGACAAACGCTCCCCTGTGCAGGTGTATCTCGGCATCACGGCGCGCTGCCGCCGCGTTTTCTGGAAATACGAAGGCATGGCCTACGCCTTAATGCTGAAAAATCTGGGTGCCCTGTATGCCACCATGTATCTGGCGGCGACAGCCATGAGCCTCGCGCCGTGTGCGCTGGGTGGCGGCGATTCAGAGCTGTTTTGCCGCGCCGCCGGGATCGATCCTCTCGAGGAACCGGCCCTCGGCGAATTTCTGCTCGGAAGTCTGGTGCAATCTTGACCGGAGATCGCGACATCCGCCCCTTCGTGCGCCGTTATTATGCCGCGCTGAACAGCCGCGACCTCGTCGCGCTCGCCGCACTGATCACGGCGGATTTCCAGCATCACGGCTCGGGCCAGGTCGCGGGCTTCGCCGCTTTCGCAGAAACTCTGAAGGCCTTCGTCGCAGGCTTTCCGGATCTGGAGCACACCGTGGCCGAGGTGCTCGTCGAGGGGGATCGCGCGGCGGTGCGGACAGTGACATCCGGCACGCACTTGGGCGAATTTCTGGGGCACCCACCCACGGGGCGCTCGTTTCGCGCAGACGCCCTGACGGTGATCCGCTTCGAACGGAATTCTATCCGGGAAATCTGGAATGTGTTCGATACCATCCAGATGCTGCAGCAACTCGATTTGTACGTGGCGACCGCCGTACCCGGTTCTCGCTCCGCACCTCTCTCGGCCGCCGATCGAGCGCACGCGCCGCCGGCCTCAGAGCGTCGTCCTCCCGGCCCTGCGCGACCCGTCACTCTGGTGGAAGTGCGTTCTGCACCGCTGGAATTCGTTTCGAATCTGGCGGCCACTTACGGCGACATTGTCGCCTACGAATGCGAGGGCCGTCTGACGTACCTGCTCAATACGCCCGACGCGGTGCGCCACGTTCTTCACGACCGCGCGACAAATTACTCGAAACTGGGCACCCCCGACCTGCAGTTGCTCGGTCCCATGCTGGGTCAGGGGTTGCTGACGACCGACGGCCCCATTTGGCGGCGCGATCGTCAGCGACTGCAACCCCTGTTCAATCGCCAGCGTGTCGAAGCGTTCGCCGAGGTCATCGTGAGCAGCACCGAGAAGATGCTCGACCGGTGGACGGCGCGAGAGGATCCCGCCGCGCCGCTCGACATCCTGCACGAGATGAGCCGCCTCACACTCGAGATCGTGGGCCGCGCGCTGTTCTCGAGTGATCTCGCGGCAGAATCCGCCGAGTTCGGGCAGGCGATGGATGTGGTGAATTCGGGCATGGGGCAGGCGCGGTCCACAGACGCCGGGAAACTGGCCGGCGCCCTGGATCTGGTCCGTCGCACGGCCTGGCAAATGGTGCTGTCGCGAAAGATTTTCGACAGCGGTGAAGACGATCTCGTCTCGCTGCTGCTCGAGGGTCAGCGGCTGGAGAATGATTCGGATCGCGCACTGGCCGACCAGGCCGTCACTTTACTGCTGGCCGGCCACGAGACAACCGGCAAGGCGCTCTCCTGGATATTTGCATTGCTCGATAGAAATCCCGGCGCCGGCGCCCGCCTGGCTGACGAAATCACCGAAGTGCTCGCCGGGCAGGGGCCGACAGCGGCCAACCTGCCCACCCTGCACTACACGCGGGCCGTCGTCAGCGAAGCGCTGCGCCTGTATCCGCCCGTCTGGCTGATCTCGCGCTCGGCACTGGCTCCCGACACCATTGAGGGCTTTCCGGTAGCGCCCGGGACATTGGTCTCGATGAGCCCTTACCTCATTCAACGGCATCCGGACTGTTGGACGGAACCTCTTCGCTTTCGGCCCGAGCGGTTTCTGGAAACGGGCGAAGAGGCGGCCACTCGAGAATTCCGCTACTTGCCGTTCGGCGCCGGTCCGCGTCAATGCATCGGAAAGCACTTCGCGATGCTCGAGCTGCCGCTGGCGCTCGCGGTGATCTGGCAGCGATGCCGGCTCAACCTGCCGTTGCACTATTCCCTTGAGCCCGAAGCGCTGGTGACGTTGCGTCCCAGGGACGGACTGTCGATGACTTTCCACGCCAGAGCGTCGGAGTTGATCGTCTCATCATGAATCCACTCATGGAAAACACCGGTTCCTACGTATCCGACGGCCACGTGCGCGGCCTGGCGGGTGAAATCGAGCGGCTCCACGAACAGGCCGAGCTGACCTGGGAGGCCGAACGGCGCCATTTGCAAAGTCTCGGCCTGTGTGACGGGCAGCGACTGCTCGAGTTGGGCTGTGGTCCCGGGTCGTTCACCCGGTTGCTGGCGGACTGGCTCCCGAACAGCTCGATCGTCGGCCTCGATTGCGACGCGCGAATGCTGACCCAGGCCCGTCTCCGGCTCGCGGGTCACACAGAGCGAATCTCGTTCGTGCATGATTCCGCCGAGGAGACAAAACTGCCAGACGGCTCGTTCGACGTCGTGATCGCCCGATACGTGATGCAGCACGCGCCTGATCCCCAGGCTGTGGCTCAAGAGGCGCGTCGGCTGCTGCGGCCGGGGGGGCTGCTGGTCGTCATCGACGCCGACGGCGCCCTGTGGGGGGTGGCCGAACCTGTCTTCCCCGAATTCCGCACCCTGCATTCGGTCCGCGGCAAGGCTCAAGCCGAGCGCGGCGGCAACTGGTTCATCGGGCGCCGCCTGGGGCGGATTCTTCGGCAAACCGGCTTCGCCCGCGTCGGGCTCGACGTGTTTGCCGTCGACAGCGACGACGTCGGACTGGCCGCGACGGACGTTCATCTCAATCCCGACCAGTTGCTGCCGCTCGTGGCCGACGGCCACATCTCCCTGGAAGACTTCGTGCGCGCCAAGTTTCTCCACCAGCGTTTCCTCGACTCGACAGACGCATTCGTATTGATGATCGGATTCATTGCCTGGGGCCGAAAGCCATGAACTCGTCGAGCGTGCTGCCAGAATATCCGGCGCTCAAGCGCCACATCCTGCCGGTTCCGGTCGGCGCGAGCGACATTTATCTGCTGTCTGAAGACCGCGCCTGGATGTGGCAAAACGAGGCGGTGCACCGAATCGCGCCGCTCCTTGACGGCTCGCGCTCGCTGGGCGACCTGATCGTGCAAACCTCCGAGCATCTGGCGCCCACCGATCTCGTGCATGCGCTCTGCGAGCTCGAGACGCGAGGATTGTTGAGAGACGGCTTCCTGCCGGACTTGGATTCCCGCGACGGCGCGCTGGCAGACGCTCTCGGCATCGGAGCGCCGCTCGACGGTGCCCGCACACCGGTTTGCGTGACGGAAATCGGCCGCGGAGCAACGGCCTCTCTCGTGACGCAAGCCCTGGAGTCTGCCGGAATTCCGGTCAACAGTCTGGGTCAGGGCCTGCGGATCGTTGCCACCGACCATTACTACCGCCCCGAATTGGGGCAGTTCAATCGCGAAGGTCTGGCCAGCGGAGAACCGTGGCTGCTCTGCAAGCTCGTGGGCCAGACTCTCTGGCTGGGCCCCTTGTTTCACCCCGGCCGCACGGGTTGCTTTGTCTGCCTGCAAGAGCGGCTGCGCCTGAACCGGCAGGTGGAAGATTACGCCGTCCGCAGATCGGGTAACGCGGAGCTCTACGAAACCTCCGGCGCCGCCTTGCCGGCAACCGTCAGGCTGGGCGCCGCCTGGCTTGTTCAAGAGATCCTTTTGTGGCAGGCAGGCTTGTCCGACCGGCTCGAGGGCCGACTGTTGACGGTGCATCTCGGTCTCGACGGACCGAAAACCGCATGGCATGTGCTGTCGCGCAGACCACAGTGCGCGGCCTGCGGAGACCCCGCACAGGCTTGCCGGACAGGGCCCATCGAGCTGCGCCGTCACTCCGTGAATGGATCTTCTGACGGCGGTTTCCGGATCGAAGCGCCGCAGGCGACTCTGGAGCGACTCAAACGGCACATCAGTCCGATCACCGGCGTCGTCACCTGGCTCGTCGAGCTGAGTCAGGAGCCGGGTGGCCTGATCCAGAGCTACAGTGCGGGGCACAATTTCGCCATGGGACCGGGAACGCCCTACTGGCTGATGCAGAGCATGCGCGCCCGGACTGGCGGCAAAGGAATCACTTCCACACAGGCCAGCGTCAGCGCCGTTTGCGAAGCGGTCGAGCGTTACTGCGGCGTCTTCCGCGGCGACGAGCCCTGTCTCCAGGCCACCTATCGTTCGCTGGCCGAAAAGGCCGTTCATCCCCGGCAATTTCTGGGTTTCAGCGAGCGGCAATACGAGCGCCGCGAAGAGATCAATCGCTCCAGCCGCGAGGGGCCTTTTCACCTCATACCGCGGCAGTTTCCCGAGGATGTGCCGATCGACTGGGTCCCCCTCTGGTCGTTGACC
>DASYAR010000623.1:0-4020 GCA_036501235.1 Planctomycetaceae bacterium
CGTGCGGCCGGTACCCGCGGTGGCGTGGGAGCGGGAAGGGCGACCTGCGCTGTAACTTCCGAACACGCTGACACGCGCAGAGCGATTGACTTCATCTGGTTTCGTCACCAGAATCCGTCGTTGCCGTATTGCGATTGGGTAAACCACGACCGTTCGGTGGAGTTTGCAGTCCATGAGCCGCAAGACGAATTCATGGCCGTTTGATCAACCACGAAACTGCGCGACGCTGACGATGCGCCAGGTCCTGGAAGGCAATGAGCCGATTCTCCTGGTGAGCCATGATGCCGACGATCATGGCTGGCAGTTCATCGGCAGCAGCGATGCATCGGTCGAGGACGGGCGCGTCGTCAGCCTGGAGGAGATTGTAGAACTCGACCCGACCGTGCTAGCCATTGCCGACCTGCCGCCCGGTTGGCAGGCCCTACGAAAAAGACCCGGTGCCCGCTGGGTCCGGCGGAAACGCCCCCGCGATCCCGATGACGAGGCGTAAGCCATCGGATTGGGCAATATTACACATCACGCCTGGCAGGTCTCTGCCTTATTAGACTCGGCAAATTCCGCGCCCGCTCAGGATGTTGCCATCGGTGGCGCAATGAATGCCAAACACCAAGTGGCCTTCGTCCGCGATGGAATCAATGATACTATTCGCGCTGCGAATTATCGCGAAACGGGGAATCGCATGACGATCCGAGTTGTCGCAACCGCCGCTATCGTAATCGCCTTTACCAACACCGGACAATCGGCATTTTCTCACGAGAATGCCGCAGCGGCCATCATTGAGAAGGGAATCGCGGCGCTCGGCGGCGAGCAGGTTCTCAGTAAGGCGCGAATTATCACCTGGAAATCAAAAGTAACCGTGTCAGAATACACGACCACTCGTCCGGACTCGGTCGTGTCCGGTGGCAAAAACAAACGGATGTCTGGAGTGACGACCGCTCGGGGCCTCGACCAGTTCCGCCTGGATATCGAAGGCGATGACGATGAATTTAAGTTCGAAGCGACGAGGGTCGTCAATGGCGATAATGGATGGCATCGATTCGGCGAATTCCGGACTGAAATGGACGCGGAAACTGTTGCCATCGAAAAGTGCGGGATTTATCGCATCATCGCGGCTGCGACGCTCGTCCCGATCAAGCAGAACGGATTCAAGATTCTGCTTGCAGGTGATGAGGACATCGGCGGAAAGCCAGCCAGGGGCATCCTGGTCATAGGACCTGACGCCAAGGAATTCAGGCTGTATTTCGACATGGAGAGCAATCTCCCCATCAAGCAAGTTTCACTCGACAAAATCAAGGACGGTGAAGTGCTGACGGAGACGATCTTTTCCGCATACAAGGAATTTGCTGGAATCAAGAAGGCGACGAAGATCGAGCACAAGATTAGTGGCAAACGCTCGACGTTGCTGTCGGAGGAAATCACGGACTTCCAAGTCCTGGACAGCGTACCCGAGTCTTTTCCCGAGCCGAAGTAAATTGCGGTTAAGAGGTTCCCAACCCGGCACCGCAAGCGTCGAATTTGTCGGTTCGTCAGAAGGGTCGTCGGTCGGAGCGAACAGCGCGCATGTAGCAGTGGGCTATTTGTCGATATCAATCGACAATTTCGGAAATGCGCGCTGCAATTCGAGAACGCTCTCCGCGGTTACGCCGGTCCCCGACGCATAGACGGCTTCAAGAGCCGGCATCCCAGCAATTTGAAGCAAGCCGTCGCCTGTCACGTTTGTGTCGTTCAGCCACAAATGGGTGAGGTTCCGAAGTGGCGCGAGGTTGGGAAGCCCATGATCGGTGATGGCAGTTTGATCCAGATCCAGCCATGTCAGGTTTTCCAGCCTCGAAAGCGCGATCAGGCCGACGTCCGAAATCGAAGTGTCTTTCAAGTACAGCGTGTGAAGCTGACGCAGGTCCGCCAAGTGTTCAAGCCCCACATCGCTGATGTGGGTCTCATCCAGGACGAGCATCCGGAGGTTTCCCAGTCGGGCCAGATGTTTAGCCCCCAAGTCCGTAATTTGAGTCTCCGCGAGCGAAAGGCTTTCGAGCGACGACATTCCTCCGAGGCGCGCTGCGCCGCGATCGGTGATCGACGTTCCCCCAAGGGAGAGCCATGAAAGGCTCCTGAGTCGAGTGAGGTCATCCAGTCCGCGGTCCGAAACACGGGCGCCGTCGAGGAACACGGTTTGCAGTTTGGGAAGCATGGCAATGTGAAACAGCCCCGCATCTGAAACCGCGGTATTTGCGAGCGAGAGATGCTGCAGGTCCGCCAGCTTCGCGAGAAAAGCGACTCCAGCGTCAGTGACCTTTGTTTGATCGAGTTCCAAGGACTTCAGCATTCGGTGGTGAGTAAGCCGAGCGACCCCGACATCTGTGACATCCGAACACTCCAGCGTGATTTCTTCCAGCCTTTCCAGTGTATCGAAAGCCGCCAGGTCCGAGTCTCTGACAATGTGCTCCTGCCCGCCTGCAACAGCGTTCAAATGGATGCCGCTCTCGCGCTCGAAGAAATCCGACCTCCTGAGCCTCGTCGCAAGGCCCACGGGCACGTAGTCGAGCCATGCCGGGGCTCGCGACTCTGCCAATGTCCAGCCGCCCCAACTCTTCACTTGGCGAACGACCATCTGCTCTCGATGCCACGGCAGCCAGATTGACAGACCAACGAACCCGACTGTCAGCACAAACGTCGCCAGCAGAATCCAGCCCCAGTGAGGCAGCCGGATCGTGCAGCGGGGTTCGGCGGTGACGATGCTGGATTTCGTGTCGATCATGCCGTCAGTTTACCGCCGGCCAAGGGGACAGTGAATCCCAGTCAACTCGCTACACGCTCGCGGCGAGCTTCTCGTAAACCACCCGCCAGCGCTCCGGCCGGGTACAATGAATTGCCGACGCGATGAATTGTTTCCGATATTTCGCGGCGAGGGCCGATTTGCCCGTCTGTTTGGCGATGCTCGCGGCCAGAAGCAGTGGACGCTCAATCCTCCACGGTTCGGCTACGGTGTAACGGCACTTGCCAGTGAGAGGTATCTTGGCGAGCCACTGCGCGGGTTCTTCCCACTTTCGCGAGAAACGCACAAACGTCGCCAGACAAAGTGCGACGTTTTTCTTGAAGGTTGCCCGTAGCTGCTCACGATCGTCGCCGTAGGGAAACCATCGGTCGAGGCCGCCGGGGATGAATGAGCCGATCCGCGTGCGAAACGCACAATCGAGCAAATGGTATTCGTCAGGCCGCAATCGTTTCGCATGAAAGAAGCCGGGCGCGAACGCATAGTGAAACCCGAGATTCACGGTATAGCTGCCGCCATACTTGGCCCCCTGAAAACCGATCAGATGAATCTGATTGCCAGCCTGGCGGACGTACGTGCCTTCCGGCGCGCGCACAAATCCCGCTGGAATGAGTAACCGCTGCATCTCACGAACCCTAACGACACGAACCTGCGCGCCGGTCAACGAGTCGTCGATCCGTTCCACGACCAGATCGGCCGGGCGCGGGACGGAATACTGTTTCTGCACCCACCCCGGCGGATTGTCGCTCCGCACCTGCTCGCGATTCAGGCGTTTGCACAATTCCTGCGCTTTGTCGTGGACCGACCTGTAATCGACCGCATAGCCCTTCACGCGAATAGTTGGCGATTTTTTCAAGCCGCGCCCGGAAGCCTTCGGCAGCCATTGGAAAACGCCCAGCGAAAATGTCAGGAAATCAACATCGTCTCGCGGCAGATCGCGGTCAAAGTCCCACTGGTACGGTTTCGGAGTTGATTGGTCCATCACGTCAGAAAATGCTTCGCATCACGTTGTATTGTGATTATTCCGTTCGAGAACTGCCGCACACGAAAAAGTAGTTTCTTTCCGCTGCAGGCCACGACCGCCCTCATCAAAAAGTACGTTCCCATTTGCCCAGTTACATGGACCAAGGCCACACGAAGTTCCGATGTCCGCAGGCCGGGCATGTTCCGGGGGCCTTGCCGCTGTATGGATCTCGCTCAAGCCACCAGTAAAAAATGTAATGTCCGAGCCAGAGAGCTGACGCTATTCC
>DASYAR010000624.1:0-1890 GCA_036501235.1 Planctomycetaceae bacterium
CAAGCCCGGGCTGGTGTTTCCGCGGCACGTGACGAGTCGACCGCAGGGTGCTCGAAGGGGTGGTTCGTCGCCTGACGTCGACATGGACGTGGCGGACGTCATCCCCACGTCGACCGCGCGCTCGATCAATGCTGCGACATCACGGCTGCGGGACAGCGCCGGGGTGCCTCTGATCTGGGATTCACTTCAACAGCCGCTTTCGGTAGCCTGTCAGCATGGCCGAAAACGACCACCCGAATCGCGAATCCCGTCGCTTTGCAATCCGCCTTCCACGGCCGCTGTGCGTCGGGCTGGCAATATTATTCGTGCTGGCTGTCGGAGCGGTCGGTCTGCGGACCAGAGCCACCGCAGATGAGCAAGCGGATGAGATCGAACGGCTGATCGATGCGCTGGCGTCGACGAACAAGGCCCCGAAACAGCGAGGCCAGGATGGAGGTCTCGGCCTCGACTACCCGCCCGAATACGACAAGAATGCGGAGGTAGTTGTTAAGCATGCCGGTGACAAGCTCATCGCACACGGCGCAACGGCATTCCCTGCGCTGTTTGAACATCTGGACGATCGGCGATTCAGTCACGTCGATGAAGGGGCCAACGGATTCGCGACTGCCGCCGTCGGCGCCGCGTGCGGATCAATCATTGCCTGCCAGTTGGAGATTTACGAGAAGATCAATATTTATCCCGGTGCGTTTCCTTCCTACTACCGGTACGTGGTGCATAAAGACGAGAAGCCGGATGAATGGTGCAAATCGCACACGGAAATGTCGCTGTACGAGATGCAGACAGAAGCCGTCGAATGGGCGATTTCGGAGCAGAAGGAAATCTCTCACGTGGGCAAGTATCGCGGCGAGAAGGTCGACACGAAAAAGCTGGCCGAAATCATCGCTCGGAACGAGAGAACGCTGGAGAGGCTTCGTGAGACGCGAAAGCCCATCGTCGCAAAACGGGCATTTCCGACGAGACTGAAATGACTGACTGCCCGCAATGGCCAGACACTCCGTACGGATTCCTTAGCTCAGCGACCCACTGTCACCGTGCGCGCTCGATTTCAGGCTTTCCCGTCTTCCTTCCTCCGCGGTAAAATCTGGGGATGGGCACCGACAACTCTTGGCCGGACAAGGGCATTTGGGAATATCCCAGATTCTTTATCGGGATGTTCGTGTCGTTCGCGATCGAATCCCCGATATTTGGAATAGTCGTCCTGCTTGCCGTCTGGCAGTTTTACGGGCGATGGCTGGCTCTGGCAGCAGGCGGCATTTTCGGCGCATTCATAATCTGGCGAATCGTCCGGTGGGTTAATCATCGCGATGATCCGCGCGTCAAACCTCCTGCGCCAAATCCATCCGCCCCGCCGGAATCAAACTGACTCGGGCCGCGATGGCCGTGTATTTGACATTCATTCCGATGCTCGCAATCGACCCCTCTGGTGGCCGTGCTGTGGCACTGGCATCGATGCTGGTGAACTGGACGGCCCTGGAATCTCGGTACTCGATCGACAACCGATCAGCCGGAGTACTCCCGAAGTTGACGATCGGGCGAAGCGAAAGGCTACTGAAATGCTTTCGGCAAGTCGTTTTCGACCTTGGATAATTGCTGTTTCCCCGCTGCTGCTTGTTGGAATTGTCCTCGGTTCAGCCGTGGTCCAGTTCAGAGCAGCCATGTCGCTTGCTCAGCGCAAGAGTTGCATCCGATCCGTTCTTTCAGAGTTGCGCGATTATGACCAAACATACCGAAGGCTGCCGGCGGCGTGCGAGAAGAATACGACAGGTGACTGCATGCTGAGTTGGCGAGTTGCAGTTCTATTTTACCGGGGAGGATATCCTCTGCCGAGTCGGCCGTCGCCCGAGAATCTGTGGAATTCGCCCGAGAACGAAAGATACTTGAATTTATGTG
>DASYAR010000625.1:0-18413 GCA_036501235.1 Planctomycetaceae bacterium
ACCTCGCGGGACTCGGAGGTTTTCTGATGCGAAAAGGCGACGGCGAGCCGGGGTGGATTACGATCTGGCATGGCCTGACGAAGCTCCTGCTCTGCCTCCGAGGAGCCAGGGCCGAACGACAAAGATGTCGGTAACTTCAAGACGCTCTGACCCTGCCACCCTTCTACCCGCGCGGCGAGAGCGCGCCCAATGCCAAATTCAATTCCCCGGCGGGATCTCGCGCACGCGCAGGCCGCGAAACTCGATTTCAGTCGGATAGAGCTGCAAGCCGATGCGGCCTCGGGGGCGGGTGAGAGTCGGCACGTCCGCATCGACGACTTTGACGTCTTTGACAGTAACAGTAACGTGATTGCCCCGCGTCGCGACGAGCATTCGATTCCACGCACCAGCAGGGGCGGAGGGCGTGGGATTGGGCGCCACCTGACCGAACACCGCGCCAGTTCTGCATTTGGTCACGACGGCGGCAAATGCCGGCGCCGCGTCATCAAGCAGTTGAACCTCGACGAATTCGTTGCCGGAAATGTTCCCTTCCGGCCAGGCTCGTAAGAAGACGCCGCTGTTGCCCTCGGCGGCGATCCTGTACTCGAATTCGAAATCGTAGTCGCCGTAGTCTCTGTCGCTCATCAGCCAGCCGACCGGGCCGCCGGGCGTCGCGCGTCCCGTCAGCACGCCGTTTTTCACACTCCAGCCGCTCAGCCCCATCGACTTCCAGCCGGAAAGATCGACGCCGTTGAAGACAGACTTCCATCCAGCTCCGGCCGACGACGAAGGCAGAGGACGGACCTTCAGATTCCGAAATCGAATCGGCGCGGCATGATCCTGCAAAAGGAATGGGCCCGTCGATCCGGGCGTTTGAATCGGGCCTCCTCCACTATCCACTTTCTCAAACGGCTGGTTGTCAATGACCTTGGTTCCGTTTTGAATCAGCGTCAACCGGCCGGGCGACGTCATCCGCTGCAATTGATCATACGCCGGACTGTGAAAGGTGATGTCGAAGGTTTGCCATTTCTCCGGGGGCAACACGTTGACGGGGCTGGGGGCCAGCACACCGTACATCGCGCCGCAACCGTTGATCGGGGGGATCCCGGGATTCTCGAACATGTCGAGGATCTGGATCTCGTACCGGCCGCACAGATAGATGCCGCTGTTGGCCCGCGCCTGTCCCTGCTTGTCGGGCATCTTTGGAAGCCAGAACTCGGCGTGCAATTCGAAATTGGGGCCGAATTCCTGCTTCGTCATAATCGACCCTGCCCTGGGAACATTCTCGATGTAACCGTCGGCGACTTTCCACGCGGCGGCCTGCCCGTTCTGCTGCACCCAGCCGTCGAGATTGCGACCATTCAGCAGATTCACCCAACCTCCCCCCGCTCCGGCCGTACTTCCGGAAGCGCCCGTTTCCGTACCCAGCTCACGGAGGACGACTTTGCGAAACTGCGCTTCCATCTCCGGGCCGCCGTGAATCTGGAACGCGATGATCCCTGCGTCGGCCATCGTGGGAAAGTCGTCGTCGACTGTGGTGACTCCGTTCATGCGAATCGTGACGTGCCGGCCTTCGCAGCGCACGACAAAGTCGTTGAAATCGTCTTTGCGAACCGTGGCAAGAGCGTGTGGCGGCGCCTCTTTCATCATTCCGGTCATCTGTTCGCCGTACAGCGACCCCCAGTACATTCCACCGGCATCTACCTGCGGACCGCCGACGATCCATTTGTCGGCATCGATGACGTGACTGCGAATCTGGACCCCCGTGTTGCCCGCGTCTCCGACCAGTCGCACCTGGTACTCGAGCTCGAAGTCGCGATATTTCTGAGGACTGCACAGAAACGAGTTGTGTGCCAGCGGCTTACCACGCGATGAGCCCGAGAGCACTCCCTGCGTGACGTTCCAGAACCCAGGCAGGCCGTTCCAGCCCGCGAGATCGGTGGCGAACAACGGTCGATCCCCCGCTGGTGCGTCGTTTCGCGGCTTCTCGGGTGGTTTGTCTTTGCCCGCAGATTTGTCGCGACGAGACTGGCCCTCGGCAACTTGCGCGACGTCGTCGGGCGCGGGATTCTTTTTGGCTGGTCCCTTGCCCCGTGACAAAAGCAAGAACGCGGCAGCGAATATCACGGCCGCGCAGCCCCCGCCGATCATCCAGCGCTGCGCCGCCGGGATCCGCCGGACGCCCGTCATCGCGGAGTGCAAGAATGACGTTTGTGTCACGTCGTCGGCCCGACTGACCATCGTTTCGCCCGACGTGGTGGCATCGGCGCGCGTCTTGAGCGCGGGGGACGAAGCGGCAGGGGAAATTTCTCGCAGGAAATCCTCGATGGCCACGTCGGAACCGGCCGCGGAACCCGGTAGCCAGTTCGCACCGGCTGCCGCGGCCGTTGATCTGTTGATCACAGCGCCAGTCGACCTTCCGGAAAGCGCTTCTTCCAACTCGCGAACGACCTCGGCCATCGTCTGTTGCCGGTCTTCAGGCTTTTTGGCGACCATGCGACGAAACACCGCGTCGATCGCGGCCGGCACGTCGGGCCGCAGCTCTGTCAGCGAGGGAATCGGTTGCTCGCGGTGCGCAAGCAGCTTGATCATCAGCGAATCGCCGTCGTAGAGTGAGCGGGCCGAAAGCAGGTAATACAGCGAACATCCCAGGCTGTAGATGTCGGCCCGGTGATCGGCGTACTTGGTGTGCAGCGCCTGTTCGGGAGACATGTAGTCCACGGTCCCCATCACGGCCCCCGTCTGGGTCAAACCTTCGGCCGCAGGCCCGCTGTCGCGTTCGGTCAGACGCGCAAGACCCATGTCGAGCACCTTCACCGTCCCCCGCTTGTCGAGCAGCAGGTTGGCCGGCTTGATGTCGCGATGCACGACTCCGTCGGAATGCGCCTGCGCCAACCCGCGCGCCGCCTGAATGATGAAGTCGACCGCTTTGTCGACCGGCATTGTCCCTTTGTCCTTCACCAGCCGCGACAGATCGGTTCCTTCGACGTACTCCGTGACGAGAAAGTGCATCCCCTTGGCTTCGTCGAAATCGAAAGCGGCGACGATGTTGGGATGAGTGAGTTTGGCCGCCGCTTCCGCCTCGCGCCGAAACCGCTTGACTGCGTCCTGCGATTTCATCGCGGCGGGCGACATGACTTTGAGCGCCACGACCCGTTTCATCCGCCGGTGCTCGGCCTTGAACACCATTCCCATGCCCCCCTGGCCGAGCTTGTCGAGCACGACGTAGTTGCCGAAAATCAGGCCGTGCGGCTTTCCCTGAAAGACGGCCGTCGCCTGGTACGACGTCAGTTTTTTTAGCCGGACCAGTTCTTTGGCGAACGGCTGGGCGTCGCTGGGAAGTCGCTTTTCGGCTGGAAGGGCCGCCTGGAACTGGCGAATCTCATCGGCCGACAGCAATCCGCTGTCGGTCAGATGCTTGACGAATTGGTCGAGCGAAACGGCCATGCCCAGCCCTGTTTTTCACGGCGATTCGAGGCAATACAGAAACTTGCGGCCCCGCAGGAACAACTGCTTTCCGGCAATGGCCGGCGAGGCGTCGATGGGGTCATCGATGCGGTTCGTGGCCAGGGGTTCGAGCTTCGGGCCATGTTTGATGACCAGCGTCGTTCCGTCCCGGCCGACAATGTATACACGACCGGCGGCACCGACCGGGGAAGCATAGATATTATTCAACTCCGGCAGGCGCGTAGCCTCCATCAGGGGTTCACCGGTGCGCGCGTTCAAGCAGGTGAGAATGGCGCTGTTCGTTTTGTTGAAGTACAGCATGTCGTCATACAGCAGCGGCGAGGGAACGTAGGGAGTGTCTCGATCGTGCCGCCAGGAGACGCGATTACCCTCGGTGATGTCTCCCGTGGCGTCGAGTGGAATCGCCATGGCGGTGCTCCCTTTATATCCGCTCATGCAGCACACCAGGTCGCCAAACTGGACCGGGGACGGAATCACGTTGCTGACCTGACCGCCGCACTCCCACAAGATTTCACCCGTCCCCAGGTCGTAACTGCGCACGCGTTTGCTGGCGTTGGTGACGATCTGCGTGCGCCCCTTGTGCTCGACGACGAGCGGGGTCGCCCAGGCGCTCACCTCGTCGCGCTCGGCTTTCCAGCGGACTTCGCCGGTTCGCGCGTCGAGCACGATGACGTGCGAATGTCCCTCGTTGTCGCGGTTCAGAACGAGCGAATCCCCGTGCACGACGGGCGAACACGCCTCGCCAAAACTCAACCGCGTTTGCACCGTATCGACGTCTCGCTTCCACTGCAGCTCGCCGGTCAGGTCGAAGCAATAGACGCCGCGCGACCCGAACGACACGTAAAGTCGCCTGCCGTCGGTCGTGGGTGACGCCGACGCAAAGCTGCTGTCTCCGTGGTGCCCTTCGTGCGGCAGGTCCTCGGCGGCCGTTCGTTCCCACAACGTCTTGCCAGTGCTCCGGTCGAGACACAGCACGACGTACTTGTAGAACGTATTGGGGAATTTGATCCCGAACGGGCGATCGGGCTGGTCTTCGGGTTTCGGAGCTCCTTCCACGACGCGGCCCGTGTCGACGGCGGTCAACACGAATACCTGTTGATCCCAGACGATGGGGGTCGACACTCCGCGGCCGGGAATCTCGACCTTCCACTTGAGATTGGTGTTCTCATCCCAGGTCAGTGGCGGATCGCCCTGCGGCGCCACACCGTTCGCGCCGGGCCCACGCCAATGGGGCCAGTTGTCGAGCCGTGCGGCCGGTAGATCACCCTGCTCCGCAGAGGGTGTGCAGGCCAGCGCCAGGGCCGTCGTCGCCCAACTGCTGGCCGTGATCGAGATGAACTGGTCTGTTCCGTGAGGGAAACCGCTTTCGAAATACTTCTGGAACGGCTTGCTCCGGGAATGAACGTACCACGAGCCGTCGTCGAGCTGTGTCCGCAGCAGGAATTTCAGACCGCGCGAGTAGGCCGGTTCGGCAACCCCCAGTCCCCCAGCCTCGTGCAATGCAACCAATGCCGAGCCGGTGGCGTAGGAATCGCTTTCGAGCTCGCCCGTCTGCGACCAGCCGCCGTCTTCGCGCTGCGTGCCGAGCAGGTCGTTGGCAGCCGCCTGCACGTGATTGCCCGTAGCACCGGCCAGTTTCAAACCCCAGAGTCGAAAGACCCGATCCTCAGTCTCTTTCGGAGAATTATCGAGCAACCAGCGGCGCGCCTCTGCGATCCGCTGCTCGACGCGATCCTTCTGCTCGGCCGTGGCGAAGTATCGCAGGCCGCGAATCGCCAGATAGTTGGCAGTGAAGTGACTGCTTTCCGACGGAGGCCGGTCGCTCGTCATGCGCCAACGGTCTTTGTCCTTCTCGAACAGGAGCAGATACTCGGCCACTGCGGCGGTCGCGGCATCCGGCTTCCAGTTGGCGGTCTCCAGGGCCCACAGGGCCTGACCGGCGGTGGCCACCTCGCCTCCCGTTCCTTTGCCCGCCAGGAATTTCTCGCGATTACCGGCCAGAAAATCGGCGATGAACTGTGCCTGGGCCTGCACGTGTTCGCTATCGATCGCGAAACCGCGAGCCCGCGCCGTGGTGAGCGCCAACAGCGGTAGTCCCTGGTTGTGGCACGTGAAACACTGCGACCGCTCGGCCATCGACCCGGCCGCCCCTTTTTCAAGCAGCGGCAATGCCTTGACGACGGCTGCTCGAATTTCATCCGGGGTTGGCGAGACGACCTCGGCGGACAGACTCGAAGCGATTCCCAGAACGATCAGCGACGAGCTGACGAGTTGATACTTCCCGAACATCCCGAGCATGGTGTGCCCCTGTTTCGATCATGACGGCGTACAGCCAGTCTAGCTCGAAACGAAGACGCACACCACGATGGGCGTCTCGGAATGACTTATCGACTCGTCGTAGCGCTACTTGCTGAAATCGAGTCCCGTATCTTGCGGCGGTCCGCCAACCATGCGGAAGTTGAACCGGCCGTCTTCTCCAAACGTAACCGTTCCGGCGAGCACGCCCTCTTCGCTACGTTCCAGGGCGAGCACAGGGCCGTCGACCGAGTAGGTGCCGCCGAACTCTTCTCCTTTTTGCTTCGGGACCGAATACTTCCAACTGAACTTGCCGTCGGCCGTCAGGATCAGCCGAAATTTCGACCTGGCGGGTCACTCTGCGGACGCGACGTCAATGTCAGGGTACGGACGATCCGCAGATCACGCTCGAGCACATTTATGATTTTGGACGGGTCGGAATGACACTATGAATGACAGAGCGCACGTTCGCTGAGCATTCTGCGGATGTGCCGGTGACATGACATGCAACCCGCCCCGGCGCCGCAAATCTGCGACACGGCTTTCACGGTCTGCGGCTCGTGTTCGGAGATGGCTTCGCGGATGTCGTTTTCCGTCACGTTCAGACAACGGCAGAGGGGACGGTCAGCTATCGCGGTTGCCTGTCCGTCAGTCGAACTGTGCCAGTGACCGAAATCCATGACAGCTACCCAGGCGAAGAATCCAAGGTCGGGGATGTTTGCTGATTCACTCATTATGCAAACTTCACGCCAGACACAGGAATCACAAAAAACAGCCCTGTTTTCCTGAGATTTTTCGCCGAGAGCGGCCGTCCCGGCCTGACCTGAATGTGGCGTCGGGGCAACGGTGTGGATGCCCAATGGTGAGATTTGGCAGCGCCCCCGATTTGTCGAGGAATTTGGCCCATGCCGCATTGGAGGTCCTAACGGTTCCGGCACAACAGAGGCCAGTTTCCGGCTGCGACCAATTGATGTCGTATGGATTTCAGTCCACACGAGTCGTCGCGCGTGGGCTAGAGGCCACGCTACGGAGCCTGACACGATGTCGTCAGATTATGGCGCCGTCGGCTTCGAACCCGGAGAGTCCGAACGGCAGGTCGCGGGGGAGCAATTGCTGTTTGTCGCGAACGCACACATTGCTTTCTCCCGACTTGGAGAAGCCATTCTGGAGTAAAGCCGTGTGCAGGCTCGGGTGGGTGGCATAACAGGCGACGTCATCCGCAGACAGAGTACGCAGGCGATCGCTGAGTGCCGCGACTGCGGCCTGCCAATAGGACGGCTCGTCGGTATCGAGCCAGCAATCCACAATTTTTCCAAGCTGGATCCGTCCGTGCGGAGTGATCTTCAGCAATGCGAAGCCAATCATGCGCTCGGAAGTGTGAATCGTCCAGGCGGAAAAGCCCGACAGGGGATACCGCAGCAGGTAATTGAGCAGGAGATGGTCGTGCCGGCACGCCACGATTCGCCGTGACGACTGTCGTCGTAAGCCGTCGATTTCTGCGGTGAACGCGGGGACCGAGCGCAGTTCGACGGTCATTTGCCCCGACTGGGTGCACGCCTGCAACCGCGCCCGCCAGGCGGCCGCCGCGTCTTTGGTTGTGCCGGCCCATTTGCGGAACCGTCGCTGACCCGTTGTCCGCAAACGATGGAATGGTGAGAGCACCCGGTGAAAGCGGGCGACCCTGCCCCTGGGCTCGAAGCCCAACCTCGGAAAAAGGGTTTGCGACTGGGCGGATCCGCCGACGGCGAACTGTGTCTTGCAGGTGGCAAAAGCTTCCAACATCAAAATACTTCCTGTCCCGGGATGCTCAGCTGAACCAAGCCAGTCGATGGCGTGCATTGTCGGTACGGGGGTCGCTCCGTCTCCCGAGACGAACTGCCTGAAACAGATGCCGATGTGTGCGATGATCTTGCCCGCCGAGCGCGCGACCAGGCTGCAAACCGAGTCTCCCGAGGGACCGGCGGGTCCGTCAAAATACTTCCACGAGAGGACCTCGTGAGAGAAATAAGAAGACGTTGCGGGAACGCCGAATCCGTTGATGAGAAACTGGCCCAACTCGGGGATATCATCGCGTCGCAAGGGTGTGATTTGCTTTCCGAAGGCCATGCCGTGTTCCTGTTGGAGGGACGCCAAACTCGATCTTAACGACAGCTCGCCCTGGCCAGGATCCGCAATGAATCTCACTTGCTCGGAAACCGGCCCTTCTTCCTGCACAGGGACTCGAGCCAATTGCGGTAGATGACGGTAGCTGTGCTGCGCCAGGTGTTGTGGATCTGGACACCGCTGAGTACGGCGGAGAGCTCATTAAGGATTTGCTCTCGGCGCGATGCGTTCGACCGCGATGCCGGTGCTCTGACTTCAATCTCCCGCAGAGACTGTTCGGTCTCTGCGACGAAGTAGTCGGTCGGCAGCAAGGGGTAGGTCTCTCTCTCGCCCCGGAGATACCGCCCGACGTCCCGACGGTACTCGCCCATCAGCATGTCGGACTCGTACTCGGGATGGCCCTGAAAGAACACGGACAGCCCCGCATCCTGTTTGATGAAAGTGTCGACGCCGCCGTCGCTGGTGCGAGTCAGCACTTGGTAGCCTTTCGCAGCTAACTGGTCGGCCGAGACGCTGTTCCAGCGCGAGTGCGGGACGCGCAGGCTGGTGGGTGCGCCTGACAGCAGTGCGTGCGATGCGGTCTGCTCACAAGTGAAGATCCCGAAGTGCTTGTTCTGACTGCGCTGGCGTTCGATGCCGTCGAGCGCCAGCACTGCCCCGTGGGCTGCCAGGCACGACCACACCGTCGAACACGAGTGCTCCTGCGTCCACTTCAGCAGCCCTTCAAAGCTGGGCCAGTAGGTCTCTTCACGCAAATCGAGCGTGCGCGGCTCGCGGCCCGTGACGATCAGGCCGTCCGGATATTGTTCCGCCGGCAGTTCGCGCAGGTCCTCGGTGCCAAAGTAAAAGCTGCCCACGCGCCTTTGGCCAGAGGGCTTCCTCTCGACCTCTGGCAATGTATAGAGCGAGAATTGGACCACGATGTCCCCGGCAGCCGCCTCGAGCAGCCTGAGAAATTGTTGCTCGGTCGGACCCAGGGCGGTATCGGCCATGTTGTTGACCAATCCGATGTGCAAAACCGTGCTGCACGGCTCGTAGCACGTGTCCGGCCCCAATCGCTGCCAGTTGAGGCCTGACCGCCGCTCACGACCGGGATACTTCGGTTTCAAAAGGACTGGCATGGCAAACCCTCCGTTGCTCGCGGTGGCGCGAGTTGTTGATTACATTGCCGCGTTCAGGGCCTGGTCGATGTCGGCCAGGATGTCGTAGATATGTTCGATCCCGATGCTCAGGCGGATCATCTCGGGGAGCACGCCGGCTTTGCGCAGTTCGTCGGGGGACATCTGCCGGTGGGTGGTTGAAGCGGGGTGGCAGGCCAGCGACTTGGCGTCGCCCAGGTTCACCACGCGAGCGACAAGCTGCAGGGCGTCGTAGAAGCGGATGGCGGCTTCGTAGCCCCCCTCGACACCCAATGTCAACAGCGAACAGCCCTGTCCGTCGAAGTACTTCTGCGCCAGATCGTAGTAGGGACTCTCGGGAAAGCCGGCGTATCTGACCCAGGCCACGCGAGGATCGTCTCGCAGAAACTCCGCAACATTGCGGCCGTTCTCCACGTGACGCTCGACGCGCAGCGCCGCCGTTTCGACTCCCTGCAGCAAGAGGAAGGCGCTCAGCGGCGCGAGCACGGCTCCGCTTGTCCGCAAATACCGGCTGCGGCAGCGGGCGATGTAGGCCGCCCGACCGAAATGCTCGGTATAAACCAGGCCGTGATACGAGTGATCGGGCTCACTGAACGCGGGAAATTGCGCAGCGTGCTCCGCCCACGGAAAGTTGCCGCTATCGACGATGACGCCGCCGAGCGTCGTCCCGTGCCCGCCCATGAACTTGGTGAGCGAGTGCACGACGATATCGGCGCCGTACTCGATCGGGCGCAGCAGCATCGGAGACGCGACGGTGTTATCGACCACGAGCGGGATACCGTGCCGGTGCGCCACCTGCGCCAGTGCCTCGATATCACAAATGTTTCCAGCAGGATTGCCGACGCTCTCGCAGTAGATCGCGCGCGTCTGGGAGTCGATGAGCCGTTCGATCTCCTCAGGGCGGTCGGATTCGGCAAACCGCGTCGATACCCCCTGGCTGGGCAGAATATGCGCGAACAGCGTGTACGTCGTGCCATAGAGTTGCGGCGGCGAGACGATATTTGTGCCGATGCCGGCGAGATTGAGCACGGCGTAGTTGATCGCGGCCTGACCGGTGGCCACGCACATGGCGTCCAATCCGCCTTCGAGCGCGGCCATGCGCCGTTCCAGCACGGCCGTCGTGGGATTGCTGATCCGCGAGTAGCGGTAGCCCTCGGCTTCCAGGTTGAAGAGTGCCGCGGCGTGTTCGGCGCTGTCGAAAGCGTACGCCACGGTCTGATAAATGGGGACCGATAGTGAACGCACAGCGGCGTCGGGCTCGTAACCCCCGTGAATGGCGATTGTTTCGCGCTTCATTGATGTTTCAATGGCATTAGGCACTCGGCATTGGGCATGAGACATTAGGGTTGTCATTGGGGCCTCGATGTTCCTATCGACTTCAGGTAGGCGTTGAGTTGGGGGGCCGAGGTTTGTCACTGGATCTTATTCCACTAATGCCGAATGCCTGGTGCCCGATGCCTGATATAGTTGATTCATCTCATCCACGATCTGATGGATCTCGGCTTCGGTCGTGCGGTAGTTGCTGATGCAAGCACGGAGCACGGGAGTCCCGTCGAGACGGGCCTCGGAAATCCAGGCGATCTGCCGCCGGTGCAGCGCGGCAATAAACGCAGTTGTGTCGAGGTGCTCACGCGTAAAACAGACCAACGGCAGCGGCGTCTCATTGACGATCCGCCAGCCAGAGGCGGTGAGCTCCTGGCGCAGGACATTGCCCAGGCGCACCTGGTGCTCGATCATCGCGGCATATCCAGATTCGCCCAAGTTGGCCAGGGCCAGAAACAGCTTCAGGCCAATGAATCGTCGCGACCACTGCGTCGAATTGGTGAGTGGATCGAAGACCGGCCCCGATTGCTTGCCGGACATGTAGGTTACGTCGGCGTGAAATGCGCGGGCCACGCTCTCCCGGTGACGGCAGAAGAACATGCCGCAGCCCATGGGGACGGACAGCCACTTATGCGCATCCCAGGTGATCGAGTCGGCGTACTCGATGCCTGCGAGAGTCGCTTTGAGCTCAGGTGAGAGGATCGCGGCGCCGCCCCATGCGGCATCGACATGAAACCATAAACCCTCGTCGCGGCAGAACTGCCCCATCTCGGGGAGTGGATCGATGACCCCAGCCGCGGTGGTCCCCGCGGTGCCAACGACCATGAACGGCGCCCAGCCCTCGCCGCAATCCTGTCGCACCTGGCGGCGCAGGCTGTCGAGGTCGAGCTTCAACCGACGATCGGTCTCGACGGGGCGAATCGCCCGACGACCGATCCCGGTCATGTGTGCGATCTTGTTGAAACCGTGATGTGCCTCGCCCGTGAGATAGAGAGATGGACGCGCTGGCAAACTGCTCAGCCCGTGCTCGCCATATTCCGGAAACGCATGACTTAGCGCCACCGCCACGGCGGAGAGATTGGCTTCCGAGCCACCGCTGGTAAATGTCGCAATGGAATTTTCCGGCAGGCCGAACTTGGCCGCCAGCCAGCCCAGCGTATGCCGTTCGATCTCGTTCCCGACGGGCGACGTGCGCCAATTGGCCAGTTGAGAGTTATACATCGCCGCCAGAGTCTCGCCGATCACCGACGGCAGCGTCACGGCCGGGTTGAACAGGCCGAGGTAGCGGGGATGCGTGACCTGCACCTGCCAGGTGCTCAGCATGCGCTGGGCGTCCTGAATCACCTCATCGAGAGGCAACTCTTTCTGGAAGTCATACTGGCCGGCGAGATGGCTGCGGATCTCTTCCACCGTGACCGAGGGGAGGATCGGGCCCTCCGCCAGATCGGCCTGCACCCGGTCGAATTCGTGCTGTAGCTGGTCCCAACTCATAACCGGATCGCTCCTGCGAGGATGCCCGCATACAGTGGTGCGTCGAGCGCGACGTAGGCGCGCAGCTCGGGATGATCGAAGTACAGCGGGTCGACGGAGGCACCCGGGTTGAAACCCTGCCGGGCAAGATCGGTCTTCGCATACTTGAAGGTGCCGGTCAGCTCGGCCTGTGGACAGAGCCGCAGAAACAGCGGACGGGCGTAGGCGGGGAGCCGTTCGGTAAGATGCCCGTGCAGCGCCACCAGATCGAGCTCGCGTTCGCAGACGAGGGCCGCCATTCCGGCGCGGCCTTCGGTCCCCGGAATGGCGACTCCGTAGACGCTGGCGTGCAGGATTCCCTCGAATCCGCATAGTTCTTGCGCGACCTCGGAGGTCGCCACGTTCTCACCCTTCCAGCGAAAGGTATCGCCGATGCGATCGACGAAATAGAAAAAGCCCTTCTCATCCTGGCGCATCAGGTCGCCGGTGCGGACCCAGGCGTCGCCTGCAGCGAAAACATTGCGCAGGATCTTCTTCTCGGTCTCGGCCGAATTCGTGTAACCCTCGAACCGGCTGCCGGCGCTCCCCGGATCGTTCTGCACTTTGCCTATCGCCTCACCGGGCTCGTTGACGCCGCAGCGAATACAGAAACCATTTTCGTCGCGGGCGGGCTCGTCTTGGTCGAAGTCGAACGAGACCAGTGCCGGGGCGAAGCGGTGCACCAGATAAGGGGGAATGTGGCCGATGGCTCCGGGCTTGCCCTGCACGTTGAACAACGAGACGCCCCCCTCCGTGGCTGCGTAAAACTCGAGGATCTGCGGGATTGCAAAACGCTCCCGGAATTCCTCCCACACGCTGGGTGAAAGTCCGTTGCCACACGCCAGCCGCAGGCTGTGCGCGGTGTCATTCTTGACAGCGGGTCGGTGCAGCAGATAGCGGCACAGCTCGCCGATGTACTGGAAAGCGGTGCACTCCCAGCGGTTAATGTCGTTCCAGAACTCGCTCGCCGAGAATTTCTCGCGCATGATCAGCGAGCCGCCGGCCGCCAGCATTGCCCCCGGCGCCAGCACCCCTCCGACGCTGTGATACAGCGGCAGACAGTTGTACAACCGGTCGCTCGGCTGAGCGTCCATCATGCCCGCAAACCACAGCCCCCATTGCATCACGCGCGCGTGACTGACGTTGACAGCCTTGGGCAGGCCCGTACTCCCCGACGTGAAGATATAGAGCGCGCGGTCAGCGATGCTGATTTCGCGCAACTCATCCGCTTCGAGGGGCGCATCGGCCAGAGTTTCGATCCGCTCATGGAGGCCGTCCCGTCCGCCGTGAGTCCACACCTGCGGCGGCTCGGCCAGATGCGGCAGGGCCGCGTCGACCGCGTCGGTGAGCTCCACGTCGACAATGAGGTGTCCGGGCGCCGCCGCTTGAATGCAACGTGCGAGGGCCTGTCCGGCGAGGTTCGTGTTGAGCAGCGCCACGATTCCGCCCACGCGGGTGATACCCAGCCAGATCGCCAGATATTCGGGGCGGTTAGGCATCATCAGGGCGACCACGTCCCCCTTGGCCACGCCCTGTTCGAGCGCCCAGCGGGAGTACCGCCGCGCACGCTCGGCGAGTTCGAGGTAGCTGAATCGCTCGCAGTCGGAGAGGAGCGCGGGCTTGTCACCTAGCCGGTGACCCAACTCGTCAACGAGTGCCGGCAGCACGCGTTCACGCTGCCGGGCGATCGGCGCCGTGAGCTCGAGCGCTCGCAGCCAGGCCCGGGAGACTGATGCAGCGGGCCGGGCAGTTGTTCGAACGGTTTCACTGATGAGTACGCTCATGCCGTATTCCCCGCGTCGACGGTGATGACCGTGCCGGTGATATTTTTGGCGCCGTCGCCAAGCAGATACTCGACAGCGGCGGCGACGTCATCCACTTCCACCAGCCGGCGCAATGCGCTGCGCCGCGCGATTTGCTCGCGGTGCTCTTCGGTCAGTCCCTTGGTCATTTCGGTATCGACGAATCCCGGCGCGACCGCGTTGACGGTCACGCCCGTCCGGCCCACTTCACGGGCCAGCGAGCGGGTGAAGCCGATCATCGACGCTTTGGTGGCAGCGTAAACCGAGAGCCCGCTGTATCCCGTAAAGGCCACGATCGAGGCCAGATTGACGATTCGGCCGCCGGCGCCGTCGGCCATCATCGAACGCAAGACATATTTGCTCAGCAGGATCGGCGAAACCACATTGAGCCGCACGATCTGCTCGATCTGCGCCGGATTGGTCAGCGCGAGTGTGCCGTCGACGCTCATGCCGGCGTTGTTCACCAGTGCATAAATCGGACCTAGATCTGCGCGAAGTCGCTTGACCAGTTCAGCCATGCCCTCGGTGTCCGCCAGGTCATAAGCCGTGAAGCCAACGGAGCCGGCGCCGCTGCTCGCGGCCGCGGCGATGGCCTCGCGCAACTCGGGGCTCTCGCTGCGCGCCAGAGCCGTTACGTGGCATCCGGCTTTTGCCATGCGGCGAACGATGCCCAGTCCAATACCCCGGCTGCCGCCGGTGACGATGACGTTACGCATGACGGCGCACCAGCTTTCCGGTCTCAGAAATGTCCAGCGCAGGAACAAAGCTGATCGCCGCCGGCACTTTATGCGGCGCCAGCGTGTCGCGACAGAACTGTTTGATCGCCAGTTGCAATTCGCGAGCTTGATCACCCTCCGGGGTCGACGGCGCTTTGAGCAGCACATCCGCGACCACGAGCGACCCGGTAATCGGGCTCTTCTTCGTCTTAACGAGAGACAGCCGTACCTGAGGATGGGAGTTGAGCACCGCTTCAACTTCCTCGGGATGGACTTTGAGCCCGCCGACGTTAATCACGCCGTCGCGCCGTCCCTGGAAGTAATAGCGCCCGTCGCGCAGCTCGAGCACGTCCCCCGTGTCGACAAAGCCTTCGGGATCTCTGAGGAGGGGCGGATTCTCGCCGAGATAGCGCTGGGCGGTGCGGCTGGAGCGGACGCGCAGCGTGGCGTCCACCACCTTCAACTCGACGCCCGGGGCGTTAGTCAGCACACTGACGGGGAATCCGGACTGCCCGTCGCGGACGTCGAAAGCCACACCGGCTTCCGTGGTGGCAAAGGCGTGACTGATCTCGGCGTCCGGATAGAAAGAGTGCAGGCTATTGAGGATGGCCTGATCGGCGATCTCGCCCGAGAGCCGGATGTAACGCGGTGCAATGCGATCGGCCGCGGAGCTCATCAGCGCCCGTCGCCAATGCGAGGGAGTGCCGGAGATGTTCGTGACGCCGGCTGCACCGGCACGGTCGAGGAAAGTCGCCAGCGGCTCGTGCGGCGCGGTCAGCACCAGCGACGAGCGCGTCAGCACGGCGCGCAGAAAGATTTGCAGGCCGCCGTAACGGCGGATGTCGTAAAACGTCCCCCAGATCACTTTGCTCGGCGACTGGCCGGCGGCAATGGCCCCCGTCAGGCTGGCCAGCGTGTGCGGCACCATCTTGGGCCGGCCGGTTGTCCCCGAGGTGAGGAGAATCCACTCGGTGGCGAGACGCTCGTGGCTGGCAGGATCGCGCGGGACCAACGCCAGCGCGCAGATCGCATGTTGCGCCGCACCGAGCGAGACGCCGTTGAGAAAACAGCCGTCGGAGACGACCGTATCCACTTCGGCGTGCTGCATCACATAGGGTAAATGCTCGAGCGCGAGGTCGGGCGGATAGAGAGTCATCCGTCGCGCCAGGCCATCGAACTCGATCATTGCCAGCGCGGCGAGGAATGGGTCGGTCGAGGCGATCAGCACCGAACGTCCGCGCAGATTCCGGGCGCCGGTCGCAATCGCCGATCCCTGGAGCAAATCCCCCAGAGCGATGCGATGTTCAGCGCCCACGAAATAGCCGGACAGCGGCGTCCCGCCAGCGTCGATCGCATCCCTCAGGCTGGGGAAGCTACTGCACGGCGTTTTCATAGAAGCGTACGAACTCTCCAAGAGTCACGGGGAACGGAGCGCCTTCGTTGGCGCTGAAGGGGTCCACGCCCAGCACGGATTCCAGGCGGGTCACAATAATGGCGTAACACAACGAATCCAGGCCCAGGTCCAGCAGGGGCAATTCATCGGACAGCGGCGCGAGCCGCATGCCCTGCTCAGTCGCGACTTGCTGGAACTGGTCGAGAACGTCCTGTCGAACACTCACTTGAACACTCATGGACAAGTTCTCCGCGGGCGGTGCTTTGAATTCGCCGGGCACGCCCAATGCGTCGCCCGGTACTTGACGCACCAGGCGCTCAGGCCTGGGGACGGATAATGTGCTCGATCAGATTGCGAAGCAGGTCGACGCCTTCGAAAAGGTCCGTTCCCGCCTGCGGGGGCGCAAAGGCAATCTCCGCGGCCAGAACCTTGAACAGCCCGGCAGTGTGCTCGATGTCGCAGACACCATGCACGTCGGTGTACTCGAGTTCCGTCGAGCCTTGCTCCTTGGCCAGGTCGGCCAGGTACGACATAAATTTCTGAATGAAGCCCTCGAAGAAGCCCATCATCAACACCGACTGAACCGGCGAGAGCTCTCCCAGGAACAGGCGCACTTTGGTCAGGTCGTCATTCAGGACCAGAGCGTCTTTATCGGTGGGAAAGGCGTTGGCCGCGATCGCAAACCGCCGCAGCATCTGCGGATGGGAGTCGTGCACTTCCTCGTACAGATTTCCGAGGAGGATGGGCATGGACTTCTCGGCCTTGGCGGCAAGCGCGGCGGCCGTCATCCAGTAGATGAAATTGCCTTCAAGCACCGAGGTATATCTGGCAATGATCCCACGACGCTCTTCGCTGGTCAGTTGCTTCGGATTGGGCAGCGAATCGATGAGCTCGTCGATGATGGCGATCGTCTGGCCTTCAAGGGTGGCAATACGGTGTTCAGGCAGGCATTCGGTCAGCACGGTCAGTCCTCGGTGATAGAATGGGATGGTGAGTCTGATTGATCCCACCAGCGACAAAATCCGGTGGGGCGCATCGGGATAACCCTGTCCGTCTGGGCAAGGAATTCCGTAAAAGACTATTGGCCATATATGCCGGCCTGCCAAACGGTTTCGCGACGCTCAACTCATTTTCGAGCGATCAAATTGCCGCACTTAGCGCATCGTCGTTGCCGGCGTTACAATCCCTACCAATTCCCATAAGAAAGAGCTCCGTGGCCGGGGCGCTGGGGCAGGTGAATCCGCAGGACAGCAGGCGCTACGATGCTCGTTGTGGACAACACGCCGCCAATTCGGGTTTTTCGTGCGTGCGAACGACCGGCGGACCCGGTACAGTAGCCGTGACTGGGTTTCCCGTGTCATCCAGGAACAGGAACACGCGCATGGTAACATCTCGCACCGCCGCCAGACTGCTGACAGGAGCGGGCTTGCTCGTGCTGCTGTGCGCGTCCGCGCAAGCCGACGAGAAACTTGCCGGCATTGCCTGCCGCAGCGTCCACCTGGCGTATCCGGCGCCCGAGGGAGTTGCGTTCTACAATGAGGTCGCTGTCGGTCAATCGGCCGTCGGAACTTATTTCATGGCTTGCGGCTTCGATCTGGGTTACTTCGGGATTCAAGAATTGGCCAATGGGAAGAAACTGGTTCTGTTTTCCGTTTGGGATCCGGGCAAGCAGGATGACCCCAAGCAGGTCGAAGAGGGGAAGCGCGTCAAGCTGCTGCATCAGGGAGAGGGAGTGCGCGTCGGTCGTTTTGGCAATGAAGGGACTGGCGGACAATCGTTTTTCGACTACGACTGGAAAGTGGGAGAGACATACCGCTTTTTCGTGACCGCGCGGCCGGAGGGGGAGCGCACCGAGTTTGCCGGGTACTTTTACCTTCCGGAAAAGAAGGCCTGGAAACACCTCGTGACGTTCTCAACCATCAGCCAGGGGCGCGGACTGCGCGGGTACTACTCGTTCATCGAAGACTTTCGCCGTAATCGAATTTCGGCGACCGAAGCGCGGCGGGCCCGGTTCGGCAACGGTTGGATTCAGTCGAAAGACGGGCAATGGGTGGCCCTGACCCAGGCGCGTTTTACTGCCGACGGCAATCCCGCACTCAACATCAATGCGGGGCTAGACGGCGACCACTTCTTTCTGGCGACCGGAGGCGAGACCAAGAACACCGGCACACAGCTCCGAGAGCTGATCCATCGCCCGCCATCGGGGGTCGAGTTGCCGGTTGTGTCAAAGCCGGAGACGAAGTAGTTCGTCGTACCGGCTTCAGCTGGTGGTCGTCAATTTGTACCGGAAAGCCACAACCGCCTGAAGGCGGTGCGACGAACGGGGCTCCTTGCCAAACTGCGAGATGACGGCGTAAGATTCCAAGGGGGGAATTTGCATAGTCTGAGGGAGACGTTGTCATGGAGAACTGGCATTTAGGCGTCGCTGCAGTCGCCTTGCTAGTGACGGCCGCCATGCTGCTTCGTAAGCCGCTCAAGGCGTGGCGCGAGCGGAGCGAGACGGAGCAGGCGCGGGGCGACTTCCGGCGGCAACGCGAGATGCTCGAAGCCAAATTCTTCGATCTGGCGGCCGCGTCCGGCAAACCACGCGGGTTGCGATGGGTCGACTGCGATTGGCTCGAAGCGGTCACGTTTGCCCGCGACCGCCAAACAGGCTTGCTTGCCGCATTTGTGGCCGTGAACATCC
>DASYAR010000626.1:0-3999 GCA_036501235.1 Planctomycetaceae bacterium
GGCAGGACTTTGAGGGCGCAGTTTCGCTTCAGGAACGGGTCGAGGGCCAGGTAAACGGTCCCCATCCCCCCCGCGCCGATCTTCTTCTGGATTTCGTATTTGCCGATCTTCTTGAGCGCAGCCGCCGGGTCCTTATCGGACTTGGACGACGACGAACCGGCCGCTCCGGTGGGCGAAGCCATGAATCACCTGGAAAACAACGCCGCCGCCCCTGGCGAATCGAGGCCCCTGTTCCGCCCGAGACGATTTGACATGCAACCTTCATTATAGGCCCCCCGACCACCTTGCGCCTACTCCCTCTGATTTTCGCCTGTTTCCCGTTTTTTCGGGTCAGCGCTCGCGGTCCAATGGTGCATGCGTCGACTCGGCGGACCCGTCTTTACAGCTTTTTTCGTCGCGAACCGTGACTCGTATCCCAACTCCGGCCCTGGGATTCAACTCGTGTCCGACTCGTGCCCTCGAAAGCCGTCATTTTCGGCCGACATTTTCGGAGGTAAACACTTCGCAAAGCAGACTGAATTGTACCCGAATTTCGCGACGAGTCTTGAGGCTGCCGGGTCATCGCTAATCCAGCCAGTGCAATGTAGCAACTAAGACGAGCCCGAGCAGGCTAACGACTGCCGTTGTGATTCGTAGTCGAAGTTTCCCTGCGGGCGTCAGGAATGACGGCAGGCCGATCATGCGCTCAAACTTGGCGATCGGGTGATACAGCACTGTTGAGGCCAGCAAGCCGAATACTGACATCACCAGCATGACCCAGAACGCAATATCTTCTGGATGCATCGCTGCTACCCTTTCTTCCCGGGCTTCTTCCGGGCCTTCTTCTTCGGCTTGCCGTCGCTTCCTTCGCTCTTGCTCCTGCCGCTTCTCATCGACGGCTTCGGCGATCAGTTGGTCGAGCAGCGTGGCGTATTGTGCGTGGACTCCGCCTATATCGGGAGGTGGAACCGCTGGCATGTCTGTCCGACCTTTAGAAACGCGGAATGAATTGTCGGTGAACCGCGAAATCAGCCCAGACGATTGAGCTTCGAGATTCGCCCCGTTCCCACCCATTCGGCGACGAAGATGCTGCCGTCGTGGCCGAAGCAGGCGTCGTGGGGGTGGACGAACTTGCCGTCGAGCCATTTGTTCTTGTCGCCACGGATTGCGCCGCCGTCTTTTCCCGTGACGCGGGCCACGTCATCTCCCAGTCGGGCGACGACCTCGTTCTTCGAGTTGAGCAGCGTCACCCGCGCGAACAGCTCGGGGATTACGAGCAGGTCTTTCCACGTCTCGGCATTGGCGGGGAGGCCGTAACCCTTGAGCGTCTCCAGGTATTTACCGTCCATCGTGAAGTACTGCAGCGTGTGATGCGCCCGATCGCAGACGACGATCTGCTGTTCGCGCCCCGGACGGCGGTCGACCCAGACGCCGTGCGGCGTGTCGAACTTTCCTTCACCCGCGCCGGCCCCACCGAAGCACGAGATCCACTTTCCCTCTTTGTCGTAGCGGTGCACGTAAAATGCGCCGTAACCGTCAGCCAGCAGAAAACCGCCGTCATCAAGAAAGGCGAAGTTCGTGGGCATGAACCGGTTGCGTCCCCATTCGCCGGTCGGCTTCGTGTCTTCCTCCGCGGCGTAAACTCCTGACTCCATCGGCGCGAACTTCTGCCAGAGGGTTTCCCCCTTGAGAGTCATCTTGGCGAACGTCTTGAGGTGCTGATACGCGCAGACATAGAGGAATTCTTCGCCTCCTTCCTGGCGAATCTCGATGCCGTGCCCGCCCCCTTGAAACTGCTTGCCGAACGAGCGGATGTATTTGCCCTCGGAATCGAACACGAAGATCGACGGATGATCGGGCAGGTCTGTGCGCCCCTCATGAATCACGTACACATTGCCGGCTTTGTCGACCGCTACGTTGTGCGTCGTCTGCCAGGTGAACTCTTGCGGAAGCTGCGGCCATTCGTGGACGACTTCATATTTGTAGTCCCCTTCGCCGAGGATGATTTTCGAATCGGTCTTGCTGGCGGTAATCACGGCGGGGGCCGCGACAACAGCTGCCGCGCCGGCCGCGGCGGTGGTGATGAATTGCCGCCGGGAGATGGCGTTGGATATCGCAGATGGGGAACGATCGGTTTTCATCGGAGTGGTCCTCTGGGCGCAAGTTGGATGCCGATGGCCGGGCAAGAGGCGCCGGCCGGGTTTTGGGTGGTGCGTTAATTGTGGTGGAAACCGGAGAGAGGAGCAAGGAATCGCCGTCAAACATTGCCGGTTCTGCCGATTGAATCAAGTTTGCCGGTCCGGTCGGCCGATAACAAAAGGTGCGCAAGGATGCGAAGTCAAGGCGTCAGTCACCGGGGGGGTGGCGGAGAAGCTCGATGTCGGCCCGGCAATTTCTGGTTTGCATTGGCCTGTTGGCCACTCTTGCCGCGGGCGCGTTTCCGCCTGCCGAATCGAAACCTGCCGCGCCATCCGTCGCACCTCTGCAGCAATCACGTTCCTTCGCCGTGCACGTCTCCGAGATTGGAGGGAGCTTCGATCTGGCCTTCGATCCGCGGGATCAATACGAGTTGATCGTCAGCAGCCTGGGAGACGCTTCGCAGACTTTCCATGTCCAGTTGGAAGCCGCACCACGCGCCGCCGTCGAGCGATTTCCCGCCGTTCCCGTTGCGCCGCTTTCACGAACGGCCGCAGGGTGGGCCGTGCCCACCAGCGCATATCGTACCGAGTTGCCGCGCGAAACGGTGGGCACAGCCCGCCCTGCGGGTCTTCACTCCACTCGTTCCCAAGCTCAGCTTGGGAATGTATCGTCCGCAGCTCCGCTGCGCGAAATCCAGCCCGATCGGTTCCACCACCCCGCCGCGTCTGACTCGTCCCGACGCCGTTTCTTCTTACACGTGACGGCCGGTCCACTTGAAGATCCTGGCGCATACGTCCCGATCACGGGCGTATTAGCCGGCGAAGGACAGCACGTGCGGATCTACGTCGATTCCGATCTTTCTGCCGGCGACCTTGCGCCGGAGCTCGTCTCAGAAACCATCCGGCTTCTTGACGCCGAGATCATTCCGCGCAGCCGCGAGCTCATTGGCATTCATGCCGACGTCGATGGCGACGACAAGCTGGCCGTGCTCGTCACCCCCTGGCTGGGCCGGCTGTGCGGCGGCCGGGTGTCGCTCAATGGCTGCGTGCGGTCCAACGATTTTCAAATCGGCATGGAGGCACCGTTCGGCAATTCGGCCGATCTGCTGTATCTCAATTCGCATCTCGAATCGGGCCCAACGCTGAAAACATTGCTGGCGCACGAGTACACGCATGCCGTTTGTTTCAGCCGCCGCTGTGCACAAGAACGCGGTTCGCTCCCCCTCGAAGACGACTGGCTGAACGAGGCCATTGCGTACGTTGCCGAGAATCTGCACGAGACCGGCTGGTCGAATCTGGAAGACCGCATTGCCGGTTATCTGGCGGCGCCGCATCGTTCACCACTGGTGGTCCGCGATTACTATTGTGCCGGCTTGTGGCGCGACCCCGGCTGTCGTGGTGCGACCTATTTGTTTCTGCGGTTCTGCGTCGACCAGTTCGGTCCGGAGTTGCTCGGCGAGCTTGTGCGAAGCCCTCTTACCGGCCTGCGTAATCTCGAACAGGCGACGGGAATTCCGTTTCGTATTCTGTTTCGGCATTGGACGATTGCCCTGGCGAACGACGAAATCGCCACCGTCCCGCTCCGATCGACTCTCGGCAACCGGCAGCTTTCAGGCGTCAGCCGCATCAACTGGCACATTGACAATACCCCGTGTCCTGTCGAACTGCATGGTACGACAATGTCGCTGATTCGGCTGGAAACAGCCACCTGCGGTGTGCGGCGCATTGCCATCCATGCTCCGCCTGCCGCGCAATTGCAGATGACTCTCTTGCGGCGTCGAGTGCCTGAAACGCCCGCTGAGGCGGCTGGTCATTCGGCAAGTCGGTGAATCGTATTGTGAATCGTCCCCAAGACGGGCGCTCCTTCGTCGCTGCGCAGTGA
>DASYAR010000627.1:0-11656 GCA_036501235.1 Planctomycetaceae bacterium
GAGGCCGAGTGGGAGTATTGCTGCCGGGCCGGGAAAGCCGGCAGTCGGTACGGCTTCGGCGACGACGAAGCCCAACTGGAAAACTACGCCTGGTACCTCCAGAATTCCGGCGGCGGAACGCATCCGGTGGGCAAGAAGAAGCCCAACGATTGGGGTCTTTACGAGATGCACGGGAATGTGTGGCAATGGTGTCAGGACAACTACGATCCGGACTATTACAAGACCAGCCCTGTGAAAGACCCGCCCGGCCCAGGCGCCGGCGGCGAGCGCGTGTGTCGTGGCGGCGCGTGGGACAGCCCACCTTTGTGCTGCCGCTCTGCTTTTCGCCAGCACGGCGATCCTGGACGTCGCCCACAAGTCGGCTTTCGTGTACTGCTCGTTTCGCCTCCCGGTGGCGTCGGGACGGATAGAGGGGCGAAGGACAAACCCGCTCCGCCGGTCGTCCCTCCGTTCATCGATGCCGACGTCCAGCGGATCTGTGCGCTGCCAGCCGCCGAACAGGTCGAAGAGGTTCGCAAGGAGCTGATGCGGCGCAATCCCGGCTTCAACGGCCGGGTGCAGCGCAAGATCGAGGACGGCGTCGTCAGCGAGTTGCGGATCCTGACCGACAAGGTGACGGACGTCGCTCCAATCCGAGTCTTCAGCGCTCTGCGCGTGCTGGATTGCAGCGGGACACAGACCAACTGGCGCGGCAATTCTCAACTGGCGGACTTGACGCCTCTGGACGGGATGTCAACCGAAAACCTGACGCACCTCAATCTGGCGTACACGAAGGTGGGCGACGAAGGCATGGCGCACTTCAAGAACTGCAGGAACCTGGAGTCCCTCATGCTGGATGACACGAAGGTCGGCGATGCGGGGTTGGCCAACTTCAAAGACTGCAAGAACCTGAAGACTCTCCTACTAGGGGAAACGCAAGTGGGCGATAACGGCCTGACCCATTTCCAAGACTGCGAGGGACTGGCGGCCTTGAACCTCGCCACGACCAAGGTCACCGACGCGGGGATGGTCTGCTTCACGGGGCGCAAGGGGCTCAAATACATCAATCTGACCGCCACGGAAGTGAGCGATGAAGGCCTGAAGCAGTTCCAGGACTGTACGGATCTGCGGGTCCTGTTCCTGGGTCGCACGTCCGTGAGCGACTCCGGGCTCGCCGTCTTCAAGGACTGTAAGAAGTTGGAACGGCTCGTCATTTCCAACACGAGAATTACCGACTTCTCTCTGCTGAAAGGGATGCCCCTCAAGGCGCTCGAATGCGACCTCCAACCCGAACGTAAAATGGAGATCCTCCGCTCGATCAAGACATTGGAGCAAATCAACGGCAGGCCGGCTGCGGAGTTCTGGAACGAAGTGGAGCAGAAGTGACGACAGGCCTTGCGACAGCAACCGGCGACCGGCGCCTGTTGTGTGAACCACGCGTCGCCAGGCAGGCACGACCCCGGGGAGGCCACTGGGGCGGCCTCGTAGAATCAGGCTCCGCTAACCGATTGAGCTACGGCCCCCCTCTCGCGTGTTTGCACCGGAGTCAAGGGTGAGAGGTGTTCGGACACATGGGTAACGCATTGACATTAAATGAGTGGGGGAGGAACGGACGAAGTGAGCGGAGCGAACGGAGATTGTTCGGTCCGTGTCGGCCGCCAGAACCTGGCATTTTTCCGGGCCGCGAAGATCCTCAGCCCGCAGTTCTGCCATTTTGGCGGAGTTGTGTCCCGGCAGACGACCTATGACGGCTGTTCTGGCAGCAATCGAATTCCTTGGAATCGACACAAAGTCCTTTTATATAGTCAGATACAACTTCTCTGCGGCGTGGCATGATGTTCGCATTCCCGGTGTCGCCACGACATGTTGTTTGAGAAAAGAATGCGCGTCAATCGACCTGAAGATCGACAGAACACATCGCAACACCGGAGATTCAGAGGAGCTTATCAATGGCGAAAAAGGGTAGCAGCAACGACGGAACCAAGATTATCCCCCTCTACGATCGCGTCGTTCTGAAGCGCGACGAAGCCGAATCCAAAACCGCCGGGGGCATCGTTCTCCCCGATAACGCCAAAGATAAGCCCCAGAAGGGGACCGTGATCTCGATCGGCGACGGCCATGTTTCCAAGGACGGCAAGCGCAATCCGCTGACCTTGAAGGTTGGCGATCGGGTCATTTTCAGCTCTTACGCCGGCGACGAGATTTCGATCGGCGACGACGATTACCTGTTGCTCCGCGAAAGCGACGTGCTCGCGGTGTTTTAGTCGGCTCGGTCAACCTCGGCCCACTCCCGGCCGCGACCGATTTCGCGGCCTGTATCGCGGGCGATTCCTAACAACTGCTTCATTCTTCACCAGAATTCAGGAGAGTATTTCTCATGGCTAAAATGATCGCTTTCGATCAGGAAGCACAAGACAAGATTCGCGCAGGGGTCAGCAAGCTGGCGAAAGCCGTGCGTGTGACTCTGGGCCCCCGCGGGCGAAACGTCATTCTGCAGAAGAGCTTCGGCTCGCCGACCGTCACGAAAGACGGTGTGACGGTGGCTCGCGAAATCGAGCTCTCCGATAAGTTCGAAGACATGGGCGCTCGGATGGTCAAGGAAGTGGCGAGCAAGACGTCGGACGTCGCTGGCGACGGTACGACGACCGCCACGATCATGGCCGAAGCCATCTACATCGAAGGCTTGCGGGCCGTCGTCTCGGGGGTCAACCCGGTCGAGATGAAGCGCGGCATGGATCAGGCCGTCGAAGACATCGTCGGCAAGCTCAAAAGCATGTCGATCGAATGCCGCAACAAGAAGGCCATCGCCCAGGTCGCTACCGTGGCCGCCAACGGTGACGAACAGATCGGCAGCATTTTGTCGGATGCAATGGAACAGGTCGGCAAGGATGGTGTGATCACCGTCGAAGAAGGCAAGAGCCTGACGACCGACAAGGAAATCGTGGAAGGGATGCAGTTCGATCGTGGCTATCTGTCGCCGTATTTCGTGACCGACCCGCAGACGATGGAAGCGGTGCTCGAAGACGCCTATATCCTGATCCACGAAAAGAAGATCACGAACATCAAGGACCTGGTGCCGGTGCTTGAAAAGGTCGTCAACGCCAGCAAGCCGCTGTTGATCGTCGCCGAAGAAGTCGAAGGGGAAGCCCTGGCGACACTGGTGATCAACAAGCTGCGCGGGACGTTCAAATGCGTCGCGATCAAGGCCCCCGGCTACGGCGATCGCCGCAAGGCGATGTTGCAGGACCTGGCCATCATGGTCGGCGGCCAGGCGATCTTCGAAGACTTGGGGATCCAGCTCGAGAACGTCCAATTGTCGGACCTTGGGCGGGCCAAGCAAATCAAGATCGACAAGGACAACACGACGGTCATCGAAGGGTCGGGCAAAACGGCCGATATCAAGGCCCGCATCGACCAGATCCGCAAAGAGCGTGAAAATTCGACGAGCGATTACGATAAGGAAAAGCTCGACGAACGGATCGCCAAGCTGTCGGGGGGTGTCGCCAAGATCAACGTGGGCGCCGCGACCGAAAGCGAAATGAAAGAAAAGAAAGCCCGTGTCGAAGACGCGCTGCACGCCACGCGTGCCGCGGTGGCCGAAGGAATCCTCCCCGGCGGCGGTGTGGCCTTGCTGCGGAGCTCTTCGTCTTGCAAACCCAAGGATCTGGAGGATGACGCCGTTACCGGCTACAACATCATCCTGCGGGCCTGCCGTGCTCCGCTGACGCAGATCGCCGACAACGCCGGTGTTGACGGCGGCGTGATCTGCGAGAAAGTGCTCGAAGGCTCAGGCAACTTCGGATATAACGCTGCGACCGGCAAGTTCGAAGACATGGTCAAGTCGGGGATCATCGACCCGACCAAGGTCACACGCAGTGCGCTACAGAACGCCGCCAGCGTGGCGACGCTCTTGCTCACCAGCGATGCCTTGATCGCCGAAATGCCCAAGGATGAAAAGAAGAAGGGCGGCGGCGGCGACCACGACATGTACTAATGAGTCGAAGTGGTCGAAGAGTCGCGCCGAAAATTCGCAGAGTCAAAAAGTAAAAACCCCGGCGTTGGGATCAACGCCGGGGCTTTTTGTTTGGCGGCGCGAAGGGCGGCGACCGATTCGAGGTAATTCCGTGTTTATTCCGTCGCGGGCAGCGCGGGGGACTCGGGACGGAATTCTTCCACCGACTGTGCGGCGGTGGAGCTCGCTGTGGAGCTCGCGGTGGCGTCGAAGCCGGTGAAGTCGAATTTTCGATTCACGCAGGCGATGCGCAGCGGAGCCGCATCCACATTCGCAGCCGGGGCGCTCGTGCCGCCTTCCACTTCGCATTCGAGCGTGGTACGCGCCACCGGTGTCTGCAGGCGAATGAAGTACCAGCGCCGCGAGTTCACCGACATCGTCTGAATGTCTGCAGAACCTGAAAACGAATCGACAATCGAAGCCACTGGTGCGGTCAAGACGAGCCGCGCGACGCGACCCATGTCGTCCACGACTCGGAACGTGCCTGCGTCCATGCCAGCCGGCAACGGAATGGGACATGTGCTGGCCGTCCAGACTTCCTCCGGCGTGGAATCGCCGCCCGACGTCGTCGATACGAATTGCGCCGGGATGTCGCGATCCGCGGCGACAGGCTGCGGGGGGGGCAGCGTCGATGCGGCGCGGTTCGGCGTTCGCCAGACGGCCGGGTGGCGCTGGCGATCGTTCGTACCCCACAACCGGACGAAAAGTCCCGTCGCTACTACTAACAGGAGGAGATGCCCGTTGATCGTCATGATGTTGCTGATTCCTCTGTCACCGACCGATGTAAGGGAGCAATTCTGCACTTTCGCAGCGCGGGCGCGCGGTGTCTCAACGTCAACTTCTTCCCTGTTTATCGGATTCGTCAAAATGATCGTCTTAGGCAATCTGCGGCCTGTGTGGGAGATTTCCGGCAGTCGGCCGATTAGTCCGATCGGATAGATCCTGGGTCGCCGTTGCCGCTATACTCTGAAATATGCCGGGAAATATTCTCATGCAACCCGTTGGCAGGTCGATCCAGGGCGCAATTCGCCCTCCTGGCTCGAAAAGCCTCACGAATCGAGCCTTGATCGTGGCGGCGCTGGCCCGCGGTAAGTCACGGCTGACCGGTGTCCTCGACAGCCAGGATACGCGCGTCATGGTCGACAGCCTGCAGCGGCTGGGGATCGACCTGTCGCACGACGCCGGTCGAAATACCATCGAAATCGTGGGCTGCGATGGCAAGCTGCCGGTTCAGCAAGCCGACCTGTGGCTTGAGAACAGCGGCACCAGCATCCGGTTTTTGACGGCCCTGTGTTGCCTGGGACACGGGACCTACCGACTCGACGGCAATGCGCGGATGCGCGAGCGGCCGATCGCCGATTTGGCAGCGGCCCTCGCCGACCTGGGAATCTCGATTCAATGCGAATTCGAGAACGGGTGCCCGCCCGTTATCGTCCAGGCCTGCGGAATTCGGGGGGGTAAGGTCAGCGTGGGGGGCGAGGTTTCGAGCCAGTTCCTCAGCGCGCTGTTGATGGCCAGTCCCGGTGCGGCTGGTCCGCTGACGATCGAAGTTGCCGGGACGCTCGTTTCAGAGCCTTACGTCGAGATGACGCTGCGAGTGTGCGAAGCGTTCGGCGTCGCGATCGAGCGCCGCAGCGCAGGGACATACCACGTTTTGCCTCAGACTTATCAGGGACGCGAATATTCGATCGAACCGGATGCCTCCGCCGCCAGTTATTTCCTGGCCGCTGCCGCGGTGACCGGGGGCATCGTCACTATCCCCGGCCTCTCGCGAGGCGCTCTGCAGGGGGACGTGGGATTTGCCGAAGTGCTCCGGCAAATGGGATGTGCGGTAGAATACACGGCCGATCGCATGACGGTTCGCGGCGCGGCGTTGCGCGGCGTCGACGTTGATATGAACGGCATCAGCGACACGGCGCAGACGCTGGCCGCGATCGCTCCCTTCGCCGCGGGACCAACACGTATTCGCAACGTGGGGCACATGCGGCATAAAGAAACCGACCGCATCGCCGCGCTGGCGACCGAGTTGCGACGGATCGGTCAGAGGATCGAAGAACATCCGGACGGGCTCACCATTGAACCGGCGCCAGTTCTCCCGGCGACCATTGAAACTTATGACGACCACCGCATGGCGATGAGCTTCGCCGTCACGGGTTTGGTGGCACCGGGAATCACGATCGCGCACCCCGAGTGTACGGCCAAGACCTATCCACGGTTTTTCGAAGATCTGGCAGCGCTGGCCGGCTCGAAGTGACCGGTCCGAAACCACCCCCTCGCCCATGACCAGACCGACGACCGCCCGCGAAATCGCCTTCGATGTCTTGAACCATTGGAAGCCACGGTCGGCCCACGCCACCAGACTGCTCGAAGACTGGTTCGGACGCGAGAACATTGCTCCGGCGGAACGCGCGCTGGCGACCGAACTGGTCCACGGGGTGATGCGCCGTCGCGAAACACTTTCGGCGCTCATCAAACCGCACGTCAATCGGCCGCTGTCACAGGTCGAACAGGGGGCGCTCGTGCTGCTGTGGCTGGGCGCCTATCAGCGAGTCATGCTGTCGGGGATTCCCGAATATGCGGTCGTCAACGAAACGACCGAGCTGGCCAGGCGCTGCGGCAAGCCGCAGTGGACCGGGTTCATCAATGCCGTATTGCGATCGCTGGGACGATCCGTCACCGACACAATCGTCAACCAGCCCGCCGCCAATGCCGTACCTCTCGATAAAGATCGGTATCGCGTCATTTCGGCCGACATCTTTCCCGACCCGGAACATGACTGGATCGGTTATTTCACGGTGGCATTCAGCTTTCCACGCTGGCTCGGCGAGCGCTGGCTGCAGCGCGGCAATCGGAGCGAGCAATTGCGGCAGGGGTTCTGGTTCAACACGCCGGCCGGGCTTTGTCTGCGCGTCAATGTGCTGCGAATCTCGCGCGACAACCTGCTGGCCGCGCTCGCCGAGGCACGGGTTCCGGCGCATGCCGGGGAGCATCCCGAGTCGATTTTGCTGGAGGAGTCGTCATTCGTCCAGCGGTTCCCTGGATATGCAGAAGGCTGGTTTACCATACAGGACGAATCGGCGATTGCCGCCGGAACGCTGCTCGATCCGCAGCCCGGCGAACACATCCTCGATTTGTGTGCAGCGCCCGGCGGCAAAACGGCCCATCTGGCTGCGCTGATGCAGAACCAGGGACGGATTCTGGCGACCGACGTCGACGCGATCCGGCTGCAGCGCGTCGAAGAGACGTGCCGGCGACTGGGCGTGAGCATCGTCGAAACGCGGACGATGCCTCGCGATGGGTTCGACCTGGCGGGGGAAATGTTCGATCGGATTCTGCTTGACGTTCCCTGCTCGAATACGGGCGTGCTGGGGAAGCGTCCCGAAGCCCGCTGGCGCTTGCGGTCGGACGATATTGCCGAGCTGTCGGCGATCCAGTCTCGCTTGCTGCGTGCGGCGTGCGACCATCTGGCGCCAGGCGGCCGAATCGTTTACTCGACATGCAGCATCGAACCCGAAGAAAATCGCGCGGTCATCGAGTCGCTGCTGCAGGCGCGTCCCGAGTTTGCCCTGGTTCACGACCGTCAGCACGTGCCGGGGCAACCCTCCGACGGTGGTTATCAAGCGCTGCTGACGGTTTCCGGCGGAATCCGTTGATAACAGTAGTCGACTTGCGGCTCGGCGAGCTTGCCGTGCGACCTGACGGCCGGCATGATGTTCATTCCGAATGACATGCACGATTAAGACACAGCGGAAAGAGCCCCGAATGGCACATTTCGATCACGGGCCGGCCGAGCAGGAACCTGTCAACGAGGCGGACGCAAACCGTCGGGCGCGGCTGGGGCTGCTGTTGTTCGCCATCTATTTTGCGCTCTACGCGGGGTTCATGCTGATTAACGTGTTCGATCCCCGGCTGATGGAAACGACGCCCTTCGCCGGGGTCAACCTGGCGATTGTGTATGGATTCGGGCTGATCATTGCCGCACTGTTGCTGGCGCTCGTCTATGCGTGGCTCTGCCGCCGTCGCGGCGGAGGGCAGCCATGATTTACGAGGCATCTTCCCTGGCCGTCGCGATTTTCGTGATCTTCGTGGGGATTACACTGGCGCTCAGCTTTTATCTGGGCTCGCGGGCCAAATCGGCCAGCGGATATTTTGCCGCGGGGGGGCAAATCCCCTGGTTCATCAACGGCATCGCGTTCGCGGGCGATTACCTGTCCGCCGCGTCGTTCCTCGGGATCTGCGGCATGATTGCCTTTTACGGGTACGACGGTTTCCTGTATTCGATCGGCTATCTGGCGGGCTGGGTCGTGGCGCTGTTCGTGATTGCCGAACCGCTCAAGCGCATGGGCCGCTACACGTTCGCCGACGCTCTCGACAGCAAATTCAATTCGCGGGGGATCAAATTGTCGGCGGCAATCAGTACGCTGGTGGTGAGCATCTTTTATCTGATTCCGCAGATGGTGGGGGCCGGGGCGCTGGTCAAACCGCTGCTGGGGTTTTCGCACGCGACGGGAGTGCTGCTTGTGGGGACCGTCGTGACTCTGATCGTCGTCACGGCCGGCATGGTGAGCACGACGTACGTGCAGTTTCTCAAGGGGTCGTTGCTCGTGATTTTCAGCGCGATCCTGACGGTGATGATTCTCAATCGCGGGTTTTCCGTCCCCGAGTCGACGGAGCAGGCACGCCGCATTGGCATGTCGCAGGTCGGAGCGGGGGGCGAAACTCTCTATGACAATTTATTCGAACCCATGCCGGACGATGCCGCGTGGAGCGGCCGGCCCTACGTGCGCGTCAAAGATCGCGCTACTGGTGAAGTGCGCACGTGGCGCAAAACATCCGCGGATGTTTCGGCAGGTTTGGACTGGGAAGCTCAGACAGTCACAATCGCCCGTGACGGCAAAAAGCTCGTCAACGGACTGCCGCAATCGCGCGAATCTCACTGGGACCTGGAACCGGTCGGACACGTCAGCAAACTGCCGGACGGCAAGACGCGCACTGGTCCGCTTGGTCCATTTGAATTCCTCAGCACGCTCGAGCGCAGTGAAGTCATCCTCTGGGAGAAAGACAAGGATCCGGTCACAGAGGCCGATGGTTCCGTCACGACGATCTATTATCCCAAGCCGGTTCCTGGCAATGAGATATTGCGTCCCGGGAATCATCCTACCTTCAAGGGGATTCGCAGCAACAAGTTTTCCGACAAGCTCAATTTTTTGTCGCTGATGCTGGCCCTGTTCGGCGGGACGGCGTCGCTGCCGCATATCCTGATCCGCTATTACACCGTGAAAGACCAGGCCAGCGCTCGCAAGAGCACGATCGTCGGAATCGCCAGTATCGGGTTCTTCTACGTGCTGACGTTGTACATCGGCCTGGGGGCCATGACGAGCGGCGCTCTCGACGTCACCAACAGCAACATGGCGGCGCCGCTCCTGGCCCGCAGTTTCTCGGAATTGCTGTTCGCCGCCATCTCGGCGATCGCCTTCACGACCGTGCTGGGAACAGTGAGCGGCCTGATCATTGCCGCCAGCGGCGCCGTCGCGCACGATCTCATGTCGAGCTTCTTGAAAATCGAGATGACAGATCACGTCAAAGTCCGCGCGGCAAAGTTGAGCTCGGTCGTCGTCGGAGCGATCGCCATCGGGTTGGGAATCGTGTTCGAGAAGATGAACGTCACATATCTCGTGGGCTGGGCGTTCAGCATTGCGGCGTCTGCCAATCTGCCGTCGCTGGTGATGCTCTTATTCTGGAAGGGAACGACGAAACAGGGGATCACCGCTGCGATTACCGTGGGAATGCTCACGTCGCTGACCTGGATCCTGCTCAGCGGCGACACGTTCAAAGACGTGTACGGCCTGTCCCCCGACCGATCTCCCGTCCCATTCAGCCAGCCGGGAATCGTAACGATTCCACTGGGTTTTGCCGTGCTGATCGTGGCCTCGTTGTTGACGCGCACGACGCAGCGAGATGCCTACCCTACGCCGACGGCGGAAACCCATACAGCGTGATGCTGCCGAATTTGGCCTTGCACTTGGGGCACAGGGCCTTGGCGATGCTGGCGTCGGTCTTGCCGCCGATTTTCTCTTTCTTCCGGCTGTCTTCGCTGACGACCAATCCGCATTTTTGACAGCGGCGTCCGAGCACGACCAATTTGATCGCCGGATCGGTCTGGTAATATTCCAGCCGTTCCGGCGCCAGCGATCGCAGCACCGTCTCGCTGTAATGGCAAGTCGACTCGACCAGATCGTCGGTGAGGGGGATCGACGTTCCCGAGCCGTAGTTGGCCAGATTGAACGGATCTGCCAGCAGTTGCGAGAACTGGCGGAATTGCGTCAGCAGGAAGGACAGGTACGCTCGTTCGTTCGGGGCGTCGGCCGGCGCGAGGCGCACGGCGATTCGACCCTTTCCGAAAACGGGGACGTCGACGAACATCGATTCTTCGCCGGGAATCGACGGCTGAACGATCTTCATTTGCGCGAGCAAATCGGGCGTCAGCAGATACTTCTTGACGACCGGCAACTCGTCGATCGGCTTCTTGGCCGTCAGATGGTCGAGCATCGCCTGACGTGTGACCGGCTTCTTTTTCGGTTCCTGCATGGACCGGAACGGCCCGCCTCCCACAAAAACGACGGCGACGAGCAGGTTTTCTGCGGACGCTCCCAAATCGACAGTCTCGTATTCACCTTCGAGACTTCCCGGTATCAGCTTGAGTTTGGCCGGATTGATCCTGTGCAGTCGCACGTCGGTAATCCACTTGGTATATCCGACCGGCGTCGCATCGGCCGGAGCGGGAGCCGCTCCGTCGGCAGTCCCTGTGGCGGCTGGTTGTCCGCCGGCCTGGCCCAGCGTCTGGTTGGTATCGGCGACCGGGACGAAGAACAAGGCCTTGCAGTTGGGGCAGCGGCCGGTTCGGCCGCGATGCCGATCTTGAACTTGAACTCGATGTCCGTTCGGGCAGAACACAAGAAAACGATCGGCGGCCAGGCCCGTAATAGCGGTGCGTTTGGGGCGACGTCGGCCGATCTTCGATCGCTTGGAGGCTTCGTTTTCCTCCGCCAGGGCCGCATCCAGCAGCACGTCTCCGCCAGTCTGGACGGAATGATCGACGGCCGGAATCGGCGGTGCACCGCTGGCCGACGGGGCGCTCGCTGCCGGAGTCGCGGCCGCCTCGGGCGAAGCGGCCGTTTCGGGCGCGTCGACCGTTTCGGATTTCGGCGCCGTCAGGTCGGGCAATGGTGTCGGTTCTGCGACGGCGGGTGGCGAACCCGGGTCCCCGGCAACTTCGTATTCGGCCGTCCCATCGCCCATTTCGAAGTCGTCTTCGGCGCCGGCCGAACTGTCATGATGCGTCTGGTTGACCTCGTCGAGATCGCGCAAATTGATTTCGCTGCCGAGCAGGTCGAAATCGGCGTCGTCGGCAACTTCGGCGAAGCCGCTCATGGCCGCACCGGGCGTTCCCAAGGCGTTATAGGCTCCGCTGCCGAATCCTGCTCCCGCCCCTCTCAATCCGCCGGACGATCCGCCCGGCGTGAACATGCGATTGGCCTGCTGCGCCATGGCCGCCGCTTCAACTTCCGGATTCATGTACGAGCCGCAATCTCGGCATCGCAGCACTTGTTTGGGGACCATGATCCCGCAACGTGGGCAGGGATTTTCATCGGGAATCGCCGGAAC
>DASYAR010000628.1:0-11980 GCA_036501235.1 Planctomycetaceae bacterium
GGAGGGCATGTTCGATACTCACAAACTTATTGACGATTGAGCCGTTCCAGCACCCGACGGAGCTCGTCGACTTCGTTCAGGTTCACCCCTTCGGGGCGGTGCTGCAACAGCCAGTCGGCTTCGGCCGTTGCTTCGGCGCGGCGGCCACTCTGCAAAAGGAGCACGCCGCGCATGAACCGCTCCTGGCCGGCGTTCGGCGAAACGGCCAGGATAGCTCCCAGGTAGCGCAACATCCCGTCGCGATTGCCGGCCTTTTGCTCGCTCCCCAGCAGGTTATGCAGCATGCGCACGACGATGGCCTGTTTGGTGGCCGCGGCGAAATCGGCTTCTGTAGGCGGGCGTTCGTAATCCCGGCGGATCATGGCTTCGGCATCGGCTCGGGCGACCGGGGCGCCGCGCTCGAACACGTCGATGATCTGAGCGTCTCCCTGCGATGGGTCGTAGCGAACCATGAAATGCCCAGGCAGCCCGAGCCCGACAACCTTCAGTCCCACCTTCCGGGCCAGCTCGATATAGATGACAGACAGCGTGATCGGCAACCCTTCGCGGTCGTCGAGCACTTCGTTTACGTAACTGTTTGAGCGGTGGTAATAGTCGCCGCGGCTACCGTGGAAACCATGTTCGTCGAACAGATAATGGTTGAGGGCCGCCAGGCGGGTCGCTTCATCGGATTCGGGAGCCAATTCCCGCTTGATCTCACGGGCCATTCGGTCGAGCTCGCTGCGATAGCCTTCCACGTCGACTTCGTCGTTGTCGAGATACGCAACGAGCAGCGCGGCATGGAACAGGTCGATCTCATCGTCATTTGGTTTTTCGAAAAGTCGGGCCAGCTCCTTCTCGACGCGGCGCTGATGGACGTTTTGCGCCAGTTTTTTCAATTGCTCGGCTTGATGTTCGAGTGCCACGGCCCGCTCGCGCAGCGTCGCGACGCTGGCCGCATCGTCGGCGAGCTTGGCCGCAGCGTCGGGTTGGTTGCCCGCGTCAGTGGGAAGTTCGTCGATCACCTGTTTCAGCCGGGCGGCGACGTCGTCTGGCGGACGGTTCGCAGTGAGCTCCTTGCCAACGCGAAACGATCGGAACTGCGCCTCGGTCGTGCGGAACTTGGCCAGGCCGACCTGGCCGGCGGTCAAGCGGGCGTCGGTCGATTCGATCGCCGGCATGTCGTTGACGAAGCATTGTATCTTGCCTTTTTCGAAACGCACCTTGAGCGAGTTCCAGTCACCGGGGCGATAACTGGGGTTCTTCACTTCGGCCAGCACGGCCCACGAGAAGACGTCGGGTCCGTCGAACCGGCTCAATCGCAGATTTCCATTGGACGGATAAAATCCGTAGTGCACGTCGCCGCCGTCGGAACAGAAAACCAGTCCCGCGGCACCTTCTTCCCGATCAAGCTTAACCGTCACGCCAATTTCGAACGGCGGCTCGGGAGGGAGCGATTGCGCGAGGCAAATCGACCGGCCGCCGAATCCGTTGCCCATGCCGTCCACCAGGATTCGTCCCGCCCGTTGCCGCCAGTTGGCGCCGAACAGCGTATTCCATTCTTTGGGGTCGAGAGCGCCGATCGTCAGCCAGCGCGACATCAATGTCGGGTTCGGTTTGGCAATCAGAGGTTTCAACGCGTTGATCGGCATCGCAAAGCCCAGATTCTGCGTGATGGCCGACTTCATCGTCAACAGCCCATGCACACGCCCCTGCATATCGAATAGCGGGCCGCCGCTATTTCCCGGTTCGATCGGAATGGCGAGCTGAATCATCTGCCGGCCTTCGATTTCACGCGTCCCCGACACGACACCCGTGACGACGCTGTGCTTCAGCCCGTGCGGATTGCCGATCGCCACGACGGGCTGTCCCTGTTTGAGGCTATTGGAATCTCCAAGGGGCAGGGGGGCGAGGTCTTTGGCGTCGATGCGGATCAGTGCCAGATCGAGTGGCCGATCGAAGGCGTGGACCGCCGTCACGTCGTATTTCTTCCCGTCCGCCGTTTGGACCGAAATCGGTCGGCCTTCGCTGATGACGTGCAGATTGGTGGCGATTAATCCGTCGGCCGAGACGACGAAACCACTCCCCAACCCCTGCTGCTTGCCGTCGCGACCGGTCACCGTCACGACGACAACCGACTTGCGCACCATCTCGGTGAGTTGCTCGACCGAAGGCGTTTCGGGGGATGTAGCCAGCTCCGCGGCAACTCGTGCGTCCGCCTGCGGCTTCCTCGGCGCAGGTTCGTCGGCCAGGGCGAAATTCGTCGCCCCGACCACGAGAGCCAGCAATGTCCAGGTCGAACAGAGAAACTCACGCGTCATTCCCTGACTCCTGTCGCAAGCGACAAAATACGGAACCTACACCGGAATCCATCGTAGCGGACGCGAGTGGCGAACGCAAAATCAATCGGGCGCGGGAAACTCGCCCCAGCGAGCCGGGTTGAAAACTTCAAAGCCTTCCTTTAGGTCCGGGCCGCGGCTATGGTGGAAACGAATCGCCGTCTGCGAAGCTGTCGTGCTGGTCGCGACCTCCGCACTTCACGAATGAGGTATTTTTAGCGAGACACCTGCGATGATCCGGTTGATACAAGTATCAATTCTGTGCCTTCTAATTCTGGATTCAGCCAGCGCCATGCCTCCTGGAACGCCGAAACGGCCGGTCACCGACGTTCATCATGGCGTCTCCGTCGAAGACGATTACCGTTGGCTCGAAGACTGGAATGCGGCCGAAGTGAAGGCCTGGAGCGACGCCCAAAACGCCCATGCGCGGGCGTTTCTCGATCGGCTGCCGCATGTCGCTGCGATTCGGGCTCGCGTGACGCAGATCATGTCGGCCAAAACGATCGCCTATTCGGGCTTGGAATATCGTAAGGGGACATTGTTCGCGATCAAACGCGAGCCCCCCAGGCAGCAACCCTTCCTGATCGTCTTTCCGTCGGCCGATGCGCTCGGCGCCTCGCGCGTGCTGGCCGATCCCAATGTGATCGACGAGACAGGCGCCACGACGATCGACTGGTTCGTCCCCTCCCCTGACGGACGGTTCGTTGCCGTGTCGCTGTCGAACGCCGGGACGGAGGCCGGTGACGTGCACGTTTTCGACACGGCGACCGGCCAGCAGGTCCGTGAGGCCATCCCGCGAGTCAACACGGGGACGGCCGGGGGAGACCTCGCCTGGCTCCCCGACGGCAGCGGCTTTTTCTATACGCGTCATCCTCGCTCGGGGGAACGCCCACCAGCCGATCTGGATTTCTTCCAGCAGGTTTATTTCCATAAATTCGGAACTCCGACCGCCGACGACCGATACGAACTGGGGCAGGACTTCCCGCGGGTCGCCGAAATTCAGTTCGAAATGCACGACGCGACGGGCACTTTGCTGGCGACGATGCAAAACGGCGATGGAGGAGAGTTTGCGCATTATCTGCGCTCCCCCGAGGGGAAATGGCAACGCATCGCCGATTTTCCCGACCGCATTATTCAGGTTACGTTCGGGCCGCAGAAAGACCTGCTGTTGACGTCGCGTGCCGGGGCGCCGCGCGGCAAAATCGTGCGCGTTCCGGTCTCAGGCCCGCGCCTCGATCGCGCCCAGACCGTGATCGAGGAAGGGCCTGATACGATCGTGACTTCGTTCTATCACGCGCCGCCGAGCGTGCTGGCGACCGAGACGCGGCTGTACGTGATGTATCAGCTCGGCGGTCCCTCGGAGCTGCGGGTGTTCGATCTCAACGGCAAGCGCGTGGAGGGACCGGAGCAGCCAGCGCTGGCCACGGCCGGCGGATTGACGAAGCTGGAAGGGGATGACGTCCTGTTCAGCGACACGTCCTACGTCGAACCGCCGGCTTACTATCGCTTCCGCGCGGCCGCGGGAAAAACGGCAAAAACCGTGCTGGCAACTGACGCGCCGGTCGATTTCCGCGACATTGAAGTCGTTCGCGAATTCGCGATCTCCGCAGATGGCACGAAGGTCCCGCTGAATATCATGCTGCCGAAAGGATTTAAGCCAGACGGATCGAGTCCGGCCCTTGTGAACGGGTACGGCGGCTATGGTGTGAGCCTGACTCCGTCGTTCAGCGCCACGCGCCGTGTGCTGCTCGATCAGGGAGTCATTTGCGTCGTCGCCAACCTGCGCGGTGGCGGAGAATATGGCGAGCCCTGGCACCTCGGGGGAAACCTCACCCGTAAGCAAAACGTATTCGACGATTTTACCGCCGTCCTCAAGCACTTGATCGACCGTCGCTACACGTCGGCCGAGAAGCTGGCGATCGAAGGCGGAAGCAACGGTGGGCTGCTCATGGGGGCCATGCTCACCCAGCATCCCGAACTGATCAAGACGGTGATCTCGCACGTCGGTATCTACGACATGCTGCGGGTCGAACTGTCGGCCAACGGCGTGTTCAACATTTCGGAATTCGGCACTATCGCCAGTCCCGACCAGTTTCGGGCACTGTATGCCTATTCGCCGTATCACCATGTCCAATCGGGGATCCGGTATCCGTCCGTCTTGTTTCTGACCGGAGCCAACGACCCGCGCGTCGATCCGATGCAATCGCGCAAGATGACCGCCCGCCTGCAGTCCGTCGTCTCGGCCGACGTGCCGGTCCTGCTGCGGACGAGCTCGAACTCGGGACACGGCGCGGGGACAGGCTTGTCGGAACGGATCGAACAGACGGTCGACGTCTTCGCGTTTCTGTTCAATCAGCTCGGCATCGACTACCGCGCGACGGGCAAACCATAGCGGCCAGATTGCGGTCACTTATTTCCGGATCGTGCCCGGGTCCCAGCCGGCAGTCGATGCGCCAGGGGCCAGCACGAAGATTTCGACGCGCCGGTTCTGCCGCCGCGCATCGTCGGAGGTTCGGGCCACGCGCGGCTGATATTCGGCATAACCGGCGACGCCCATGCGGTTGTTCTTGATTCCATGCTTGTGCAGTTCATGAACGACATTGATCGAGCGGTGGGCCGAAAGATACCAGTTGTCCGGGTGCCGCGATCGGGTGCTGGCTTTCTTCACCGGTTGGTCGTCGGTGTGGCCGGCGACCAGCACGTTGAGCTGCGATGCATCGCCCGAATTCAGGATGCCGGCGAATTCGGCCAGGAGCGGCGCCGCATCCGCTCGAAGCTCGTCGCTTCCCGATTCGAACAGAATGTCGTTTGAGAATTTGCTGACCCCCGTCTGCGGATCGAACTGGAAACCGGGATAGCGTCTTTCCAGATCGGCGAATTGTCGATTCGTGGCGTCGGAGAGGGGATTGCGCGTAGCGCCCAACTGATTCCGCTCGGCCAGCAGGTTATCGAGCCGGCTTTGCAGCGTTTCCTTGCTGGCATTGAGGCCTGCCAACTGCTGATTGAGCGCCTGTTGCTGGGCCAAGAGCGCCCGGTTCTGTTCGCTGAGTTGCCGCGTGCGATTCTGGGCTTGCGCCAGTTGCGAACGAGGCACCATATTGCAGGCGGATTGCGAAAGGGACAACAGCCCGAATGCTCCTGCCAGCAAAACGCGAAATGCCAACGACATGCCGGGACTCCTTTCCCGCCAAAACGCCGGAAGCACAGCTGCCGTCAGAGGTTACCGCCGGTTCGCGCGGATGAAAATCCGTGAAACAGCAGCCTGTGCCGGCGAGGAGGTGGTCCGTCGCTTATTCAGGAACGCCGATGAAGGAAGGAAACGTATTGAGAGCTTGAGAGGCTGATTGCGGTTCAAGTTTGTTCGTCTCAGGGCCGACAATCGATTTTCCCGGGAAAAACTGGGGAATTTCGACGACGGCTGACTTCGGAAAACAGCTTTTTGTCCGAAATCGGAGCGGGCTTATAGCATTTTGGCAAAAACCTGCCAAGCCCTACATATCCTTGAGCAGGTCCACGAACATGGTCGAGATTGGGCTGTGATTGGCCATGTCGGTATGCCACATGTTGCGGACCATATCAAACACCACGATTCCGCAGACCAGCGTCAGAACGGTCGAGGCGATCAGCATCGCGTGGACCGGGGTCCCCCATTCCTGCTCGGCCACGGCGACCATCCCGCGGGGGGCGATTGGCAATTCCGACGAGCTTTCCCCCGATTCGACGTCCGAGGCAAAGTCTTCATCTTCGGCACCGAACACGTCTTCGGACAGCTCGTCATCTTCCCCGATCAGTTCGTCGGAGATTTCCACGGGCTCCTCGTCTTCTTCAGCAGAAATGACCTCTTCTTCTTCGTCGACCGATGACCCCGACGTGGGGATATCGGCGGTCATGTCGTAGCCCGACTCTTCTTCGTCATCGAGAGTGATGACGTTGGTTGAATCGCCCGTCGAACTGCCGAACAGGTCCTGCGACGACTCGCTGCTGTCGCTGAGATTGGGGACCTCCATCTGCGTGTCGAGCAGGTCTTCATCGCCGGCGAGTGGAACGTCCATCAAGGGGACGGTGCCGCTGAGGTCGTCATCGCCGTGGGTGGCTTCCTGCTTCTTACCGGCCCCTTTCTTCCCCTTGCCTTTGTCCGCAGCCGGCGCCAGGGCAATGCCGCTATCGCTCTTGAGCGGCATGTTGCCCGCCAGCGAAATTCCGCTGTCACCCTTGAGCGGCATCTCGCCCGCCAGCGAAATTCCGCTGTCGGCTTCGAGAAGGATCGAGGCCTCTCCGGAGAGCGAAATGCCGCTGTCGTTGGGGCCTTCGAGCGAAATGCCGCTGTCGCTGGCCAGAGCGATGCCGCTCCCTTCACCGAGCGAAATACCGCTGTCGCCGGAAATCACCGAGCTTTCCGAAGAGCTGTCCGACGATTCGACCCCGACGGAGGAATCGTCGTCTCCCACCAGTGCGACATGGTCGTCGCTGCTGCCCGTCAATTTCATTTCGCCCGATGAGTCGCTCGACACCAGACGCACGTCGCTGTCGCTGCCTGACGTATCGGCGACCGGAATTTCATCGGTGACGAGCTTCACATCGCTGTCGGACCCGCTGTCGAAGATCCCCGGCGTGGTCCCGGCCAGCTTGACGTCGCTGTCGGAATCGGCGCCGATCGCCGAGGGGGCCAGCTTCACATCACTGTCGGAATCGTCGAGCAGAGGCGATGCACTGGGCTCTTCCACCTTCATCGAGTCGTCGAAAATCAGCCGGACGTCGCTGTCGGAACTGCTGTCGTCGCCCTTGCGAATCACGGTCGGCTGGCTGCCGAGCACGTCTTCGGAGTCATCGTCCATCACGGAACTGTCGTCCGCATCAGAAACGAGAGGAACGTCGGGGTTCGAATCGGCCTCGCGACTGCGTCCCAGAGTTTCGACGTCGTCTTCCTTGAATTTCCAAGTGCCGCGGTCGGCGAACGCCCGAATCATCCCCTTTTCCCGCAGACGATTAAGCTCCGTCGTGCTGATTCCCAGCTTTTCCGCGGCTTCTTCGAGGCTGAGGTACTTCTTCGACATGCGGGGCGAGCTCCCAGAAACAACCCGATTGAGACCGAGGCGACGACCCCGGATGAGCGGCAATTTCCATGCGATACGAACGATCGGATCACTCTCCCCCGCGCAACTCGGCACAGGGGATAAGAACCCGCACTTTTATTGTACGGCTCATCCGACCCGATGCAATAGGTTGTCGGATCGTTCACACAGGAAATTCACAAGCTACGGAAACCCCGCACGGGATGCCGTTTATGCCGTCTCGCCCTGCGAGTCGACGTCGATGTAGTGAATCGGCATGACTTCTGCCAGGCGGGTGATCTGCAACACCTCGGCGACGTCCTGCGAGGGATTATAGAGATGCACCCCAATATTCATTTTCCGCAGCGAAGCCAAGAGGCCCAGCATCCCGCTGGGGATCAATTTGACCCCCGACAGGTCGAACGCCAGCGTCTGGCATTTGTGCGTTTCGACGAGCCCTAGGATCTCGGATCGGCAGGCCGAGAGGTCGATCTGATCGAGAATCTCGCGGCCGCCGAACCCGACCACCGTCAGCGCCCCGGTCTGGTAGACTTGGAAAATATCTTTGGAATCTTTGATCGGCGGCATGAGTGCGCGGCCCTCGTCGGGATAAACAGCCGTTCGCCGACAGGCTCGCGGCCAGAATAGTTTAGCAAGTCTTCACACCCCTGAACAGCGGTATCGAGCGACTTCAGACGGGCAGACGGGCAGGAGACGTACGCTCTGAGTCACCGAAGCCCACACCGGTTTCATGGTTCGACGGAAGCCACTTGGCCGGTTTGGGCCGACCGGCGGACGGCTTCAATCAGCGAGATCACTTGCCGTGCCTGGTCCAGCGGCACAGGACTCGGATCGCCGTTCCGCAAATGGTTGACGACATTTCGATAAAACTCATCCGCCGGTGCAGGCACAGGCATGAGCGGCAGGTCGACGACTTCGCCGTCGCGATTGGGACTATATTGAGTAAAACCCGCGTAGCTGCGCCGATCACCGTCGATCATCCAGCCCGTCGACAGAGGTGCGGCGGCGACGCGGCTGGCTTCGACGTGTGCGGTCAACCCGCCGGAAAAACTCACGATTGCCAGAAATCCGTCGTCGCAATCGCACGCGGCGGAGGGAGTCAGCCGGGCGAACACCGACTCGGCAGGGTGTCCCGCGAGCTGCAGGAGTTGATCAAAATAGTGCACGCCGAATTCCCACAACAATCCTCCCCCCGTCGATGAGTGACGTCGCCAGTCGGGGACGGCCGTTCCCGGGCCGCCGTTGAGCAGCGCCGCCCCCTCCGCCGGCGGTCGAAGTTGCGGATTGTATTGCCAATTGACGTATTTGAGGGACCGCGGCTCTCCCAATTCGCCTGAGGCGAGCGCCGCCTGGGCCGTGCGAAAGTCATCGCTCCAGCGGCGCGTTTGCGCCACGCAAGCCAGCCCTCCGGTGCGCCGTGCCGCGGCCGCGATGGCATCGGCCTCGGCCAGGTTCAGGCACAACGGCGTCTCGATGACGACGTGCTTGCCGGCCGCCAGGGCTCCAATCGCCAGTTCGGCATGCAGCGCTGGCGGCGCCGCCAGCAACACCAGTTCGACATGACCGTCCGCCAGGAAATCGCTCCACGTGGAATGCAGTCGCCGAGCAACCGCGTCGGCACGAGCCAGCGCCGTGGCGCAATCGTCGTAGGCGGCGACGACGCGGCAATCTTCACGCAGGCCCAGGCGCTCGAGATGGTACGTTCCCGCACGCCCCAGTCCGGCGACGCCGATGCGGACCGGCGCCCTGTCAGCGGAGAGCGGCATGAGTGTTCACTGGGGTTGTACGTTGCCGCTGATCGAAACTTTCAACTTGCCGCTGTTCTTATTGCCCGCAGGAGAATTGATCCTCAGCAGGAGAATGCCGGTTTCCCTGGGAGTGAAGTCGAGGCTGTCGCCGATCAGGAACGGTTTCCCCGCCTTGGCTTCGCCGACGATGACGCCGATCAATGCCCCGCACAAGAGTCCGGGGACCATGTCCTGATTCGGATCTTTCTGGGGAAACCCGGCGGCGGTCAGGCTGCCGGCCCCGGAGTCGAATTTGTAGGTTCCCTCGGCCTTGATTCGCAGGGGCCGGTTTTCGAAGACCGTCGCCCCGGAAGGCTCCCAACCGCGGGCCGCATTCACGTCGACTTCATAGTCGTTGGAATTCATCATCCCTTCTTTGACCTGGTCCAGCTTCTTCTGAATGCTGGCCGACTGCGGATTGACAGCCAGGGCCGATTCTAGAATCGATTTGGCCTTTTCCAGATGGCCCGCCTCGGCATATTGGCCGGCTAATTCTTCGGCATCGCGGGTGAACGACGACTGGAGCTGGTCGGCCTTCATGTCGAGGTTTTTGGTATTGGCCAGCGGCTTGACCTTGCCCCCCTTCGCCGATTTCTTCGAAGACTTCTTCTCCTGCCCGTGAGCTGAAGGGACGGGCGAGACCCAGGTCGTCACGAGCACTGCCCACAGCAGGATGGTTCCCACGGTCACGATTTTGCCGAGTTTCGTCAACATGTTTCTCCCCGGATTGCAAGCCCTGCACGCAGCCGACAGCCCCCATCAAGTTATCTTAATGGGTCAATTGGGACGGGTCGAGCACCGAATGCCCGCGAAACCCGAATTCCGTGCGGGCGAGTGGCGTGGGCGACCGTGTGCTGCGGCGCCGCTGGCAGCAACGATAATACCATTTGGGGGCGCGATTTTTGTTGCTGCGCAACCCTGCCGCCTTGCCGCAAGGCGAGGCCACCGGGCCGTTGCCCAGTCGCGGCAAAGGTCAAACCCCGGTAGCGAATCGCTCGCGGAAGCGGGACGAGGGGCGCTCGAGCGGCGTGCGAACGTGCAGCTCTTCGGCGGCGGCACGGATGATCTCTTCGTCAATGGCCGTTACGCCGTCGGCCATGCCCGCCAATAGCGCCAGGTCGCACAGGCGATTCAACGCGCGGGGAATGCCACGGGTTTCCGCAAACAGACGATCGAAGGCCTCGGGTTCGAACAGTGTTCGCGTCGCCCCGGCCTTGAACAGCAGTGTTTCGACGAAGTGCTGGGTCTGCTCGCGATCGAACGGCGCCAGTTCGATGCGCAGGTCTGAGACTTCCCGCAAAGCTTCGGACAAGCTCCCGCTCCGATCGCCGCGAACACCCAGAATCAACGTGAGGCCCGTGTCTCCGGAAGCAGACAAGTGCTGCAGTCGCTCGACGACGCCCACGCACTCGGCCTGCGCCCGATCGAGATGGTCGAGCACCAATACGAGCGGCGCTTGCGCGTAGCGGTTGGCCAGCACGTGGTCGTGCAGCTTCCGCCACAATCGGTGCGGACCGTCGTCCTGGTCGGGGCACAGCCCCAGCTCGGCGGCGGTTTCCCACAGCAATTCACGGGCCGTCCGTCCGAACAGGTCAATGCGGGCGATTTCGCCGGCGCCGCGTGCGACTTCCCTGCGCAGGAGCTCGAGGATCAACGTCTTTCCCGTGCCTCCGGGGCCGGACAGCACGCCGCAGCGGCGGTGGTTCTCGATCAGGAACAGCAGCCGTGCCAGGGCTTCTTCGTGAACCGGGCTTTCATAGAACCAGCGCGGGTCGAGCGTATTGCGAAACGGGATTTCAGCGAGACCCCAGTAATTTGCGTACATCGTGTGCTGCTTTCTGCCAAAACCGCCGGCGCAGTGTCTGCGTCATGCAGAACTCCCTGATATAATCGTCCGCTCAGCCACGTATCCATCAGTGGGGAGAGGCGAATGTCGCGGCGGTTTTTCGTGAGGGGCCCACTCCGGGCAGGGACGCTGCACCTGGCGGGGCCCGAAGCACATCATTTGGTTCGTGTCTTAAGGATCGGAGTCGGGCAAAGCGTCGTCTTGTTCGATGGCGGTGACTTTGAGGCCCCGGCCGACGTCACTGGAGTCGAACCCGGCGGCGTGGAATTGGTCGTTCACGAGCCGCGTGTGTCTCGCACCGAGCCGGCCGTCGACCTGGTTCTGGCCGTGGCCGTTCCCAAAGGCGACCGATTCGGCTGGCTCGTCGAGAAAGCCACCGAGCTGGGTGTGCGGCGGCTGGTCCCGCTGGTCACTGAACGAAGCGTCGTGGTCCCTGGTCCGGGCAAGCTCGAAAAAATGAGGCGCACAATCATCGAAGCCAGCAAACAATGCCGGCGGACTCGGCTCATGGAGTTGGCCGAGCCCGCGGAATGGCCTGCATTCCTGCTGCAGGAACCGGCTGCCGGCAACATCTGGCTGGCACATCCGGGAGGAGCCCCGTTTGACTGTGGGCAAATTTACGACGCGGGGCGCGTGGTCGTGGCGGTCGGACCGGAAGGAGGCTTTACCGAGGCTGAAGTCGAACTGGCCGCCAGTCGCGGGGCCGCGCTGGTCTCGTTGGGCCCGCGCGTGCTGCGGATCGAAACGGCCACCCTGGTCCTGGCAGCTTTGATCACAGCTTGTCGGTCATCTTGACGATCGTGGCGTGCTCGTTCAAATCCTTAAAGAGGGCCTTGCTGGCCTTCGTCCACTCCTCGTCTTTCAGGTGAGCCTTGATGTCATCCTGAACGGCTGCAAACGGCTTGTACCCGGCAACGGTCCGATCCACCACGCGGACGACGTCGATCGCATCTTTCC
>DASYAR010000629.1:0-2893 GCA_036501235.1 Planctomycetaceae bacterium
TGCCATGGTGGAGTGCGAATTCGCTGGCGATGTGGCTTCGTCAGCAAGTTGGTCGCGACGAGCCCCGGTCGGGGGTGGTATAGATTGGCCGGTGGTGCGAGCGACTGGGAGTTGAAATTTGTGTCGAGTCCCATGAGGAGCGACATGAGCTATTGCGTAACGACTTTTTTGCTGAAACCGATTGGGCAGGGACCATTCGCAATGACGCGTCGATTCTCCGCGGTATTTCGCCCCTCCGGGGCTTCAGATCACTTTCGCGATATCCCAGCAGCTGATGCCGCTGCTCCGCAGTTTTCGGTGACACTCGAACCGCCACTCTGCAGATCTTGTACGCGCTGTACAACTAATCCCGTTCGCGCTCCAGCGCATCGAGCTGGCGCAGCTTGCGGCTGGCGTCGAAGGTGGGGGGAGGCAGTGATTCGGCGAGCATCAGCGCTTGTTGTTCGCTCAAATTCAATTTTGCGCGGCCCATACCTCGAAACACGGGGAGCCCTTGCCGCAAGGCGACAATTTCGCGGCGCGTCCGGCCTTGGGGTGCATTCGACCAGCGACCAGTCAATTCTTCAAAATCGAAAAATACGGGAACGACTTCCCGGATATATTTCCAGTATCCCGGATTGTCGGTCTGAATGACGAACAAGCCCCCCGGGACAAGCGCCCGATGCGCCAGCGACAGAAATTCGGGAGTGATCAGGCGGCGTGCCACCTGGCTCCATTCGTAATACGGCTGCGGATGATAACAATGAATCTCGACCACGCCGCCCGGCGCGATCCTGTCGGCCAATAGCTCGCGTCCACCGATGACGGCGAAGCGGATATTGCTTAAGCCCCGTTGATTTCCGCGACGGGTCGCGTATCGAATGACGACCGGCAGGATATCAGCCGCCAGATGGTCGTGGTCAGGACGCTCGAGCGCGCTGGCAATCGAAAACCGTCCATTGCCACATCCGAGATCCAACACCACCGGGGCATTTCGTCCGAACAACGTCTGAATATCGAGAATTCCCTCAGGAACCTTTTTGAGCGCCGTCTTGGCCCATTGGGCGGGATCCAGGATTTCCCCCGGAATGGGGACGCCGAATTCTTTTTCGATGTGGCGCGAGCCGGAGGGAGGGGACATGAAATCAGAATGGCAGATTGAACATTATCAAATGCAAATTGAAAAATGAGGCTCGGAAATTTCAATTTTCAATGACAAAGTTCTCAATTTGCAGTTTTCAAGAGTACCACTAGGACAGCTTCTCCGGCTTGCCGATCTGCTCGCGCAGGTACGCTTCGATGAACGGCTTGAGCTCGCCGTCGAGTACGCGGCTGGGATTGTTCGAGACGTACAGAGTGCGATGATCTTTGACGCGCTGCGTCGGGTTCAGCTCGTACGTGCGAATCGTCCCACCACCAAATCCGATCTTGGTCTTCTCACCGCGTTTTGCCGCCAAATCGGCGTCGCGTTTGTCCTGTTCGGACTGGAACAGCTTGGCGATGAGCATTTTGCGGGCGATGGCCCGGTTCTTGTGCTGACTCCGCTCGTTCTGGCACTGGATGACAGTGTTTGTCGGCAGATGCGTAAGCCGAATGGCAGAGCTGGTCTTGTTCACCTTTTGCCCCCCGGCCCCAGAAGCTCGGAACACGTCTTCGCGCACGTCTTTATCCCAGTCGATTTCAATTTTGACGTCATCATCGAGCTCGGGAACCAGGTCGATCGCAGCGAACGACGTCTGCCGACGACCGGCCGCGTCGAACGGGCTGATGCGGATCAGACGGTGCACGCCGACTTCTCCCTTCAGATGCCCATAGGCGTAGTCGCCGCGGATCGCCAGGGCCGCGCTGCGGATGCCGGCCTCTTCCGCCTCAGAGAGGTCGAGCATTTCGGTCTGGTAGCCGTTGTCTTCGGCCCATCGCTGATACATCCGCAGCAGCATGGAGGCCCAATCCGAGGCGTCGGTTCCCCCTTCACCCGCCTGCACGCTGAGATACGCTCCGCACGAATCTTCGGGCCGTGAGAGCATCGCCTGCAACTCGACGGCATCGAGTTGCGCCGCCGTGCGGTCCACGGTTTGCATCAGCTCGCGCGTCGTATCGCCGGTTTTATCTTCGGCGGCAAACTCCATCAGCACGCCGAGATCGTCGGCGGCCGTATGCAAATCTTTGAGCGGTTTGATTTCTCGCGTCAGGCGGCGCAATTCATCAACCAGCTCCTGGGCCTTGGGAGGATTATCCCAGAAACCAGGGGCCGCCATCTGATCATTAATCGCTACCGAGCGTTGCTGTTTGCCGGCGAGGTCAAAGAGAGTCCTGCAGGTGCTTGATCCGGGCAATCAGGTCGATACACTTTTCCCGCAACTCGTGATCCATCGCTCGCTCCAAGAAGAATTTCCTCGCCGTAGCAACGCGTTCAGCGGGGGCGCGCCGACCGTCATCCGACAATACAGCAGATACCGCCCGGCACGTTCGTGACGGAGTGCCAAACCCGACCGGCGGAATTATAGGCGCATCACGCCAGCTTGGCTATGCACGAATTGTTTAACCGCGACCCGAAGACCACAACGGAATTCGGCGGCAGAGCCGACGAGTTCCGTTGTGGTCGCAGGGGAGCGCGTGTCCTGAGCGATGATTGACATCGGGATCGCGCAGATTGCGTTCCAGATTGGGGAAAGCGCCTTGCACTCGGGAATACCAAACGGCCTGCGATACGCGCTCCCCTGTCGGGTCGCGGTTAACCAGCGCAGCCAAGGCCGCAACCAAACGTGTTCCGCCGCCGCGACGCGGCGGCGTCCTGCGGCTTCGCCGCAGGCGAAAGAGATCGGAATCGTCTGCGGCTGGGGCGAAGCCCTCACTGTGGCCTTCGATGCCCGAAGGGCATCGAAGGGATCCTTGATTTTTGAAGACGTTGCCC
>DASYAR010000630.1:0-4964 GCA_036501235.1 Planctomycetaceae bacterium
CTTCCGACTGCAACCCGGAGGCCCAACCCAGTAATCCAAAAGCCAATGTAGTGGAAAAACCGGGGGTCCGGCTGTTGTGGCGCAAGGACTTACGTCGACGGTTGGGGAAGTTGGGCTAAGATGAGGTTTGCCTGGCAGATCATGTCACCCCACGCGTATTCCTGGGCCGACGACGCCCATCGTTCCTCTGCGGCAACGATCCACTGTCCGGCAAGAACTACGAACACCGCCGGCAATGGCTCCAGGATCGCATCCAGTTCCTGACCGGACAATTGGATAAGCCGTTTCGAACTGGTGGAAGAGGCATCAGGCTTGGATTCCTACTTTCTAATTCCGCAGCGGATCGGGCGCATTGCTCATTTTGCGGAGTCCGAGGCACTAGGTTGTCGTTAGTGCAGGTCAGCCTTTCCAGCCCGACAGCCATGCGGTGCCCGTCACCCTCATTGGTCGTCGGCCAAACCCTCCGAATCTGCAGCGATTCGACCCACTTTGCCCCTCTGTTTTTGAGTATTCGAGCGATTCGAACTGCGTTTCGACCCCAAACTTTAGCTTTTTTGGGAATTCCGCGCAATTTGTCCGGATTTTGTGTCGTGCGCACCCCCGTTTTGACGGTATCCCGGATGAAGGGATGCCTGTTTTTTGAATCGTGAATCACGCCGCAACCAAGGCCGGAAAAACCCCGGCCAGATGGCTGTGGACGTGCCGGCGGGATCAGTCTGCGCACCCGCTCGAGGAGATCGACGCAGGTTCTTAATTATTTCCAGCAGGAGAGATACGTCATGAAGAAGTTGAAACGCGCGCTGTGGTTCTGTTTCGCGAGTTGCTGCTGTGCCGGGCTGTGGCTGACCGCCGGTGCGACGGCGAACACACCCTCGGAGGCGGGACGCGGCGGCGAAGTCAAAGACAGCCTGATTTCGTATTGCCCGCTCTATCTGTATTGGCAGCTAAATGGGAACCTGTACTACGTCGTGGCGGAACCGGATGTAAATTGCAATCCCGTGGGGCTGTATGCGACGACCGAGATGCAAATGCAGATGGGGTGTGACTGCCCCGAACCGATTTTATCTCTGAACCATACTCTTCTGCCGTTGCCGAAGGCGGATGAAACGGCGGAACTTGCTCCCCAACCCGATCCGATGTTTTCGGGCGTGCTGCGCTAGGCTGACAAGCCGGGAATCTAATGCCGGGCGAAAAATCGCAGCGATGCTGAAAAGGTTGGTGCCTGCCAGGATCCGAATCACCAGTACGAGAGGGACCGGAGGTTCTTCTGCTGGTGGTTTGGCCAGGCAATCCGGCTAATCCAGCAGTCGGGGCCGTACGCTGCGCGCGCAGCGAAACCCCACGCCAGGGTATCGCGAATCCTGCGATAAGACATTACTCCAGCGTGGCCCGGCGTGTAGCTCCCGATTCTCGGGGTCGCGGCGCGCGACGGAAAGTGGGCCGCCGCGCACGGCGCGAGGATCAAGAGTCGTCAATTGGGCCATAGGCGACGGATCAGCAGGGCGGGACTTGGCCTGCGCAGGGTGTTTTTTGCGGGAATCCGTCCACTCGACGACATTCGAGTAGAGCCCGAATACAGGAGGTTTGGTTTCGGTGTGATCGAATTCCGGCTGCCCCGACGGGCCAAAATCCCATTTGTCGAGGAGATTCGCCTGGTCTCCCCAAGGGTAGCGGCGCGTCCCGCCGCCTGTCGCCGCGAACTCGTATTCTTCTTCGGTCGGCAACCGCAGTCCGATTCTCTCGGCATATTTCAGTGCCTCTGCAAACGTCACGCAAGTCAGTGCCGACGAATCATCGAGCGGCAATTTGCAGCCTTTAGCAGCGTGAACCAGATCGAAAGGCAGGCCGTTAAAGAAACTGCGGAATTCAGCGACTGTCACTTCATGAGGCGCGAGATAAAAGCTGGAAACGTCAGATTCCTGGAGCGGAGCCCCTGTCAGCTTGGCGTCTCCCATCGTAAACCGGCCCCCGGAAAACAAAGCCATTCCAGAAACGACTTCTGTTCCGGGCCGGATTCGGATCGGCTCAAGTTCAATTGTCCCGTCGGACTTCGCCTGCGATCGCGAGGCGAGATGATTGAGCGGCACGAGCTCGTCCGGGCGCGGCACGAGCCGGTAAACCTCATGAAAACCGAAGTTCGGAATGTCGACCACGACAAGGTACATGGCTGGCGGCAGTTCGACCACCAGCGGGGTCGATCCGACCGGGCGCAGGGCCCGGGACTCGATCGGACGTCCCGTTTCTTCGTCGATCGGCGCGATCGCCATGCGAGCTCCGGCAGGTTCCGTCGTGATCAGCACCGATCGAGGCGAAGCAGCGACCGGCACATCTGCCGCGGCGGGCACAGCCTGCCGTTCCAGATGACGAGCACTGTTCCACGACATGACGCTCGCCAGCGGTACCAACAGTGCCAGGAACGCGGCACCTCCGGTCGTGACCGAGTTCCGACGGAAGCGGCGCCACACACGCTCCAGAACCGTGCAGGGCCTGGCGATGGTGTGCTCGCCGTTCAAGTAACGCTGCAAGTCGTCCGCCAGGTGCTGGGCGCTCTGGTATCGATCGTCAGCGTCTTTTGCCATCGCTTTGAGACAGATGCTTTCCAGGTCGCGCGGAACGTCGAGACACATGACGCGCGGCGGCGGCGGTTCGTCATTCACGATCTGCTGCAGGACGGCTGTCAACGGGCCTTCGAAAGGGACTTGGCCCGTCAAAAGCTGATACAAGACGACCCCGAGGCTGTAGATATCGCTTCGCGCATCGACTTGATGGGCACGCCCGGAGGCCAGCTCGGGACTCATATACGCAGGTGTCCCCAGCAATTGGGCATCGAGCGTGTCTGCCGTCTCGTGCGTCAGGCACTTTGCCATGCCGAAATCGGCAAGGTGAGGTTCCCCGTCGGCGTCGACCAGGATATTGGCCGGCTTCAAGTCGCGGTGGACGACCCCGTTCTGATGGGCATAGTCCAGCGCCAGCGCGATCTTGCGGCAGGTGACGGTCGCGTCAGCCGCCGATCGGTCGCCCGCGGCAAACCAGCGGTCCAGGTCCGATCCGGCAATATACTCGGAAACAATATAGGCGCGCTGCGATTCGCAACCGACCTCGAATATGCCGACGATCCCAGGATGAGTCAGTCCCGCAGCGATCCGGGCCTCTCGCAAAAACAGGTCGGGATCAACGCCCCCGTCGAGCGGATGCCGCGAAACCTTGACGGCCACCGTTCGCTTCAGGTGTCTGTCGTGCGACCGCCAGACGGCCCCGAACCCGCCGGCGCCGATTTTCTCGAGCAGCTCATAATGGCCAATGACCTCGCTGGATCCTGCAACCGGCTCGGTATCGGCCGCGTCGTCTGTCTGAACAGGCTCGTCCGGCGTCTGGAACGAATCGCTTCCGGGCGTCTTGAACAAGTCTTCAAAATTCGCGTGGCCCGATTGTTTCTGACGGTATGCGACGTCGACCGCCAGCAATTCGCTGTAGAGTTGCGATCGGCTCGAAGGTTCGACCCGGCCGATATAATCATCGATCTGCGGAAACCGGCCGGATTGCCATTCCAGCTCGAATTCATCACAGATCAAGTCGACTTCTTCGCTGACCGACATCCCTCCCTTGCCGTACTGCTGCTCCAGATCGGCGAGCCGTTCGAGATTCACGGTGCGATCTCCTTCCACCAGCAGGAACGGATGACCATCAGCTTGCGGCCGACGGTCCTGGGCAATATGCCGAGTTTGCTTGCAATTTCATCGACAGAATATCCCTCAATCCGCCAGCCCGCAATCCGTCGCAGCGTATTGTCTCGCAGCAGTTGCAGCAGTCTTTGCCATTCTTCATCCATCTGCAATAGCAGGTCGGGGCTGGGGACTTCCCCGAGTACGGCATCCAGGCTGAATAGGATTTCGGTCCCCGGCTTTCGATTGACGTCGGTTTCGACGTCGATTAACCCTGGTCCGCTCTTCGTTCGCTCGTAAAGTCGATGCTGGTCGATGATTTTGCGGCGGGTCAGCGCCAGCAGCAGCATCCACAGCTCGTCGCGACCTTGCAGGTCCGCAAAACGACCTGCCTGAGCGCCCCGGCACAGGCTGTCGAACACGCTGAGCGCGACGTCTTCTTCATCTTTCGTGCGGCGGGCCGATTTGTTGATTCGTACGCGGGCGAACTTGACCAGCTCGGTGAAATACCGATCCCAGAGACGCTGCGCGGCCTCAGCATCTCCCTTCTGCAGGTTCACAAACCACTGGCTGATAGAATTCGACAAGCTCAGCCCATTCAGAGAACAGCCGGATAACTTACCCTAAACGATCCAGATTCTACTCGTCATGTAAAGAGATTTCCATACGAAGTCGAGACTGACGAGATTTTGATCTCGACGTTGAGTGGCACACATCAAGGATTGCTGCCCTCGGCAGGTTTGTCGCACCACTTGGAATTGTCGCGCAGCTTCCCAAAATCGGTCATTCGACGAGCCGCGGTCAGGTTCCTGACCCGGTTGGGCGATCAGCCGGGGTTGCTGCCGTGGGCCCCCGCATGTTCGTGCTCTCCTGGCTTCGTATTGCCGGATCAGCGACCGGGCAGGATCCCATGAGAGGGTTCGGAACCCCCAACATCTCATAGATCTTATCGGCCAGTTCGCTGGGATAGAACGGCTTCGGAAAGAATACGTCCTCGGCCTTCAGAACGCCGCACCCGAGCATGAATTCTTCGGAATGGCCGGAGATGTAGACGACTTTGATGCGGGAAGAGATCTCGCGGAGCTGGGCAGCGATCTCATGGCCCCACATGCGGGGCATGACCATGTCGATGACCGCGGCATCAATCTTGCCTTCATAGGCCCGACACAGAATCGCGGCATCGTCCCCATTGGATGTTTCCAGGACCTGGAACCCAAATTGCACGAGACCCATGCGCACCGAATCGCGCACGGCTTCGTCGTCCTCGATCAGGAGGATTGTTTTCGAAATCGGGATGTCGTG
>DASYAR010000631.1:0-7385 GCA_036501235.1 Planctomycetaceae bacterium
GAAGTCATCGGACGGGTCGGGATCCGCATGGGCCTGGTGACCGACGCGCAGGTCAGCGAGGCCCTGGCCGAGCAGTGGGGCATGCAGGTCGTCTCTCTCAAGGACACGACGATCACCCCCAAGGTGCTCGAACTGGTTCCCGAGACGATGGCCAGCATCTACAAGATCATGCCGGTCTCGCTCAAGAACAACGTGCTGACCGTGGCCATGGCCGATCCGCAGAACATCGGCGCCCTCGACGACCTGCGGAACTTTCTAGGCTACGACGTGCGCGGCGCCGTGTCGAACCCCGCCGACATCCAGGCCGCCATCGAACGCTACTACGCCGACAGGCAAGAGAGCATCGAAGACGTCATCAGCGGCCTCGAAGATGACGAAGAGTGGGAAGATCGCAACGCCAATGTCGGCTACGATCTGGCCTCGCTCGAGGAAATGGCCGACGCCGCCCCCATTCGCAAGCTGCTCAACATGGTGCTGCTGCTGGCGATCAAAGATCAGGCCAGCGACATTCATTTCGAGCCCTTCGAGGACGAATTCAAGATTCGCGTCAAGGCCGACGGCGTGTTGTATGAAATGGTCCCCCCGCCGCGGCACCTCGCCAACGCCATCGTCAGCCGCATCAAGGTCATGTCGAACCTCGACATCGCCGAGCGCCGCCTCCCCCAGGACGGCCGCATCGAGCTGAACGTCGGCGGCAACTCGGTCGACCTGCGCGTCAGCGTGCTCCCCACGCTGTTCGGCGAGGCGGTCGTCATGCGGGTGCTCGACCGCACCGTCGTGCAGCTCGACCTCAACAAGATCGGGTTCGACCCCGGCACCCTGTCGCGGTTCCGCAAGGCGATCCGCAAGCCCAACGGCATCGTGCTCGTCACCGGCCCCACCGGTTCGGGCAAAACGACCACGCTGTATTCGGTGCTCAACGAGCTCAACGAGATTTCGACCAAGATCATCACCACCGAAGACCCGGTCGAGTACGAAATCTACGGCCTGTTGCAGATTCCCGTGAATCCCGACATCGACGTCACGTTCGCCAACGTGCTGCGCGCCATTCTGCGGCACGACCCCGACATCGTGCTCGTCGGCGAGATCCGCGACTACGAAACGGCCGAAATCGCCGTGCAAAGCGCCCTCACCGGACACCTGGTGTTCAGCACGCTGCACACGAACGACGCCCCCACGGCCATCACCCGCCTGCGCGATATGGGGATTCCGCCGTTCCTCATCACGGCCACCATCGAATCGGTGCTCGCGCAGCGGCTCGTGCGCAAAATCTGCGCCGAGTGCCGCACGCAGTTCGAGCCCAGCGACGAACTGCTGATGGAGCTGCAATTGCCGCTTGATCAGGCGCGAAAATACAAATTTTATTACGGCCGCGGCTGCCAGCGGTGCAACAACACCGGCTACAAGGGGCGGACGGGGCTGTATGAATTGATGGAGATCAACGACGACATCCGCGACCTGATTACGTCGGACGCGTCGGTCGACGACGTTCGCAATCTGGCCCGGTCGCAGGGGATGACCAGCTTGCGTGAAGCGGGGCTGAAGCTGATTTTCGACGGGATCACGACGATCGACGAAGTCGTTCGCGAAACGGTGATGGAAGACATTGAGTAACACGGTCTCGTTCCCACGCTCCGCGTGGGAACGCCCGTCGCGACGCTCTGCGTCGAGACTGGACCGGGTGAAGAAGTGATTGCAGCGTGACGAAGTGTTTGACAAGAGGCGATAGATGAGCTGTTCACTGGGCTGTTCACAACGAATTCGCCGGACGACGCAGAGCGTCGCCTGGCGGGTTCCCACGCAGAGCGTGGGAACCAGATGAGTACAACCTCATTCCCACGCTCCGCGTGGGAACGGGCCGTCGCGACGCTCTGCGTCGAGGACGGGCAGCGTGACGAAATGCTTGCAGCGTGACGAAGGACTTGCAGCGTGACGAAAGTGCTTTACGAGAGGCGATAGAAAAGCTGTTCACAATGAATTCGCCGGACGACGCAGAGCGTCGCCCGGCGGGTTCCCACGCAGAGCGTGGGAACCAGATGTTTTTTTCCAGGAGATCGGGCTATGCCGGTTTACAGCTACGAGGCAATGGATCAATCGACGGGGGCTGAGGTCAAGGACACGGTCGAGGCCGCGACCGAGGCCGAAGCGCAGGCCCTCGTCCGCCAGAAGGGCTTCTTCGTCACCAAGATCGCCGAAAAAGACCGCAAGAAGAAGAAAGACAAAGAGAAAAAGAAGCCCTCGGCCGCCAAGAAGAAGAGAACCTTCACGCTGGGGGGCGTCAATGCGAAAAAGCTGTGCACGTTCACCCGGCAGCTTTCCACGCTGCAGGACGCCGGCCTCCCCATTTTGCGCTCGTTGCGAATTCTCGAAGGCCAGGCCAAGCCGGGGGCCCTCAAAAACTCGCTCATCGGCGTCATCGACGACGTCGAAGGGGGCAACACCCTCTCCGAAGCGATGGGCAAGCAGCCCAAGGCGTTCGACAATTTGTACGTCAACATGGTGAAGGCGGGTGAGGCCGGCGGTGCGCTGGAAGTCATTCTCCAGCGCCTGGCCGAGTTCAAGGAACGCGCCCAGAGCCTCAAGAAGAAGGTGCAGGGGGCCATGATTTATCCCTGCGCCGTGATTTTCGTGGCCGTCGCCATCGTCGGCTTCATCATGTACTACATCATTCCCAAGTTCAAAGCGATCTTCGAAGGCTTCGACGTCAAGCTGCCCGGCATTACCGTGATCCTCATCGAATGCAGCAATGCGGTGGTCAATTACTGGTACCTGTTCCCGTCGATTCCCTTCGGGATCTGGGTGACCATCAAGATCATCAAGAAGAACAAATTAGGGCGTTACATCCTCGATCGCGTCACGCTCAAGATCCCCATTCTGGGGAAGATTCTCGAGAAGAGCATCGTGGCCCGCACGTGCCGGACGCTGGGCACCCTGATCGCTTCGGGCGTGCCCATTCTCGAGGCCCTGCTGATCGCCCGCGACACGTCGGGGAACGAAGTTTTCATCCGTGCCTACCAGCACATCTACACGGCGATCCGCGAGGGGGAATCGATGGCCATCCCCCTCAAAGAGACCCGCGTCGTCGACGACATGGTGGTGAACATGGTGGACGTCGGCGAAGAAACCGGTGCGCTCGACAACATGTTGTATAAGGTGGCCGACGTATATGACGAAGAAGTCGCCGTGCTCGTCGACGGGCTGATCAGCATCCTGGAGCCGATCATGGTGGTCGTGCTGGGGTTGATCGTGGGTTTCATCGTGATTGCCTTGTTCATGCCGCTGATCGAGCTGCTGAACAAACTGTCCTAAATCAACAATAAGCTATCCAGGGCAAAGCCGGAGCAGAGACATGCAGACGCTCAATAAAAGGATTCGGGATCTCGGCCCAGCGAGCCGCAGGGTTAATCCCTGCGGTATCAGAGTGAAGATGACTCGCGGGCTCAACCAGCAAATCGACCCTGCTGTTCCGGTGCGCGCTGTGGGTGCGTTTTCGAAGCGCCTCCCGAAACAAGCTTTTGCTCCGGATACCGCAGGGGTAAACCCCGCGGCTCGCTGGGCTGATCCGAGCGCCGTCCGTCGTGCCTTCACCCTCGTCGAAATGATGGTCGTGATCGTGATCATCGGCATCCTGGCGGGGCTCACCATTCCGGCATTGATGAGAGCACGTCTCACGGCCATGGAAGCCCGAGTGGTCGTGGAAATCAAGCAGTTGGAATCGGGGATCGCGGCCTTCAAAGCCAAGTACGGAGTCGAGCCCCCCAGCCAGTTCAACCTGTACCTGACGCAAACCGGCTGGAGCGCCGACCCGAACGCCATGTCGATCGTCCGTCAAATCTGGCCGCAGTTCGATTTCACAATGGGTGACACGACCAACAGCATGTTGGGCGCCGGCACGGTCTTTCCCTTGTACTGGACCGCGATCGCCGGCACGGTCAACGGCACTCCGGCCCTGCAATTCAACGGCGCGGAAAGTCTGCTGTTCTTTCTGGGAGGCATCATTCCTACGCAAAACAGCGGTAGCCTGGCAACGACCACGCCGATCGGCTTTTCCAAGAACCCTGTCTGGCCGTTCGCCCCCATCGTGGGAACAGCCAACACCAATCGCGAGGGCCCGTTCTTCGAGCTCACCGACGTTTCCCGGGTCAAGGACTTCAACAGCAACGGAATCAACGAATGGTACGATTCCCTCCCCAACCAGACCGCCCCAATCCTGTATTTCAGCAGTTATCAAGGGGCCGGGTACAGATTGACCGAGCTGCCGAATAACGGGACGAATTACGGTATTCCTGTCGGAACACAGGTCATACCTTGCCTGCATGATTTTTATCGCGTCAGTCAGACGGCCGGCACGACCCCGCCGGCGGCTGTGGCGAACTTAGGAACCGGCTCGCAGACACTGCCTGCACAAAAGGCGCAGTCGTGTCAGCTCATTTCGCCGGGCTTCGACGGTCTGTATGGATTTGGCGGCGTGTTTAACCCGAACCTGTCGATGTCCGGCCTGGTCGACCCGACCGGCGCGCCAGACTTGGTCGCCTTCGACAACCTGACGAACTTCGCCGGCGGTCGGCTCAAGCCATAACGCCGCATTCCTATTCACGCACAGCCAGTATGACGTCCCGTTGATGCGAGCTCCGATCATGCGTTCGATTTTTTCATCTGTCTCTCATATTGCTGCCGCAGCGAGCCGCCGGGTTTATCCCTGCGGTATCCGGGTGAAGTCCAGAGACAGGTTGTATCAACCCATCGGCGCTGCAGTTCCGGCGCGCATGACGCGCCGGTCTTCGAAGCGCCGAATCAAGCATGCTTTTCATCCTGATACCGCAGGGATAAACCCCGCGGCTCGCTGGGGCGACTCGCGCAGCGGGTTCACGCTGGTCGAAATCATGATGGTCGTCACGATCATCGCCATTTTGATGACGCTCACGGTGAAGGTCGTGGGCGCCTTTCTCGATCAGGCCCGCAGCACGGCGACGCAATCCACCCTCTCGAAAATTCAGTCGCTCATGAACAGCCGCCGACAGGCGTTCGACCGCTTGACGCAGCGCAAGGGTTTTTTCACGACGACCCCCGAATATTTTTATGCGCAGCAGACGTCGAAATCCCCGACGATGAATATGCCGTCCAGTGCCATCAAGCCGTATGCGAGCAAGCTCCTGCAGATGAAGTATTTCCCGCAGAGCGCGAGCGACCTGAATAACCTGATGACACTTTTGATCGCTGCCGATCCAACCGGGCAACTGAGGTTGCAATTCCAATTTATGTATCCGAAGCTCTTTCAGAATCCGCTGCCCAGTTCCGCACCGTTTACCGTTCCGAATCTGACGAACCAGGAGATCCTCTACAACATTCTCACGGAAAATGTCATCGGCGATTCGCCGCTGGGCACCGATTCCTTCACCGCGTCGGAAGTCGTCACCGAACCGCCGACGGCAAACCCGCAGACGGCGGGAATGCCCTATTTCATCGATGCCTGGAAAGGCCCGATCAAGTTCTACCGCTGGCCAACGCGGCTGTTCCGATCGGGTGGAATGTCTTCGGGGACGCTGGTGGCCATCACGCACTCTCAGTCGCCGAATCCGACCTCGGCGAATGCCGACGGAAGTTATGACGTCACCAATGCCATGATCGTCTTTTCGAATCTGCCGGTCTTTACCGGGCAGCTTTGGAACGACCTGGCCCGCGACCCTGACGACCCACTGCAATCGTGCCTGTTGATCACGAATTTCGAGACGACGTTCCATACCCCGGCGACATTTCATATGCCGATCATCGTCTCGGCGGGGCCCGACGGTCTGTTTGGACTCTTACCACCTGATGGGCCGGCGGCGACGTTCGGTCCGCTGGCGGCCCTGCAATCGGGTGCTGCTGACCAGCTCACCGACAACATCGTTTCGGCAAGTATCAAAGCGGGCGGAAAGTAACGGCTTTCGATCATGTTATCTCACATCAATCATCATTGCCGTACGTTTGACTCAGCGAGCCGCAGGGTTTATCCCTGCGGTATCCGGGTGAAGATGTCACGGCGGGTGAATTCGCAAATCGGCGCTGCGAGTCGGGCGCGTACTGCAGGTGCGTTATTGCAGCGCCAACTCAAGCGAGCTTGTGACCCGGATACCGCAGGGATAAACCCTGCGGCTCGCTACGTTGAATCCCGGCGCGGGTTCACCCTCACCGAGCTGCTCGTCGTCATTGCCATTCTGCTCCTGCTCTCGACGCTGGCGCTCGCTGTTTACAACGTCAACGGCAGCAGCGACCGCACCCGCTCCGCCGCCCGCGTCGCCCAGTCCGTCTTCCTAGGAGCCAAGGACCGGGCCACGCACGCCAAGCAGGCGCGCGGCGTGCGCCTCGTGCGCGACCTCACCGATCCGTCTCTCGTCACCAGCTTCGTATACCTCTCGCCCATCGCCAATACGACCTACGGCTCATCTCTTTCCAGCGGCGCATGCACGATTCAGATTCTGCGACCGGACGCCAATAACGACGGCCAGGGAACAGACGCCACCTCGCCCGATGCCGTGCTCGTCTCGGGGACCGGCGTCGACTGGTTGTCTCTCGACTCCCACGGTTACCTGCCGTGGCCCGCGGCCCGCATTCGCATCCCGGCGACCACCGGCAACTGGTATGCCTTGCAGCCTATCGCCGGGCAAACGTCGCCACCCTATTACACTCAAGTCCGCGGCTCCGCCGTGCTGTTGACGCTGGCCAGCCCGTTCGATTCGCCGGACGCGTCGTCTCCCAGCGTGGTGGCGGTCGACGTCAACAGCACGAAGGCGAGCTGCGAGCTCGAATTGACGTCCGAGCTGCTGCCGTTCCATCAGCCGATTCCCCTCTCGAGCGGCGTGGTGATCGATCTCGACAACAGCTCGCCCAATGTGCAGGGAATGTGGCCGACCGTGCCGACGCAGACGCACATCGACATTTTGTTTTCGCCGCGCGGGATGGTGACGGGCCCGATTTCCGCACTCGGGCCGTTGCATTTTCTATTGAACAGCATGGGTGATGCCGCGCAAAACCTGACGCCGATCGATCCCAAGAACAAAGGAGACAAGCTGATCGTGACGCTGTTTCCGCAGACGGGGCTGGTGGCGACGTTTCCCATCGACCCCACCGATGCGAACGGCGACGGCCTCGCCGACGACCTGTTCCACTTCGCCAAACAAGGCAAGGCGTCCGGCCAATGAACAAGCTCATTCGTAAGCAGATTTCCATCATGAACCGTTCGGAAATGTTCGCCCCAGCGAGCCGCGGGGTTTATCCCTGCGGAATCCAGGTGAAGATGACTCGCAGGCCCAACCAGCAAATCGACTTTGCGGTTCCGCAGCGCGCGACGGGTGCGTTTTCGCAGCGCCGACTCAAACAAGCTTTTGCTCCGGATACCGCAGGGA
>DASYAR010000632.1:0-8230 GCA_036501235.1 Planctomycetaceae bacterium
CGTGCCGCAGATTCCCTGCCATCCCGGATGCTTCCCCGCCGGCACTCAGGTGCGCGTCGCCGCGCGATCCGTCGCCATTGAAACGCTCCGCGTGGGCGACGAAGTGACGTCGATCGACGCCGAGGGTCATGCCGCGCCTCGCAAGATCACACACATCTTCACGACGAAAAATCGGTTGTTGGAACTGAAGACCGACCGCGGTCGCCTGCTCACGACGCGCACGCAACCCGTGTCCGTCGCCGGAGGAGGGTTCCGCGCGGTGGGCGAGCTCGAGCCGGGCGATCGGATCTGGCACTGGCGCGCGGATCAGCGGGAGATCGCCGTCGTCGACGAGGTCGCCCTTACGGACCGTGAAGAACAGGTGTTCAACCTGGTGATCGGCGAATCAGCCGTATTCATCGCCGGCGATTTTCTCGTCCGAGGAAAACCACCGGCAGAAAAAATCCCGCCGCCCGTCGCCCCCCCGCCTTGACGACCATGACTAATGCTCGCCGCGGTCAAATTGCCCAGTTCTCTACCTTCAAATCTGGTATAGCCGACAAGTCGCTGTCGGTGGTGACGACGGTGCAATTTCCCAGGCTCTGCCAGATGGCTTCTTCCTCCGGCGTCATTTGAAGAGGGGGAAGTGCATCGAACGCCGCGATCCACCGGGCAATCGATTCGGCATCTTCTCCCTGCTCGTCTTCGGTCATGCCGGCGAAAGTGAGGCACGGTTCGGGATCGATCGTCAACCGGCAACCATCCGGCCAATTCACCGGTCCATCCGGCACGATTTGCCCGTTTTTCCAGGTCGCTCGCATCGTTGGGCATCCTCTTTCTTCTTTTTTGTCCGCTGCTAATCCATTCTATCGAGCCGTTCCAGGTTAGGCAATTCTTGCATCCGTGGAAAGAAATCCGTCTTTCGTCCGAGCCCACTCTTCTGTGGCCACGGCCAGCCCGGCTGAAGCCGGGACTACGAGCGCTACGAACGGGCCCGCAAAAGCTGATGGCCGGCCAACCGGACATGGTCCGCAGCAAGATCGAGGCGCACGTCATGCTTCGCGTTACGCCCCCTGCCGGTTTATCCGGCAGGTGAAGGAGGCTATTTGGCTAGATGCGCACAAGACATGGCACGAAGACCCCTGTCGGCTCGTCCGGCAGGTGAATCAGATTCTTCAGCTATCGGGTCACAGCCGCCGGGGATCAGCAAGGTAGAGCTTGAAACTCGCGTCCGGCCGAAGGGCCTCATTCCATACTACCAACAGTTTTTTTCATTGCGCCGCGCAAAGATTTTTCCTGCCGAGGAACAGAATTTCCACCGCGAAGGCGCGAAGAGCCGCAAAGACAGTTCTCCAGGGACCGTCTTTCGTCTGTCTTTGCGCTCTTAGCGCCTTCGCGGTAAAAAACGCCTGGTTCGACTGTCGGCTGACTCGTGTGATTCTCGCTTCTGGCTCGTCATGGCTTGCGGCCGAAGGTTCCGCTGTGTACTCCCGAAACTCTTCGAGCGGCGCGTCAAAGTCAGGAGCCATCCAGTAAGATGCCTCTTTCGCGCTCCCTGCCTTGCACGGCCACTGCTTGGGGCGACTGCGAGTCAATGTCGCCAGCGGCTCGCCGTCTTTGGTGATGAGCAATGGTTCGCCCGGATTCAGTCAAGCGATAATCTGGGGCAGGTGCGCTTGCGCATCTTCGATGTTCACCGTGGACATGTCGATCTTCCTTTCGTGCTGTGGGCAGATTCTCGTCGAGCTTGAGCTTCAAACCGTCACCTCGGTATGCAGCGGGTGCTCGTCCTCCTCATGGGCGAGCCAAGCTGCATAGCCCACCGCGGCTTGAACGTCGCGGGGCCATTTTGCGACGACCCGTTTGTCCGATTGGCTCACTGCGTGATATAATAGAATGAGGAGACAAAAAAATGGCTACGGTCGAACTCGAGACGTACACTGCCGACCAATTGCATGCCTTGGCCGCCGCCAGCGGAATGACGGCTGAAGCGTACTTGAAGTTGCTTTTGCCGGCGTCCGTGAACGATGCCCGCTCGAAGCTGTCGCTGGCAGAAGTGGAAATTCTGCTCAGCGAAAACGCGTTCGACGGCCCAACGCTGCCGGCCGATTTTTCGCGAGCCGATATCTATGATGGACATGATTGATGCGCGTCCTTCTCGATACGGGCGTCTTACTGCGGCTGTTTGAACGGCTGGACCCAAATTACACCGACATCCAGGCCGCCCTCAAATTGCTGTGGACGCGCGGCGATGAGCCGGTGATCGCGGCGCAGAATGCGGTCGAATTCTGGAATGTTTCAACCCGGCCGACAACGGCCCGCGGCGGCTATGGCCAGCCGGTTGTAAAGACACGCGCTCGCTTGGTGGCGATTGAAAGAATCTGCCGTGTTCTTCCCGACACGCCGTCCACATTTACGGAATGGAAGCGGCTCGTGACGACACATTCAGTTACTGGCGTCTCCGTTCACGACGCACGTGTCGTGGCACAAATGGTCGTTTGGCAAGTTGGCGAAATTCTGACGTTAAATGCCGCCGACTTCCGTCGCTATCCAGGAATCGTCGTACAAACGCCTGCCGAGTTGCTAACGGCTGGTTCGACTACCTGATTTATCTGGGGTCGACCGGCAATTTTCCACGCAGCAGTCGATGACCTGCCAGACGGAAACCTGCCTCTCTGAGGCGGGCGTGCCAGCCGGCGCGGGTGCCGATCGTCGCCGCGTCGTCAAGCAGGCCGTGCCGCTCTTCCTGCCGGGTGAGGCGGGTGAAGCGAGCGAACAGGGATGCGAGGCGGCGAGAAACGTCTCTTTGCGATGCAGGACCGGCGGGTTGGCGCTCTGGCGGTAGTCGTAAAAGTCGATCTGTCGGGACCGCATGTTGAGTTTGACGCACGTCGCCAGAGCCGGGTGGGGATCGGTCTCGAAGTCGGGATAGGCGAGGTACGAGATCTTTCCCGAAAAGCGATGCAGCTTGATGAGATTGGCGTCTTCAATCTGTCCCAGATAAGCGCGAGCGCACCCTTCGTAGACCCGCAGCAACGGCCCGAGCTCCTCCAGGGCCGACCGATGAATGTACAGCGCATTGGGGAGCAGTTTTCCCAGAGACGAATTCCGACACGCCTCGTCGACGGCGTCGGCATCCCCGGCCCGAAACAACAGTTCATCCGCCTGATCTCTTACCTGTTTGTACGTGCCGAAGAACTCCTTGATGTCCGGGAGCACTTACAACGGCAGTGCCGAATCACTTTCAGCGCGGCTCCTGCCTCGCAAAATCAGCGATGGCACTCAATACTGAACGAAATATCTGACGGGTCTGATTCGGTCAAAACACTGCGATGACGTCGACAATAGCACCGCGTGGCCCAATGACGCCTGAGCAACTGAAACAGAATGTTCGCCAGATTGTTGTTTGGAAACGCGGCACACAGCGCGCTCCGCATAAGCCCCTCTTGTTACTATATGCCCTCGGCCGGCTCGTGAATCAGGGGCAGCGCCAAATTCCGTTTGCCGAGGTCGATCGCGACCTGCGATCGCTCCTTCTGGAGTTTGGCCCCGAGCGCAAGGCGTGCCACCCGGAATATCCGTTTTGGAGGCTTCAGAATGACGGGATTTGGGAACTGACAAATTCGGAGTTTGTTGTCACTCGGCATGGACACACGGATGGCAAAAAATCGGAGCTCCTTAAATATGGCGTCACGGGTGGATTCACGCCGGAAGTGTTCGACGTGTTGAACAGTCATCCAAGCCTTGTTTCAGAACTTGCCATCGAAATTCTGTCGCAACATTTTCCGCCGACCGTCTATGGCGATATCCTCGATGCCGTTGGGCTCGACATTCAGTTTGAGCAGACGGTGCGGCGAAAGCGCGATCCTGGATTTCGTGAACGCATTCTTATCGCATACGAATACCGTTGTGCCGTCTGTGGATACGACCTCCGGATGGGGGCACAGCACGTCGCCCTGGAGGCCGCGCACATCAAGTGGCATCAGGCTGGTGGCCCGGATCTCGAAACGAACGGACTGGCCCTCTGCAGCATGCACCACAAACTGTTCGACCGGGGCGCGTTCACCGTCGGCGATGATCAGTCCCTACGTGTCTCGCAGAAAGCCAACGGAACGATCGGATTGAGCGAGTGGCTGATGATGTTTCATGGTCATTCGCTGAGGCAATCACAGTCGGACTTGTGGCGACCGTCTATCGAGTATCTACAGTGGCACCGCGAAGAAGTCTTTCACGGGCCATTTCGTGCTCTGGCGAATTAATCTGGGATTCAAATGTCATTCGAAAAATGGCTTGGGAAGCTGACGGACCTGCGCCCGGCTCGGGATAACGCGCCGCACAAACCGCTCTTGTTGCTGGTATTCCTCGAAATGGTCGAGAACGGGGATTACACCGATGGTTTCCTGCGACTCTCGCCGGAATTGGCGTACCGCTTCGACACATTTTTCGACGTCGCAAAACACCGGCGGTCTGCGAAACCCGACGTGCGCATGCCGTTTCATCACTTGAGCACGCAAAAGTTCTGGTCGCCCAGAACCGCCAGTGGGGAATTGTCCAAACATCGTTCCACCACAGAGTACGTGATTCCCGACCCCGAGTTTGTCGCAGCGTGCAAGAATCCTGAGTTTCGCCTTCGGGCTCGATACATCTTGATCGCGAATTATTTCGAGCCGGCTGAGCGGAACGCGCTGTACCACCTCGTGGAAATTGAAGTTCCGAGCGACGACTTCCTCTCTCGCAATGCATTTTTTGAGAACGTCCACGATGCCGAAAACGCCGCCCGTTCCGCGCGGTTTCGACTGGATATTGTCTCTGCTTACAACTACACGTGCGCGTTAACCGGATACCGAATTACAACAGTCTCATCGGGTGCGATTGTTGACGCAGCGCACATCCATCAATTCGCCGATCTGCGCAATAATGACCCGAACAACGGCATTTCGCTCTGCAAGAATGCGCATTGGCTGTTTGACGTCGGGCTCTGGGCGATCGACGATAATTATCGCGTCCTCGTCGCAAAGGCAGCGTTTTCCGAATCGAGCCCGAATCAGAAACCGCTTTCCGAAATGTGCGGTCAACGATTGCTTCTGCCTCGCGATGAATCCATCTGGCCATCCAAGGTCCACCTGGCGTGGCATCGGACGCATAAATTCAGAGGGACTGTGTGAAATCCGCGACTAAGCATCGATGGCCCGTTCCTCATCGGACAGCTTGAGGCCGAGGTGACGCTTCACGACGTTGCCAGCCCGCGCCACCGCCGAGCTCGATTTTGATAGTCGCCCGCCGATCATGGCGCGGCCTTCCCACAGTGCCGCGTTGCTGCGAGACCAATCGAGCGATGCCAGCTTTGCAATCCGCTTCTTCCAGCCGCTTGGCGACTGGGCCAGGAGCGCACGGCCAGCGCGCGCGATGGCGGCAATCCCAATCGCGTGGCAGTGGACGTAATCGGCGCGAATGTTGGCCGCGGATTTCTCTCCGTGGACAATTTCGCCCCAACCCGGAATTCGGGTGGCGACTTCGGCCCAAAACTCGGTCGCCAGTTGCAGCCGATCTTCATAAGTAACGTCTTTGCGATCCGTCAGCAGCGTTCGATTCGCCTGATAGAACGCGCTGAGAGTGAACAGCTTTCGCGAGCGGTTGGAAATCGCCGTCTTCTCCATTTCGATTGAATCGAGGAATATGGGGACGGCGGCAATGACCTCACGTGTCAGCCGCGCAATTTCGTCCCGGTCATCCAGTCCAATGCGCAGGGATTGCGCAGAGGAGCGTTCGTAACGTTTCACATCACTGAAGATTTGGCCTCGTCGCGATCCATCTGGATCCACATGAATCAGCATCGCGATGGAATCGTCGCCGAGCGACGGGCACTTTTTGAAAGCTCGCTGGAGTCCGTGAATCCTGTGAATGCCGTCGATGATCGTGAGTCGGGCTTCGAGCGGAATGAATAATTCGCCAACCATCGGCACCTTCGAGCGAGATTTCCGAGCACTGGCAAACCGAACGTCGTGCTCGACCGAGATCGTTACGGCCGCCAGATGAAATTCGTCGTGATGCGCGATGATTTCGCTGGCGATGTCTCGGACGCGTGCGACGTTGACCTTGCGAAATACGTGCTGCGAATCACCGGTGTTTGGATCGACTGCGACGGGAAACAGCCGCGGCAAAAGTCGGATCGGACACATCGCAGCGTACAAGGCGTGTCCACCTTGCGTGCCTCGGATCACTGGGACACTGAATTCGGGGCGATTCATATCATTCCGAAGCAATAAGGATTTCGTTTGGAAATTTAAGGAGAAGCAGCGAACCAATCCAAATTTTGGCGGAGTTGAGTTTGACGTTATGGTCCCAAGATATCCGTATTGCACTGTCGATTCGATCCTGACCGAAACCCATCGCTTCCAACACATGACTCGGCTTGTAGCTGGCCGATGTGCAGGCCGAGCCGTTCGAGATGGCGAGCGCGTCGCGCGTGGCCAGCATGAACGCTTCGCTGTCGAGGCCGGGGAAGCTGACGTTCACAACGTGCGCGAGGCACCGGGACGGGTCGCCGTTGATCTGATGGTCCACCTCGCTCAAGTCCCGCACCAATTGCTCGCGGATCGCCAGCGCGGCGGTTTTGCGGGATTCCCATTCCAGGCCGGCCAGCCGTGCGGCTTCTCCCAGGCCGACGGCCAGCGCCACCGGCACCGTGCCGGGGCGCAGGCCGCGCTCCTGGCCGCCGCCAAATAAGAGCGGCTGCACGGCTCGCTTCTGTGCTCCGCGTCGCCGCACCAGCAAGGCGCCAATCCCCTGCGGGCCGTAGATTTTGTGGCCGCTGATCGAGATCATGTCGGCCTTTAGCGCCTTCAGGGCCGGCACTTCCTTGCCGAATGTCTGGGCGGCGTCGGTGTGGAACAGCGTGTCGGTGCCGCCGAGGTGATCGGCGATTTCGTGAACCGGCTGTAAAATGCCGGTCTCGTTATTGGCGTGCATGACGCTCACGAGCAGTGTGTCGGGACGCAGCATCCGCTGGATTGTCTCGGGCTCGACGTAGCCCCCGGGCGTGACGGGGGCCAGCTCGACGTCAAAACCCATTTCGCGCAGGTGATCGAGCGGCTCCAGCACGGCTTTGTGTTCGATGGCGGTCGAGACGATGTGCCGACGGCCGGTCCGCTCGCCGTAGCCGGCCAAGCCCAGAATGGCCAGGTTGTTGCTCTCGGTCGCGCCGCTGGTGAAGAAGACTTCTTCCGGGGGCGCATTGAGCAACTCGGCCACCTGCCGGCGGGCCGTATCGACTGCTTCTTTGGCCCGCTGCCCGTAGGTGTGGGTGCGGCTCCCCGCGTTTGACGGCGTGAGGAACCAGGGGGTCATCGCCTGGAGCACGCGCGGGTCCAGCGGCGTGGTGGCGTTGTAGTCGAGGTACAGGGGATCGGAAAGCGACTGTTCCCATTTGCGGATCTCGGCCGATGTGCCGCAGAACTTGCCGACGACGCCGACGCGGAGCCTGGCGACATCGGGGATGGTTTGCGGGCCGCGTTCTTTGAGGATCAGGCGGAAGGAGGCGACGCGATCGCCGGCGGCCGTCTCGACGAGTCCTGATTCCTGCGCAGCGTCGCCGTCGTAGACGGTGACGTCATGGTCGGGAAACATCCGCCGCAGTTGGGCGAGCGCTTCGTCGTAGGTCATGTTGCGCGGCATAGACATTTGTCCGCGACGAAGTCGCGGCGTTCAGCCCCAAGGGGGCAGGATTCGATAGCCCAGGGCGCTTAAGCCCTGGGAAACAGGCATCAAAAACACCAAAGCCCCACCGGGGCGAGATTCCAGAATGTGACAAGCGCTTCGCCGCCGGAGGAATTTCGCCCCTTCAGGCAACGCCGAATATCTTGGTTCGATACCCAGGGCTTGAAGCGCCCTGGGCTATCGAATTGCGCCCCGATCGGGGCTGTGGTGGATGTCGTCGTGTTCCCGGACGATGCCCGGGGTATCGCGACCCCGGCGGGGTCAAAGCCATTAGCCGGGGGTTGTCGCAACGCGACCACCCCCGGATGCGAAACGTAAAAACGGCCGTACCCTGGAGGGGTGCCAGCATCGTTCCTGCCCTATCGATTTGTCACGCAGACTTCACTCGTTGGAAAGGGACAGTCCCCTTTTTCAACAGGCCGCCAGCGCTACTTTACCCGGTCGATTGATATTCTGGAAGTCAACTGCAATGCTGTTGGAAGTTAAATATTTGACTTCCAGCCGAGGCTGGAGGGTTGAGAGAGGTGAATCCCCC
>DASYAR010000633.1:0-20670 GCA_036501235.1 Planctomycetaceae bacterium
TACTTGCAGCCGATTCACTGCCCCGAAACATTTCTCGTCGAGACTCCCTTTCCGCCGGACGATCGCAGCACAGGCTTCGAACGAGGCACGTTGATCAATAAAGAATGGGACCAAGCCACGACGAGCGGCGCGATCGAGACGGTCGAATACATCCTGCCCCGACTGCAGGAACTGTCGGGAGTGTCTGCCATTTCACTCGAACAGGCGAGCAAGCTGCGGGACTTCTGCCGGCAATTCGCCGAGCGGGCCTTCCGACGGCCGTTGACTTCCGAGCAGCACCAACTCTACATCGAACGGACGTTTGCCGGTGCGCCAGACCTGGAAACGGCGGTCGAGCGGGTCGTGCTGCTGGTCCTGAAATCGCCCCGATTTTTGTATCACGAAACGGGGGGCACGGGAGCGGACGGCTGGCAGCGGGCGTCGCGGATGTCGTTTGTACTGTGGGATTCGTTGCCCGATGCGGAGCTGCGCTCGGCAGCCGCGGCTGGACAGCTTGCCACGCGCGAACAAGTCGCCGGGCAAGTGCAGCGAATGATCACGGACCCGCGATTCGACGCCAAGATTCACGAGTTCTTTATCCAATGGATGAAGCTCGATCAGGCCCGCGAGCTGGCCAAGGATGTCTCGCTGTTTCCCGATTTCAACAGGTTGGTCGCTTCCGACCTGCGGACCTCGCTCGAATTGCTGCTGGAAGACGTGATCCGGGGTGAACATGCCGACTTTCGTCAATTTCTTCTGACCGACAGCCTGTATTTGAATGGACGGCTGGCGCCGATCTACGGGGCCGGACTCGCCCATGACGCGCCGTTTCAAAAGGTCGTTGTGGACGCCGGCTCGCGCGCCGGCGTCTTGTCGCATCCCTATCTGATGGCCACGTTCGCCGATGCGACGACGACGTCTCCCATCCGCCGCGGCGTGTTCCTGGCTCGCAGCCTCTTGGGCCGCGCGCTGCGGCCACCCCCCGATTCGTTTGCGCTCCTGCCCGTGTCGCTGCATCCCAATCTGACGACCCGCGAGCGCGTCTCACTGCAGACGAACGCACAAACATGCCAGGCTTGTCACGGGCTGATCAATCCCCTGGGATTTGCACTGGAGGGGTTCGACGCGCTGGGTCGATGGCGCACGATCGACAATTCCAAGATGGTCGATGCCACCGGTGCGTACCTGTCGCGCACCGGCAAGCCGGCGAAATTCAACGGCGCCCGCGAGCTGGGCGCATTCCTGGTCGACAGCGAAGAAACGCACACCGCCTTCATTGAAAAACTGTTCTACTACTCGGTTCAGCAACCGGTGCGGGCGTTCGGGCCTCAGGCGCTTCCGGAACTGCGAGAATCATTCGCCCGCAACAGTTTCAACATTCGCAAGCTGATGGAAGCGATCGCGGTCGTCGCCGCGCTGCGCGCCGAAGGGCCGTCGGAACGCGCGGCGACGCCTGGCGACGGCGCCGCGTCCGCCAGCAATTGAGAGGAGAAATGACATGAGCACTCACATCGGCAGGCGCGATTTTCTGCGCGACCTGGGAATCGGCACGGCGGCTTTGCCGTTCATCCTCAATCTTCCGAGCCTGGGTTTCGCCAATCAACAGCAGCGGAAGCGGCGGCTGATTGTCATGTTCAGCCCCAACGGCGTCAGACCGGCGACGTTCTGGCCCGAGCAAGAGGGAGATCAATTCACGTTCAAAGAGAGCCTCCAGCCCCTGGAACCGTTCCACAACCGCACGCTCATTCTGAACGGCATCTGCGACAGGGTCCGGGGAGACGGCGATCAGCACATGCGCGGGATCGGCTGCCTCCTGACCGGAATCGAACTCTTTCCCGGAAATGTTCTGGGAGGCTGCACGGAGCATCCGGCAGGCTGGTCTCGTGGGACGTCGATCGACCAGGAAATCAAGAATGTCCTGCAGGCGAATCCCGAAACGCACACGCGCTTTGGCTCGCTCGAATTCGGCGTGATGGTGGTCGACCGCGCCGATACGTGGACTCGCATGGTCTATTCAGGCCCGAACAAACCGGTCACGCCCATCAGCGATCCCTATCAGATGTTCGCCAAACTCTATGGCCGCAAGAAGCATCAGAAAAACCTGTCGAGTGTCCTGGACGGACTGCAGGAAGACTTTCGAAGAATCGGTGCGGCAGCCGGCTCCGAAGACCGCAAGCTGCTGGAAGAGCATGCCGCGCTCGTCCGCGAAATGGAAAAAGAACTGCAGGAGACGAGGGGCGACGTTGTCGGTTCGGCGGCCCCCGATCTCGAGCCGGGGATCAAACAGCAGGACGATCAAATGCCGCGCTTGAGCAAAATGCAGATCGATCTGCTGGTGGCCAGCCTCGCCGCCGATTTCGCCCGCGTGGCCACGCTGCAATACACTTACTCGACCAGCGACGCCACAATGCCGTGGCTGGGCATCGACGGTCGGCATCACGATATCTCGCATCTCCCCGATACCGACGAACAGGCCCAGGAAAAACTGACGAAAATCAATGCCTGGTATTGCGAGCAGCTCGCCTATCTATCGCGGCGATTGGCCGAAACCCCCGAACCAGGCGGGGCCGGCAGTCTGCTCGACAACACGCTGATCGTGTGGACGAATGAATTGGGCAAAGGAAACGACCACAGTCACGACAATATCCCGTTCGTACTCGTCGGAGGCGGCCTCGATTTTCGGATGGGCCGTTCGATCAAGTATTCCGGCGTCCCTCACAACCGGCTCCTGCTGTCTCTGGCGCACGCGATGGGGCATCCTCTCAAACATTTCGGCAACGCCGACTATTGTGGCGACGGCCCGTTGTCCGGTTTGACCGGGTGAAACGGAGAATTGGTTCATGTCGTTTCCGCGGATCGCGGCACTGAAAACCGCCGAGGAATTCCAAGACCATCTGCGGTCGTCCGGCATTTCGCTGCCATTTGATGCGGCCCTGGAAACCGGCGCCCAGTCGCCGCTGGCACAGCCGCTGCGTAGGAAGAGCGGTGCGATCGGCAATCGGTTCTGTATCCTGCCGATGGAAGGCTGGGACGGGACGACCGACGGTCGGCCTTCTGAATTGACCTGTCGGCGCTGGCGGAACTTCGGATTGAGCGGGGCCAAGCTGATCTGGGGTGGCGAAGCCGTCGCCGTTCGCGAAGATGGCCGCGCTAATCCCCATCAACTGCTGATGAATGCCTCCACGGTGGGCGACACGGCCCGATTGCGAGAGATCCTGATCGAGACGCATCAGCAGCAGTTCGGATCAACGAGTGATCTTGTCGTCGGACTGCAGTTGACGCATTCCGGGCGATTCGCCCGGCCGCATGGTAAGCAATTGGAACCTCGCATCGTCTACCGCCATCCATTGCTCGATGAACGCTTTGGAGTCCGGGATGCCGCCGCGCTCTTGACCGACGACGAGATTGACCGATTGATCGAAGATTTTGTGAAAGCGGCCCGGCTGGCGCGGGACGCCGGTTTCGACTTTGTCGACGTCAAACATTGTCACGGGTATTTGGGACATGAATTCTTGTCGGCGGTCGACCGCCCCGGAAAGTATGGCGGCAGCTTCGAGAATCGAACTCGCTATCTGCGTGCGATCGTCTCAGGCGTTCGTGCAGAAGCCCCCGGTTTGGAAATCGGCGTGCGGGTCAGCATCTACGACTTTGTCCCGTTTCAACCGGGATCTAGCGGCGTCGGTGTGCCGGCCTCAATTCCGGGACCTTACCGTTATGCCTTTGGCGGCGATGGGACGGGATTGGGTATTGATCTGGCCGAACCCAGAATGTTTCTGGCGCTGCTCGAAAGCCTTGGCATCGATCTGGTTTGCAGTACGGCTGGCAGCCCGTATTACAATCCGCACCTGATGCGTCCCGCGGCGTTTCCTCCTTCCGACGGGTATCTGCCGCCGGAAGATCCGCTGGCGGGAGTGGCGCGGCAGATCGAAGCGGCCGCCCACCTCAAGGCGCTGTTTCCGAACATGATCATCGTCGGATCGGGCTATTCCTATCTCCAAGAGTGGCTGCCCCACGTCGGCCAGCGCGTGATTCGCGAGAACAAAGCCGACTTCATCGGCCTGGGACGGATGGTGCTGACCTATCCCGAATTGCCGGCCGACGTATTGGCCGGCCGCCCCTTGGCACGCAAGCGCCTGTGCCGGACGTTCAGCGACTGCACGACGGCCCCTCGAAACGGCATGGTATCAGGCTGCTATCCTTTGGATCCGTTTTACAAAGGCCGGCCGGAACGCGACGCCGTCAACGCCATCAAGTCAAGATGGAAGGACGCCCATGAGCATTGATCGAACGCTGATTTCAAAGGGACGACAGGTGAACATTCAATGCCGGGAATGTGTTCACGGCTCGCTGGGGAGAACAGCCCACTATTCCCACTCGACCGTACTGCTCCGACCGCTGCTCAACTGCCAGCGTCTACTCGTCGATCTCGCGCACGACGCGGAAGCCGGTACTGCTCTGCGGGGCATTCGGCAATTCGAAATCGCGGGAACCAGATCGACATTGCCAATACCCGTTCTGGAACGAGCCTCCGCGCACGACGCGATTTTTTCCCGTCGCCGGCCCCTGCGGATCCTGCTCGGGCGAGGCGGCATAGTAATGGGCGTCAAACCAATCGTGACACCACTCCCAGACATTTCCGTGCGTGTCGTATAAACCAAACGCATTGGCAGCGTACGATCCGACAGGCGCCGTATACGCGAAGCGGTCGTCCTGGTTCGATGCGGCCAAGGAGTACTCGCGATAAGCGCGCAAGATGGCCTGGTCGGCGAAGTTGGCAACTGATGACAGGAAATACGCGCCATCATTGTAGAAATACTCACCCTTGGTGCCGGCACGACAGGCATACTCCCATTCCGCCTCGGTCGGCAGGCGATACGAAACTTTTTCCTTCGTCGTCAACCAGCGACAGAAGGCGTTCGCGTCGTCCCAGGAAATCTGAACGACAGGGTGGTTGTCGTCCTGCGGGAAGCCGGGGCTGCGCCAAGTCAATTCGGGCCGGCTCTCAAAGCCTTTCGCCAGTTCAAAAATGTGCGACCCGCCGCTGCCGTTCGTTTCGGCCGTCGTTTTGTATCCGGTGGCCTCCACGAACTGCCGAAACTGGGCCAGCGTCACTTCGTGGATACCCATCAGGATGTCGTGGCTGACTCGCACTTCGTGCTGCGGGGCTTCGCGCTGGGGGTCGCGCCCCTGTTCTTTGTCCGGAGATCCCATGGCAAACGAACCTGCGGGAATTCGCACGAATCGCATCCCCAGCGAGTTCTGAACCGCCGTAGACGCAGGAAACCGCGTATCCCATAATTGAACAACCTGGTCCTTGCCACACGAGGCTATCCAGTTGCCGTCCGGAGAAATGGCGATTCGCCCGATTTCCCCTTCGTGCGCCGGGCGCATGAACAGCATTCGCCGAGAGGCAAGGTCCCAGTACTGAAGGTCCCAGCCGATCGTACTAAGCGCTGCAAATCGTCCGTTGGCCGAAAGCGCTACTCGACCCGGCAGGCTATGCGGAGTTCCTGGGTTCCCAAACAACGGAAGCGGCGGCAGTGCCTCGAACATTTCGAGATTCCAGAGTTTCAGGATCCGGGGATTTCCAGATGCCGCGACGATCTGCGGAGTACCGGCCACCGAAAGGTCGTCGAAGGCGCTGAGAGGATCATGTGCCTCGGCCACGAGCTCCAGGGTCTCGGGATTCCAGACGAATGCAGCTGCCGCGCCGAAATTGGCCGGGCCTTCGATCTTTTTGAGCTGGAAGCCGACGGCCACGAGCCGATTATCGGCAGGCCAGGCCAGTCGTCCGAAGCGCGGCCCGTCGATGGATTTCGATTGCACTCGAATCTTCGAGTTCAGGTCCCAGACCGATATCGATGACGGAAATATCGTGCCGCGCTTTTCGCCTTGAAGAGACACCGCCAGGCGCTGGCCATCGGGAGAAAATGCCAGATCCAGAAGATTCAGATCTTTCATCGGAATTCGAGACGCAATTTGCTGCGACTCAATGTCCCAAACGACAATCTCGGCGGGTTCTGTCAGGCCGAGCGCGACCGTCTTGCCGTCCGGGGAAATCCGCAAGCACGCCGCGAAATGATCACCGTCGACTTTGAACGCGACGGCCTGTGGCAGACTCTCCATGTTCCATAACCTGAGATTTCCTGAGCGATCGATCGACGCCAGCAATCGTCCGTCGGGCGTGAATGCCAGATCGACGACGCCTTGAGGATGTTTGCCGAGCAGCACATTGCCGGCACGGGCGGGGCCAGACGCCGGTTTCAAACCGATCCGGGTGGCGATTTCGGCTGCCGTTTTGAACCAGACGGGGGTCGTGCGGGGCAAGAGATGCACGGCCAGCTTCAGGTCTCGCGGCGTCGCACCGTCGGGAGAGAGGAACCACAGGATGTATTCGCGACCGGGTTCGATCATCCGACTCACCTGGTTCCAGGAATCGGAGGCCACCGTCAGTTGACTCGTCGGAGCAGCGCCAGCGATTTCATAACCCGCTGCGGGCATCTGGTAAATGTTGTCGACGCGCCCGTCATTTCCCTCGGCAGATACCAATTGCCACCGCAGATTGCGCGAATCAGCGAAAGTACAATAGAATTCGGCCCGGTGATCAACCGGCGATTTGAACCGCACGGCGTCGAATCCGACGCCGTCGGCATTCAGGCGAACAGTGTTCCACGACAGTGGCTGTGTACCGCTCGTCACCTGAATCTCCGGCAGCGCTTTGACGACCGATTGCAGGCCGCAGCGCAAGAGGTTGTTCTCGAGGCTGCCGCGCTGGAGGCACCACACCCGACATTTGCGGCGCGCAGCGTCAATGCGGGAGGCTTCGATCGTTTCCGGAAGTTCGATTCCGGCGTCCGTGGCCAAGGCGGCGCTCGTCACCGGCTGCGGCGGCGGTGTGGGAGTGGAAAAAAGCATTCCCAGGGACGTCTGCTCCTGTTTCTCGCCCTCTGACGTGATCCAGAATACATAATCCTGCCCGGACGAGAATTGGCCGAATGGCATCAGTTCGAAGAAGGTGACGTTTTGAGGCGGTAACGACACGCCTGCAAGCTGCAAATCGATTTCCAGATGAAATCGTCCTCCCTGGCGAAATCCTTCGAGCGAAGAGACGCCGTACCCCATGTCCTGGTCCTGTGGCTCTGCGATCACATAATGCAAATCCGCCGGGCCGTCCATCGGACACCGAAATCGGTAGGCATCGAATCCCACGCCGGAACGATTGACGATGATTTCATTCCAGGCAATTCTCCCGTCCTGCCCGACCTTGAGTTCCGGTAAGGCTGTTGCGACCGACGACAGCACCTGACGAAATCGGTCGCTCCCCCCTGCGCGGCGGTTCCAAAGCGACCTGGCGAATTCCAGGGCCTGTTTCGCGCCGGCGGGGTCGGCGACAAACTGAGGCAATCGGTATGCGATACCCATCAAAGCCGCGATCTCCGCAGAGGTCGCAGCCGAACGTGATTCATTATGGGGCAGCAGCGTCGCCGCGACGTCGGCCTCGCGCTCCTCGGCGTTTTCGAACAGAAACCACAGGCAATAATCGGTGTCGGGCTCGAAACCACGCGAATCGGAATAAAGGATCAGACGATTCTCGACCGGGGCCGCCAACCCTTCGACCTTGGCGTTCCATTCGACCTGGTGTTCGTTCAGGGCGCGCCGCGGGGACGAAAAATCCAGCACGTTCCAGCGCTGCACCACCCCCGCGCAGCAGAAACTCAGATAAAGATCCGAGCGCCCGCCAGGAGGCGTGTGGAAGCGCACCGCATCAAACCATTTCCCGAATTGATTGAGTTTGACATGATTCCACTTGTGGCTGTTCGGCTGGTCTGAAATTTCGATGGCCGTCAACAAATCTCGCACTGGAAGCAAATCGGCGCGCAGACGATCGCGACCATCACCATTGATCGCCGTCGTAGCAGCCCCTCCGAAAATGTTCTTCAATGAGTTTTGTTTCTGATTCTCGGCAATGCGAGTCGACACATCGGCAGGCTGGGCCGGTTTTGCCGCCGTGACGACACCGCGCCGGCCGGTCTGTTCCTGCGAGGCGGTGGCGGCCGATAGCGAACCGGCCGCAGGATTTTCCACTGGCCCGTCCGCCTTGTCGTGCACCGCCTCGGCCGCGGATTGCGCCGGTACGTTTTGCTGCTTTTCCTGCGTGCAGCCGCAGATCGCCGCAACGAGAGCCAAAGTGCAGATTCGAGACATCATCGGCAGTTCCTCCGTCACTCAACATCTGCCGCCGGCTGGCTGGCTTGGAAACGAATCAAAGGCAACGGCCAGACGCGAATGTTGCCGTCCTGGCCGATCGAAACGGCGCTGGTCTCGTGTTGACTGAAACCGACACCGGAGACGGAGGCGGTGTGTGCGTCGTCGCCGCCGCCGAATCTCAGCAGTTCTTCTCCCGTCTCGACGTCCCACACGCTCAGCGCATTGGTCCCACCGGAGATCAGATGCCGACCGTCAGGCGAACCGGTGAAAGCGGTCCAGACGATTGCTGCGCTCGACCCGCCGGTCTCCGCCGGACGTTGAAACACGCGCATCGGTCGGGGGCCGCTCGAGACGTCCCACAGCCAGATCGCCTGTTTGCCGCCTGCCAGAAGCCGCCGTTCATCGGGTGGAAACATCAGGAAATCAATGCGTACGTTGTCTCCGATGAGGCGCGGCATTTGCTGACCCGTCTGCAGGTCCCAGAGCCGCACTTCATGGATTTTTTCTGTGCTGTCCCAGGCGCCCACGGCTACGTACTTCCCCCCGGCAGAGATCGCAGCCGATCGACAGTCGGTGGGGACGCCGCGAAACGAATGTGATTCGGTTCCCGATGAGACGTCCCAGAGAAACATGGAATCAGCCGTCACCACGAGCACAGCGTTCGCTTGCGGCGTAAAAACCAGGTGGCGGATTGGACCGGTGCGGCGCGGATCATTTACCGACGAAGATCGGGACAGCAGGTTGGTTCGACGCAGCAACGCCAATTCCGATCCGGTTCGCCACATTCCCAGCCAACCGCGGTCATCGGCCGTCGCGGCAAGCTGGCCTTCCGGCGAGACGGTCACGGCCGTGATCGTCTCGGCAATCGTCTCCAGTTGCCGGAAAGGGGCACGTGCCTCGAAATCCCATACTCCAAAGCATTGCGGGCCTCCAATCAGGACGCGCGGAGGAGACCGCAGTGTCGTGAAGGCCGTGTGCAGTCGCGAGCCTGCCGGCGCCACTTCGATCTGGGCCGAGTGCTGAGAGACGTGCAAGGCCTTCAGGCCGCCGTCCCAGAGCACGAGCGAACCGTCGGCACCCGCGGCAATTAATGTTCGCGCGTCAGGAAGGTAAGCGGTGCTGGTGGCAGAAAAATCCGGCAGCGCCTTGCGGACGTGCCTGACGTCCAAGTCCCAAACTTCCGCAGTCGTTCCCGCAATCACGGCGAGCCGCCGCCCGTTGGAATTCGGCGAGATGGCCGTCACGCCGCCGCTCGCCGACTGCAGGCGGAAATCGGCTCGCGCGGACTTGAGGTCCCATTGAATCAGCGTTCCGCCTTCGTCCCCGCTGTACAAACGGGACCCATCGCCCGAATAGGCAACGGCCGTGACCGACCGCTCGTGCCCTTTCAAGATCAGAGCGACTTCATTCTGGACGCGGCTCCACAACCTGACTTCCCGATCATTGCCGGCCAATGCCAGATGCGACCCATCGGGACTGAACGCGATCGCAATGGGGCGGATACCTGGATCGATCGTTCGTTCTTCACGACCTGCGATCACGTCCCACATGGCAATCGGCAGGCCGTCCGCGTACAAGGCTGCGACCGTTCTGGCATCAGGACTGACGGCGATCGCCGAGACGTTTTCCGCTCGCCCGACCAAAGTCCGAATCTCGCGGCCCTCGGCGGGATCCCAGATTTTCAGCGTCCGCCGGTCTCGGGCATCGGTCCGGCCGCCGGTCACAAGCCATTCGCCTTGCGGCCCGAAAGCCACGGCGTTCACGCCCGAAGTGTGGGCGTCGAACGATTTGATACCACCGGCCGTTTCAGGATTCCATACGCGCACAGTTCCGTCGTCGCTGCCGGAGGCGAACATCGATCCCTCCGGACTGATCGCCACTGTCCTCGTCGGCTTTTGATGCCCGACGAACCGACGCACGGGCGTCGCCAATTCGACGTCGTTCGCGCCTTCCACCGCCGGTTGCTCCTTCGTTTCACCGTTCCGACGCGAGGAATCGCCGGCGGATGCATCCGCCGGTTTCGGAACCTGGCTCGCGTCATTCGGCGCGACCGGTTTGGACGGCGACGGGGAATCGGGCGCAGGCGAAACGACTGACCTCACAATCCAGAATGTTCCGGTTCCTGCCAGCATGACCAGAGCCACGCGCAACGCCAGTTTTCTCGGGCGGTCTGTCGAGCGTTGTGGCGCTCCGGCCATCACCTGCCGCGCCGACTTTGCTGTCTTGAGCCGCGCGTTCAAAATGCCGCGCTGGTTTTGCAGCTCTTGCACGCGCGCGCGGGCCTGCGCCAACCGCAGGCGGATCGAGCCGAGTTGCTCTTGCTGGTCTGCGCTTTGACGTTCGAGCTCGTCCGCCGCCCGTTCACAAGCGGTCAGTTCATCGAGTGCGCGCTGTTGCTCCGTCGGTTCGAGGGCGCTTGCGGCGCGTCGTCGGGCGGCGCTGGCCGCCGAACGCTGAGCCTGGGCCTGCGTCTTCAACTCGACCAGCACCGATTCGGCGGCGTCGGCCAGGTCTTGCAGTTCGGGCTGGCGGCGTTCGTAAACGGCGACCGCGCCATCCAGTTGCTGCTGCGTGTTCTGCAATTGCAGCAGCACCTCCGGCGCGTTACGGCGGAACATACTGAGCGCGCGATGGCGGGCCTCTTTCCACCAGTCGGGCGGCTGCGCCGCGGCGAGATTTGCAGGAGGCAGTGAGTCTTCGTCGAACTTCGGCAAGCGAATGATCGTCGTCGGCGATCCGGCGGGTGACCGACTCGGAAACCGGGGGAGCGGCTCACCGGCCCGAATCACGCGCAGGTCGGCCAGCACGCCTTCTGCGGTCTGGTGCCGGTCGGCGGGAGATTTCGCCAAGAGGCGAGCAACCATTTGCGCCAGCGCCGCAGGCACATCGGGTACGACTGATTGCAGGTCCGGGGGTGGCTCGTAGACGTGCTGAAAGATCAGCGCGGTGGGACTGTCCGCCGTAAATGGAAGTCGGCCGGACAGCATGCGGTACAGCAAGACGCCAACCGAATACAAGTCCGACCGGTGATCGACCGCGCGGCCCCGGCCTTGCTCGGGAGAAATATAATCGGCCGTCCCCATCACGATTCCAGTGGCCGTCTTGCCTGCCACCGACGAATCCAGAGATTTCACCAGGCCGAAGTCGGCCAGCAAGGCGCGGCCGCTGCGGCTGTCAAGCAGAATGTTTCCCGGCTTGATGTCGCGATGCACCATCCCCTGATCGTGAGCAGCCGCCAGTCCAGCCAGCGCTTGCTCGACGATCTTCAGCGTTTCCACCACCCCGAGACGTTCCTCTCGGCCCAGACGCTCGGCCAGCGACTCGCCCTCCACAAACTGCATCACGTAGAAGTGGTGTCCCTGATCTTCGCCGATCAAGTGGATCGGCACGATGTTCGGATGGTTCAGTTTCGCAACCGCCGTGGCTTCCGTGCGAAAACGACGGACGAAATCGTCGCTGCGGGCCAGATCAGCCGGCAGCACTTTGATCGCCACTTTCCGATCCAGGGCCTGTTCGTACCCGAGATACACGTCACCCATGCCGCCGTGACCGATCTGGCGGACGATTTCGTAGTGCCCGAGGCGGGCGAACGGCAGCGGTTCCTCCTCGCGTGGGCTTGGGACGGTCTCCTTTCGCGTAATGGACGGCTGGCCGGGAGCGATCGACGTGTCAGCCGACTGATCCCCCGACAGCACAAAACTCGGCGTCGTATCGCTGGTCGTTCGGGCCGGGACCGAATCAGTCGCGCGGGGCGGTTCTTCGGCGCCGCTCATCGTGGCAGGGGGGCCGAACTGTTCGGCCACAGCCTGAAGCGCCACGGCGAATTCCCGCACGTCGGCAAACCGTTCGCGGCCGCTCGTGCCGAGGATGCGTTCCAGCAACGGGCGGACCTCGGCCGGGACCAGACCTTTGACGCGCGGGCTGCGCAGGTAGGCGCCCGCCGATTCCCCCGTCACGAGTCGGCACCAGAGCGCCCCCAACTGGCACAAGTCGATCTGCCGCGGATCGAGCGCAATCCCTGCCCCTTGAAACCGTTTCGCCGCCGCCTCGATGGTTGCCGGCAGGTTGAGCGGCGGCGACCGCGACAACTCGGGGAGCAAATCGCTCCAGTCGCTACTGAGTTCGAGAACTGTCCCGGCCGGCGGCATCTCCAGGCGCGGCACGTCACGATCATTCAGCGCGACGCTTCCCGGATCAATCGCCCCATGAATCATCCCGGTGTCATGCAGTTCGGCCACCTGCAGCGCCAGGCTTCGAACCAAGGCCAAGGCCGCAGCAGCAGGGAACGTCCCCCGCTCGCCCAACACCAAGGCCAAGGTGCGATCGACTGCGATTTGGGAAGGAATGACCGTCATATACCCGTCTACGCCCCGATTTGGCACTCACGTAAATTCTTAACTTCGTCGGAAGCTCATTTATTTCTTCACTCTCGCGGCGTCAGATCCTTCCGCAGAGAGCCGGGAGCGGATCAGATCGGCCGTGAGGCCGTAATTCCCGAGGACGGCGTCATCCAAGGCATCACCGAGCTCGCTTGCCAGACGCCGCACGACGTCGGTCTTGCGGCCATGCACCGCCAGAGCGAGTTGGCGCAGCCGCGCCTCGCGAACGCGACGAGGGTCGGAATTCTGCCGCACATAGCCGTCGAGCATCGCCGCGAATTCCGCAGAGACGTCGGGACGGCGGCACAGAATGATTCGTTCCTCCAGCGGCATGTCATCATCTTCGAGCACCTGGACGGCAAACCAGGGGACGTCGCTGTCATAACGGCGAACCGCCAGACATTCGCGAGCGAAGGCCAGCATCTGATCCGTGCTGCCGCCGTTCGAGGGCCCTAAGTGATTTAACAGATATAAGTAGACCCGCAGATATCCGAGTTCGGCCTCGACCGCCTGATCGAACCAGAAACGGCGAGATTCACCGGCAATGGCGCAACGAAAGTTTGGAAAAAGCATCAGACTCTCCGCGGCTTCCGGTCGCTGTGGTTGCAGTCGCCAGGCCTCGAGCAGGTGGTTGCGCGCCAGGGCCAGCTTATGTTGAAACACCGACTCTTCATTGTCGGGAAGCGGGGTTGAGATCATGATGCCGCGGTCCGGTACGTCATCGAACGCGATGTCGAACTGGTAGCGCCAGGTGAGCATGTGCACGAGCCAGGGATCGACCGCCGGACGGCCGCCGATCCCTGCCAGGAGGGCGCCGAAGTACCCGCGAAAGGCGGGCCATTGCGAGGCGCGCATCAATTCCAGGCGGAAATGTCGCACTTCATTGGCCGCGAACGGCCCTTCGGCCGCCGATGCGATCTCCGAAACAGCGCGCGCCATCAGCTCTTCGTCGGGGGTCGAATCACCGCGCAAGCCGGCGCGAACGATCGCCTGGTCGGCGGCGAGCAGGGAAGAGCACCACTTCGGGTACGTGCTGCCACGGAATCCTTCCGCGGCTTTCCCAAGAAGGCATTCGGCAGCTTCGAAATCATGAGCCAAAGCCAGGTATCGGCCGTAAAGTTGCAGCACAAGTGGATCATTGCAATCTACGCCAACGACCTGCGCAGCGCTGCGCAGCAATCCCGGCAAATCGCGCTGGTCCGGGGGATATTGAATGACCGACAACCGCCCCAGCATCCGCGGTTGGAACTGTGCCGCAGTCGAATCCGAGGCCTGCGATAGGAATTCGCGTGCTGAACCGTCCCATGTCTCGTCATGCGAACCGTAGGCATTGTACGCCGCGACGTATCGCGGAGGCAGCGCCGCGGGCGCGTCGGACGCGGCCCCGGGCTGGAGCGGCAGTGGGGTGCGCGGGCGCTCGGCGAATTTTCGCGCCACGCGATCAGGGGTCTGCGGATCGAGGCTGGCGGCCGGTAGAGACACGCCGAATCGCAGTACGATTTCGTACTGGTCGCTCCCTTCGGGCGAATCGTCGATGCGCAACAGGCAATGGGCGTCCGGACCGCGCCCGACCTGAATGTACCAGACTTCGCCGCGACCTGCGACAACTTCCGCCGACAGGTCATTCATATACATGAGCGGCGGCAGGTGCGCGGTCTGGCGGACGCTGAACAAGGGGACCTGCGATTCCGGCGACCAGGCGATCCCGTTCAATGTCAGGTCGGTCGGCGGCGCCCCTTGCCACTGGCAATCGGTCTGCCTGCGTCCGATGCGAAATGCGGCGCGCTCGTCAACGACCCCACGAATGCGCAGCTCGTTGTAGCCGGCCGGGGCGTCGACAACGGGCATGTTCCCGCGCATCGCACGTTGCCAGCCGACCTTGGCCAGGTCGCCCGGGTCCGTCGCGGCGCCAGCCGCCGAGGGAGGTTGCCGCTGTGCGACCAGGCGGACCTGGACTTGATTCCCGACCTCATTCTGAGGGCCGGCCCCACAGATCGTGAAAACAGTCGCCAGCCAGCCGAAAAAACACGAGGCCCGGAATAATGCGGAACCCGTGCCGGAGCGAGAATTCAAATGCATTGGTCGATTCCTGACAAAACTCGAGTCATTTGTGGCCCGGAGGAAGTGGGTTCATATTGTTTCGGGCTGGGTAGAGCTGCACTCCTAGATCTGTTCGGAGGCACTCCGAAACGAATTCCAGCTCCGCGGCGAGATTCAAGCGCTGGGAATTGATTTTCGAAGCCGCGAGCAATTGCGCGCGGGCCTGCCGCAAGCGCGCCTTCCAGGCGCGGTCCGCCCGGGGCCTCGGCATCGACTGGCCACCCGGCGCGCCGGCGTACCAGCCGACTTCCAGATGATATCGAGCCAGCACCATGTGCTGCAGCCAGGGGTCGATTTGTTCGTTGTTTGCCAGAGCCCAGACGACCGGCCCGCGGGTCTGCGAGAAGTTGATCCGCTGCAACATGCCGGTGATTTCCGCCAGCAATTGCTGTGGTTCGTCTGCCGTGAACGGACCAGTGGCCAGAGAGCCAAGATCGGCAGCGCAGCGCGCCTGCGCTGCGGTGGAAGCCGTTGGAGCGGACGATTGCGCCAAACGCTCGATAGAAACGAGAACCGTGCACCAGTTCGGATAGCGCGATTTCGCAAAACTAGATTCGGCCTGCGCCGTGAGTACGGAGGCGTCTTCGAGATTGTGACTGGCCAGAAGATACCGCGACAACACGACCAGGAGCAATGGATCGTCGCAACCGGCGCGGAGCGCCGCGGTGCCGCTTCGAATGAGCAGCGGCAGGTCATTTTGGTCCGCAGAATGCCGCCGGGCGACCTGACGATCGGAATCGGCGCGTGGGTCATACAGCAAGACGCGTGATTCTTCCGCGGCAGTCAAAAACATTCTCGCGGCACCGTCCCAGGCCGGTGCGTGACTCCCATACTTATCATATAGCGCAACATAACGTGCGGGAGGCATTCCGGTGCCGCCGGACGAAGGAGTTGGGCCTGACGGTGATTGCGACTGCGGTGACTTCGGCGCAGCGCCGGCGACCGACGGGACGTGTTCGGCAGCTTCTGGCAACTCCGGCAACGCGACACCGAACCGCACGATAATGTCATACACATCGCTCCCCGGTTCAGGGTCGACGATCCGAATTCGGCACGATCGATCGGCCGAGGCCAGGAAATCGTGCTCAACCTGACCGCGCCCACTCTTCACCACGACCGAGATGTCTTCGAAATCCATAAAGTGCGGGAGATGCACGGTGTTGTCTTCGGAGTGGAGCGCTTCGCCGTCGCGCAGCGGTGACCAGGCAATACCATTCAAGGTCAATTGCTCGGGTGGCGGGCCTTGAAAATGGCATTCCGTGTATTCACGAGTGACCAGGAACACGCCCAGAGAATCGATGCGACCTTGAATTCGCACCTCGTTATAGCGAGTCGGATCGCTGGAGATCGACGCGAGTCTGGTGCTCATCGGAGCTCCGGCAGTGCGCGGCGGATGTTTGCGCGGACCAGAACGATTCTTGTCCGGCTGCTCTTCATCGTGAATCCAGCGGATGCCGACTGGCTGTGTGAAGACCGCTCCGTTCGGAGCGTAAAAACTCCGTTCGAAGCCAGGAACGAAGACGCCGGAGTGCGTACTCGTCGCCAGGTCGGGAAGTTCATTTCCGTCCTGGCGGGAAAAGTCGAGCAGGGCGAGTGTCTGTGGATCATTGTCGAAAACCTCCTGTGGAATAAACTTATCGTGATAGCGCCCGGTCTTCGACAGGCGAAAGCCGCGAATGTCGCCCCAGAGCTTGCGATCTTCCGGCGAGAGCAGCGGTACGCCCAACGAGATCGGGCCCGAGCTGTTGACGAAAACCTTCCCCGCGCAAGGCTGAACGGCCACGAGAACTCCATCCACGAACAGGCGCAGTTCGTCGTCAGACTTGCTCACGGCAACATGATGCCACGGTCCGGCTTGAACGACGGGAATGGAAACCACGGAAAATCGCGGCTCGGGAGCAGGTCGTCCCATGAGGAATTCATATCGCATGACGGTGTTGTATTCGGCGTCGTCGAGATGCACTTTCCGCAGAAACCATCCTGGCGCCGACCGACTGACGTCGGTGATGGCGCCTGCAGGAGGCAGGGGATCATCACCGGCCAGACTCCCAGCCCCTTCCACACGATGCCACAGTTCGATCGTGAAAGCGCCGTTGAGGTCGATCAGTCCCACGCTGTCGAGCAGATCGACGTGCCCCCGTTCCGAAAATCGCAGCGCGGGAAGCGGAATCCGCTTCTTCGGCATGGCGACGGCCACAGCACCGGGAGGAGATGAAACCGGCGTTGGCGCTGGAGGTGGATCGCCCGAACACCCGGACAGCCCGGACCAGAATAGACCGACCATGATGAGCACGGCGGCGAAAACGCCATGTGTCGGCATTGGACTTCGAATCTCAACGGACATGCTATTGCCTCCGACGAATCCGGATTCTTTCGGAATCTCGGGCAGGTGCTCGATGGCAGTTACCATTTGATTTCACAGCCGGGCAGTGCCTCGCGCAATTTGTCGACGGCCACGGCCGTCGTTTTTGTTCGGGCGAGCGTCAACTTCTTCAATTCCGTCATTTCGGCAATCGGATCGAGCGCCAAATCACTGATCTTCGTGCCGGTCAGGTTAAGCTGCTTCAAGAAAGGCAGCGTTTTCAATTGTTCCATCGTCTGGTCGCTGACGACCGTGCGGCTGAGATCCAGTACTTCCAGTCCCGTCAGCGCCGAGAGTTCGGCTCCCGCAGAGTCGGAGATCTCGGTGTCGGAGAGATACAGCTCACGAAGTCGCTTGAGTCCGGCAAGGTGCTTCAGGCCGGCTTCGGTAACGGGCATTTTTGATAGTGAAAGCTGCTCCAGATGGGTCAGCCCGGCGAGTTTCCGCAGCCCGTCGTCGGTCACGGTGAATTTCTCGTCAAAACCGACTTGAGTCATCTGGTCCAGACCGGAGAAGCTCCAATTGACGTTGGAAGGCGCATTCCCAGAACGCCTCGCTCCCGGCATGCCTTCTGCCAAAGCGCGGCTCAAATCTCCACCGTTACGCTTCAAAAGAGCCAGCAGCTGATCCTCGGGGGGCAGCCGCGCGTTCCAGACGACGAGCTCCGCTTCGGTCGGGGTGTTTTGGGGACCGGCGCCTCCCGCAGCAATTTTCGACCCGTCGGGGCTGAACGCCAGACACCTGATCGACTTCATCGGGAATGCCTTCCGCAACTTCAATGATGGCACGTCTCCAAGCAGCAGTCGGTTTTGACGGCCAACGGCAAATCGTTTCCCATCGGGAGCAAATGCAATGATACGGTCACTGCTCGTCGGTAGAGTCGTCTCACCAAAGAGAACTCCGGTCGCGGAGTCCCAGACCTTCAATTCGCCGTTTTCGATCGCGCTCGAAATGACCTGCTTGCCGTCGCTGGTATTATAGGCCAACGCGCCGATCGATCCTTGATGGCGTCCGTGAAAAATTCGCGACTGCTCGCGGCGTTGCACATCCCAGACGCGGATTAAACCGTCGTTGCCACCGATCAGAACCTCGAAACCCAAGGGGTGCACCGCGAAAGCAGTCACGCGAATGCCTGCGACTTTGATCGTCTCGATTTCATCGCCGGAGACGGCGTCCAACAACCGCAAATCGACGCCGGCACCGCTATAGATCATTGCGGCAAGTGACTTCGAACCGGCGAATTCGATCCTGTGGACCAACTGTGTTTCGCCACGGGCCGCTATGATCGGCGACCAGTCGAAAGTGTTCCACAACTTGAGCGTCTTTTCACTCACACCCGCGCTGCCACCTCCGCTGGCCAGCAACGCCCCGTCGGGGCTGAACGCCACGGCGTTTACACCATTCACGTGCTGGCGAACCGTATGCACGGGCCGCCCCGAGCCGAGGTCCCAGACAATGGCGGTCGTGTCATCCGCGCCGGACGCCAGCAACTTGCCCGACGGGTGAAAGGCCACCGTTTGTACGGCACGATGATGCCCCTTCAGGGTTAAAATCGGTGCTTCGAGTGACAGCGGAACTTGATCTTCGGCCACCGTGACCGCCGCCGCGCGTGGCATCGTCGGCTGATCGTCTGCGTCCGTCGTTTCGATAGGCGCCACGGAATGGCCTGCCAGGTCGCTGCCGAGCGGCACGGCGAACATGCCGATCCAGACAAGGCGGCCGACGATCAGCACGACGATCAGAGCTGCGACGACGCTGACGATGCGGCGACCGCTCAGGGAGCGCTGTCGGCCGATGCCGGCCACTTTCAGTCGCGCCGCAAAGAGATCGCGCTGGTTCTGCAACTGCTGCAGCGCCGCCGTGACTTTGGCCAGACGCAGGCGAATCAATTCCAATTGCTCCTGCTGTTCGGCCGACTGCCGTTCGAGCATTTGCGCCGCTTCCCGGCACGCCAGCTCTTCGCTTTCCGCAGCGCCCGTGGGCTCCGCATTGTTCGGTGCGGCGGCCCGACGGCGGGCCTCCCCGGAGGCCCGCCGCTGCACTTCCGCCGCACAGTTCAGTTCCTCGAGGACCGACTCCGCCTCGGCAATCAATTGCTCCAATTCCCGCTTCCGTCGCGATTGCAAAGCAATCGCCGCGTCGACCTGCTGACTGGTATTCTGCAGTTGCTGCAGAAGCTCGGGCGCATGCCTGCGGAACAGGCTGAGTGCCCGGTCGCACGTTTGCTCCCACCAACCCAGCGACCGAGTCTCGAACATTTCCAGCGGGAGGCTCGGATCTTCGTCGAATTGCGGGGCTGCGATGATCGTCGTTTTGCGAATCTCGTTGCGCCGCGAAGATCGTAGCGGCTCGATGGTCTGCAATGCGGCGCGCTCGACGTTGCCGGGCAGAGGTTGTCCCGAACGCAGGGCCCGCAGATCGGCCAGCAGTTCTTCTGCGCTTTGATGCCGGTCGGCGGGAGACTTCGCCAGCAATCTCGCGACGACGGAGGCCAGCGCCGCCGAGACGTCGGGAGCCGCCGCCTGCAGCGCCGGAGGCGACTCGTAGACGTGCTGAAAAATTAAGGCCGTCGGACTGTCGGCTGTGAACGGCAATCGGCCGGACAGCATCCGGTACAGCAAGACCCCCATCGAATACAGGTCAGAGCGGGCATCGACCGCCAGCCCTCGCCCCTGCTCTGGAGAAATATAGTCCACCGTCCCCATGACGACACCGGTCGCCGTTTTACCGGTGACCGATGATTCCAGGGATTTCACTAATCCGAAGTCCGCCAACAAAGCCCGCCGGCCGGATCGGTCGAGCAGGACGTTTCCAGGTTTGATGTCCCGGTGGACCAACCCCTGCTGATGGGCCGCAGCCAGACCGGCGAGGACCTGTCCCGCAATCATCAGGGTCTCGTCCGCAGGGAGCGGCCCTTTCCGCCCCAGCAATTCGGCCAGCGACTCTCCCTCGATGAACTGCATCACGTAGAAATGATGACCGTGGTCTTCGCCGATGAAATGGATCGGGACGATATTGGGATGAGTTAACCCCGCGACCGCCGTCGCCTCGATCCGGAATCGGCGGACGAAATCGTCGCTGCGGGCCAGGTCAGCCGGCAGCACTTTGATCGCCACTCTTCGGTTCAGGGCTTGTTCGTACCCCAGGTACACGTCCCCCATCCCGCCGCGCCCGATCCTCCCGACGATCTCGTAGTGCCCCAAGCGGGCGAACGGCAATGCTTCGTCTCCGCCGAGTTCCCCGGCAGTGGGGCTTGCAGAGTGTTCTCCTTGCGCAGCAGGAGGCAGGCCGGGGGCGACCGACGTGTCCGCCGACTGATTCCCCGATAACACGAAACTGGGGGCGGTGTCGCCGGTCGATCGGGCCGGAGCCGCTGTGGCCGCCGGATCAGCCGCACCGGGTAGTTCTTCGGCGCCGCTCATCGTGGCAGGGGGGCCGAACTGTTCGGCCACAGCCTGAAGCGCCACGGCGAATTCCCGCACGTCGGCAAACCGTTCGCGGCCGCTCGTGCCGAGGATGCGTTCCAGCAACGGACGGACTTCGACCGGGACCAAACCTTTGACGCGCGGGCTGCGCAGATAGGCGCCCGCCGATTCCCCCGTCAAGAGTCGGCACCAGAGCGCCCCCAACTGACACAGGTCA
>DASYAR010000634.1:0-1825 GCA_036501235.1 Planctomycetaceae bacterium
CACCGTCACGTCGTACCCGGCACTTTTCAGCTCGAACGCCGCACTCAAGCCCCCGAACCCAGCCCCGACGATGATGACCCGCTTGCCGGCCTGCCGATGCGCCGCGTGCCCAAGCGTCTGCGACAGAAGCAATCCGGCCCCGGCGGCCGCCGACGCTCGAAGCATGTCGCGCCGCGAGATGTCCTGGTCAGACGGCCCGAACCGGCGATCGAGAATTTGAAACAGATTGAACGGCATGGAGACACCTTCGATCGGCGAAAAACGAACCTGGCATTGTTGTACACCTCCGGCATTCTGTGCCGCAAGAGGCTGGAGTCGTCAGGTCGCCAGCACGGTTCATAATTCGGAAACGCCTACGAAGACAAATCAGCCGTGTTCTTCTGATCCGCATTATGCGTCATTCGAACGCCGCTGCGATCCCTCCGGGATCGAAAAGACGACGACGCAGCATACCGGGGTATCGCCCGCTTGAGGCGGACTCAACCCCCGGCTAAGGGCTACGACCCTTCACCGGGTCGGACATCCATTGAGCACTTTAGGCTGTGCTCGAACTACATCAGGATTCCTGCACCGTGCTTGATTCCGCTGCGTGAATGCGACCTAATAGTCGCGAGCCAACGCTTCGATTTTCACTGGACGCGTTCTTGCCGACATAATCCCTCGCTCATGCGCCGATTCCTTTACATTCTGACGGTCAGCCTTCCCGCCGTCTCTCCGGCGATCGCGAGGGCCGATTCCAAGGCCGATGTGAAAAAGTTGCTGAGCCGTGTCCTGCTCGATACCGATCAGACGCTGATCGAGACGCAGAAGTTCTCGGCCGGGAAGATTCCGCCGCTTCCGGCTGCGACAAACATTACCGATTGGGAAAAGGCTGCCAAGTCGATTCGGACGCAGACGTTGCTGAAAACCGTATATCGCGGTGAAGCCTCCAAATGGCGCGACACGCCCCTCAAGGTGGAATGGCTCGAGACGATCCCTGGCGGGCCAGGGTACAAAGTCAAGAAACTGCGTTACGAGGCCGTGCCCGGCTTGTGGATTCCCGCACTCTTGTACGAGCCCGAAAATCTCGCGGGGAAGGCGCCGGTGTTTCTGAACGTCAACGGCCACGACCCCATCGGCAAAGCTGTCGATTACAAGCAAATGCGGTGCATCAACCAGGCCAAGCGAGGAATCATCGCCCTCAATCCCGAGTGGTTCGGCATGGGCCAGTTACGAACCGATGGTTACGCCCACGGGCGCATGAATCAGATCGACCTGTGCGGCACGAGCGGCCTCGCGCCGTTTTATCTGTCGATGAAGCGCGGGCTCGACGTGCTGCTGACGCATGAACACGCCGACCCGACACGCGTCGGCGTGGCGGGCCTGTCGGGCGGGGGCTGGCAGACGATCGTCATCAGCGCTCTCGACACGCGTGTCACGTTGGCGAATCCGGTCGCCGGGTATTCGAGCTTCATCACGCGCGGCACGGAGTTTTCCGATTTGGGTGATTCAGAGCAGACGCCGGTCGACCTGGCGCTGACGGCCGACTATTCGCACCTGACCGCGCTCATGGCGCCAAGGCCGACGCTACTGACTTATAACCTGAACGACAACTGTTGCTTCAAGGCGGATCATGCGCTGCCGCCGCTGTTGGCAGCCGGTCGGCCGTTCTTCCAACTCTATGGAAAGAACGACAACCTGCGGTATCACGTGAACGCCGAGCCGGGGGACCACAATTTTCTGAAAGAGAACCGCGAGGCCCTGTACCAGATGATCGGGCTGCACTTTTTCCCGGACGACAAGAGTTTCAATCCGCGGGAGATCCCGTCGTCCGAGAAAGAAATCA
>DASYAR010000635.1:0-16563 GCA_036501235.1 Planctomycetaceae bacterium
TGCCATCTGGCGCGTCCTGGCGCTTTCATGGTCGACGACTTCGCAATTCCAGCGCGGGCCGGCGGTCATCCGACTCGTGCGGCGTCCCGCCGCCGACTGGCGACGTGACGATCGAAAGTCGAGTTTTTCAACGGGCTGCTAAGGGGGGGCAGGGGGGGAGGCGAAGATATTTAGGTGCACCCCGCCCGCACCCCACCGATCTTAGCCCCTAAAACCTACCGCCGCAGATTTACGCCGCTGGACACGGATCGACGAACAGAATCACGAAAACTCGAAAGGACGAAAACACGAAGGGAAGAAGGAGAACCTTAACTCAGCGCAAGAACTTTGTCGGGTGGTGGTCGCGTGCCGTGTTCCGGACCGGAACCTCGTTTGCGCCAAACGCGGGGCACTGGTATAGAATCTGGGGGGAGGGAAGAAGGAAGGACGGATGCAGGGGTAACGGGCCAGACGCGAGCGCAGGAGAATCCCTTGGAAACGAATCGTCGAACATTCATTAAGGCAGCCGGAGCGGGGATATTTATCGCCGCATCGTTCCCGAGTTCAGCGAGCGAATGATCGCCAACGACAGCGACCGGAACCGTGCAGAGGTCGATCGGTACAACCGGTCATACGCCTATGCCGAGAGCGCGGATCTGAAGGAATGGCAGAACCACCGTTTCATCCTCGCCATGGACGCCGACGACCCTGCCGACACCGAGCTCTATCAGTTCGCCTGCCACAAGTTCGGCGACAGGTATGTCGGATACATGAGCATTTATCATCTGCGCCGTCCGCAGCCGATTGACATTCATCTGGCGACGAGCCGGACCATCCGGTGCGCTGGTCGATTAAGGCCGACCTGAGCTCGCTGCTGGGTCAGGAGATTCGACTCAAGTTCCACATGACTCGCGCGCGGCTTCACGCGATGACGCTCAGCCTCGCCGAGCGGCGATTGGGAGAGGTCGAAAGCGAATACCGCTCGGACAAAGAGGGGGACTCGACTCCGAAACTGAACTAATGGCGTCGACACGGCGACGCGCCCGTGTATCCGTCCGTAGGGTAGGTTTCCCAACCTGCCCGGCCCGACCTTCGTCTCTCCTCGCTCCTATCCGCCCCTCTCCGCTCTCGTGCGCCCCAATTCTCCCCCGCTTCGTAAGGGGAGGCCAGGGGGGTGAGGTGAAGATATTTATGTGCTCCCGCCCGTGCCCCACCGAATTTCAGCCATAAAACCCATGGACACAGATTCACACCGATCGATGGAAAGAATCTCGAAAGTTCGAAAGGACGAGGGGAAAGGGACAACTCGAGCCGTCGAAGCCTTGCAGCTTAAACACCGGCTCAGCGATCTCGTGAACGAAACATATCGCCTGACCTATGAAGAAGTCACACTTCTTTGGGAAATCGCCCCTCTGTGATTGCCGTTTGTAAATTGAGAACAGTGATGTGACGGGATCAATGGCGACCTGCTCAGCTGGAAGCTCGATTGAAAGAAACAGTCACGTCTCTCCGAAGCACACTCGATTCGCACGAGGACGATTGAGGTGGAATTTCGCGAGTTGTTGGCAATCTGCCGCGTCGGTAGAATATCGGTATGACAGCAACATTGAAGACGATCAGAGCGAAAAACTATCGCTGCATCCGCGATGTTTCGGTGGATTGTGGGCCCGTGAATGTCCTATTTGGCCCGAACGGCGTCGGAAAAACGACGTTTCTTGATGCGCTGTGGTTCCTTCGGGATTGCGCCATCCGCGGGACGGAACAAGCTGCATCGGACCGACACCACGGAATTGGCGTCCTTTGGGACGGGTGCGCTCCTGACGATCGCATGGAAATCTCATTAGAGACGCAGTCATGCCGCTATAGCGTCTCGTTCGGTTTCTCGGCGGGACGCATTGAGCCATTTGTGGGCGAAAAGCTGGTAGCGACCGCGCGGCACTTGGATCTTGTCGACCGTAAGGTCGGCAGCGCAGATGCTTCGTTTTACCACGAACAGGTCGGACAGACTCTTTCTATCAAGCTCCGTGAGCCCGAGAAGCTGGCACTTTCAAATTACTTACTTTTCTGCCAGACGGGTGCCGAAACGACGGAGCTCGATGACCTCTTGCACGCAATCCATTACTTTCACTCCCGCGCGCCGAGCTTTTATCAGCTTCGGAAATTCGGGGCCGAGGCAAGCCAGCACACCTTCCTCTGGGATCGTTGGCAAAATCTGTGGTCGGCTCTGAGAAATCTTCAAGGCCGAAGAGCGGTCGACCAGCGCTATGACCAGATCATTAAGTCAATGCGGGCCGCATTTCCCAAATCATTTTTGGATCTTGTAATTGAACCGCTCGGGCCGGATCGGGTCTATGCAAGTTTTATTGAAGCCGGCCGACGAAATCCGATTCAGGCGTCAGGTGTCTCAGACGGCCATATTCAGTTGCTCGGATTGCTGACGGCGCTGTTCGGGGATCAGCAAAACCGAAGCTCGGTGATCATCTTCGATGAACCGGAGGCATCGCTGCACCCACACGCTTTAGCAGCATTCGCACAGGCGGTCCAGGAGGCAACGACCAACTGGAGCCGCCAAGTATTCATTGCCACTCATTCGCCAGTCCTCATCAGCCAGTTCCCCCCCGAGTGCTCGCTCGTGTTTGAAATGGGCCAGTCCCGTGAAACCGAAGTTGTTCGACTGACAGACAAGGACGAGCTGCGAGACTTGCTCGACCGATACGCCGTCGGTTCCCTCTATATGGCTGAGGCAGTCGCTCCGCAGGGCGAAAGCGCCAACGGGTCATGAGCGAGCCCGTCAGCAACGTCGAAGCGGTGCCTCGCTGCAACCATTGCGGGTTTGGCCTGATCGTTACGGGGCAGGGCGAGCGACAATTTCTGCCAGATTTGTTCTCAGTGCTGACAAAATTCTCTGGTTGCAGTTTCAAGGTCATCCGAAAGATCGACCAACGCGGTCCCGTCACGAATAGATTACGGCTGAAGATGGTCGGCAGCGGCTCGGCTATTCTGGATAAAGACGAGCAGGAAATTGGGTTGGCAGCGCGGGCGTTTCTACGAAATCACGATTGTCATTTCGTGATCGTCATCGATGATGTGGAGAGCAACCGGCGTGAATGCATTGCCGAAATCTGGCAGCGGTATCGAACAGCTATCGATACGATGCTCCTTGCGGACGAGCGGAAGCGCGCGGCCGTGCATTTCTTGGCGAATATGCTCGAGGCGTATTACTTTGCGGATTGCAACGCGGTTAATACTGCGCTGGGAGCGATGGTGTTGCCGAGAGACCACGTGGGAGACGTCGAAGAAATTCCTCATCCGAAACACGCTCTGGAGAAAGCCGCATCCGCTACGGGAACGTCATTCAAGGAGCGGCGCGACGGTGGCAAAATCGTCCAGGCGCTCGACCTTGAACGCGTCTTGCAGAGGAATGACGCGTGCGCCTACCTCAGGTCATTGTTTGAGTGGTGTGTTACCCGGTTATTGCCGAACTGTCCAGTTTGGGATCCGGCGATTGGGACCGCGTTCGGCATTCAGGATGGCATTAAGGCCGACTTGACCAGACACCAATAATGAGGTCTTGAGCGCCAAGTGGGGCTCAGAGGGCCGGTGGTTCGGTCAATCCGTCAACCCGAAGTGAGCGATGAGCCGGTCGATGGTGAAACGATTCCGCAGACGGCAGGCCGTGTGCTGTACGGCGAACAGGCCGTTCTCCCGGTAGCCTTCGGACTTCGGTACGGTTTTCAGCCACTCGACGCGCACATTTCTGGATCGTCGGCGTATTCCCCCATTTTCGCAGCGCGGAGTTTCGTTGTCAGAATCGGGATATCCAGTCTGTGGCATATGTCAAGGACGCACCTTCATTTCGAATACGTTGGAAGGCTCATTTCGCAACCGGCCGATCGACGATGCGGCAATGCACTGGCGATGCTATTTTGCCGAGCCTAAAATCTCCGGGCTCCTTTCCATTTTTGACAAAATGGCCCCTTGTCGGCGTGGACGCTTTGGGGAGAATTCCTCCGCGGAGTGGGAGACGTAGAGGGGCGATGGAGAGAGGAGAGCAGGAGTCAGACGACAAGTGTGAAAAACGGGGAATCATTGGATAAACGGCCGGAAAATGACGGGCAGTTGAACCGCGGAGAGCACCGATTGATATAGAGAAAACGGGAGTGGGCCGGACAACGGATCAGCCCATGATGAGGTCGTTGCGAGAGAGAGGAGAGATGCGAACAGGGGACGCAAAAAATCGGGAATCATTGGGAAAAAGGCCGAGATATGAACGACTCTCGTCTTGCGTTCATTCGCGTGATTCGACCCATTCGTGGTTCTGCATGTGTGATGCGGGCGACGCGAAAAATTTTCGGGTTTGAATTCTTAGCGGAACGGGCCGGACAGGCGAGCAACGGGATCGCCGATGGCGATGGGGCCTCCGGCGATGACGCGGGCCATTGCGCCGAGCCGGCCGCGGACCAGGCCTTTGAATTTTCCCTGGATGTGTTCGAAACGGTCGCAGCCGGTGCGCGGCATCGTGACTTCGATGATCGCCGCCGATCCTAACTGGATTTGAGAGCCAACGGGGAGGGCATCGACGTCGATCCCGTCGATCACGATTTGTTCTCCCAATTCGCCGGGAGCAGTTTGAAAGCCCTCGTCATGCAGCACTTTCAGCGTCTCGGCCGACATCACGTTGAGCTGTCGATTGGCCCACTTGCCTTTGCGGTCGCCTTCGATGCCGTGGCCTGCCAGCAGGTTGGCCTGTGACACCGAGACGCGATGGTATTGGTCCTTGGGACGGGGAACTTCCACCGGCGGTGAGTACGTAATGCTGATGATTATGGGCATGTTAGTGATAACCTTATTCACCTGCCGGACGAGCCGGCAGGGGGCTTAGCGCCGCGCAGTGCACCGCGTTTAGCCAATTAACCTCCTTCACCGGCCACTCAAGGCGGCAGGGGTCGAGTCGCAAAATGTGGCGCATGCGTTCTTCCACATTAACGCATATTGATCGGATCCATATCGACGGCGTATTCCACTTGGGGGGGCGGTTTGAACTGGTCGCTCACGGCACGCCACAGTTGTTGAATCGGTTCATACTCCGCAGCCGAGAGTTGGAAATGAAATCGAAAACTTCCCTTCAACCGGGCGACCGGCGCAGGCGCAGGGCCGATCACCCGGATTTCGAGCGACTGGGCCGCGATGGTGGTGCGCACCAGCTCGGCCATTTTTCGGGCCTCGGCCAGGGCCGCCTGCTCGTCGGGCCCCCGGACGATGACCCGCGCCAGATGTTCGAACGGCGGCGCGCGCATCTGACGCCGGTGTTCGAGCTCGGCCTGCGCAAAACCGACGTAGTCATGCTCGGCCGCTTTGAGGATCGCCGGTTCGCCAGGGCAGGAGGTCTGCACCAGCACGCGGCCTCCTTTCCGGCTGCGCCCCGTTCGCCCGGCGACTTGTGCGATCAACTGAAACGTGCGCTCGGTCGAACGCAGATCGGGCTGATGCAAAACCGTATCGGCATCGATGACCCCCACCAGCGTGACGTTCGGGAAATCGAGTCCTTTGGAAATCATCTGCGTTCCGAGCAGGATGCGCACGTCGCCTTTGCGAAACGCCTCGAGCGCGCGGTCGTGGCTGCCGGGCTTACGCATCGAATCGCTGTCCATACGAATGCAAGAGGCTTGCGGAAAGCGATATTTCACCTCTTGTTCAAGTCGCTGCGTCCCCACCCCCAGGTATTGGATGCCCGCATCCTGGCAGCTCGGGCAGGCTGTGGGAGGCGACGCATGGAAATCGCAGGAATGGCAGACGATCCGGGCGCGTTCTTTGTGCCACGTCAGCGACACGTCGCAATGCGGGCATTTGACTGCTTCGCCGCACCCTCGGCACCACAGCACGGGAGAATAGCCCCGCAGATTCAGAAACAGAATGACCTGGCCGTTCGCCTCGAGGGCCGTGTGAATGGCTTGCTGCAGCGCCCGTCCAATGGCCGCCCCCTTCTTCCGCATCGGATCGTGCCTCACGTCGACGATCACGACTGGCGGCATCGGCAGCCCTTCGACCCGTTTCGGCAATTGGATGAGCTCGTCAATCCCTTCCTGCGCGCGACGCCACGATTCGAGAGTCGGTGTCGCCGATCCCAGGATCAGCGGGATGCTTTCCAGCTCGGCCCGCTTTCGCGCCACCTCGCGGGCGTGGTAGCGCGGCGTCGTATCCTGCTTGAAGGATGTTTCATGCTCTTCGTCGATGACGATCAGACCCAGTTGCCGGGTCGGCGCGAAGACGGCGCTTCGCGCTCCGACGACCACTTGCACATTGCCGGCGGCAATCTGCTGCCAGTGCCGGTGCCGTTCGGCATCGCTCAAATGGCTATGCAGCACGGCGACCGAAGGGAACCGGCTGCGAAACCGGCGAATTGTCTGGGGGGTCAGGCTGATTTCGGGAACGAGCACGATCGCCTGCCGGCCGTAGCTGACGGCCTCTTGAATGGCGCGAATGTAAACTTCCGTCTTGCCGCTGCCGGTGACGCCGTGCAGCAGGAATGTCGTATGCGCTTGTTGCCGCAGCGAGACCAGAATGCGATCGAGCGCGTGCTGCTGATCGGGATTCAAAATCAGGTTGGATTCCTGCGGCGCTGGAACGGCGTCTGTGTCCTGCGGTTCGGACCGCTCCGAAAACGCGGTGAGGAAACGCTTGCGGCGCAGTGCGGTGATCGGCGCCGTGCCGCATTTGGCTTCACGCGCCACTCGTTCCAGCGGCAGCGGCTGGGCCGCCAGTTCGAGCACCTGCAGCGCGGCGGCCTGTTTGGGAGGCAGCTTGATTCCTTTATGCGCGGCCCAGACTTCGGCATTGATCCGCAGCATCAAGACTTCGCGGGTGCCTGCGCGATTCTTGACGCCGGCGGGCACGGCCGTCTCCAGCACCTGTCCCCAGGCACACAGGTAGCGATCGGCGATCCAGCGGGTCAGGGCCAGCGTGTGGGCCGAGAGGAGCGGGCGGTCGTCGAGCAGGGAATGTACGGTCTTCAATCCCTGCGTTCGTTGCGGCTTCTGCAGGCCGACGCAGTAGCCGGTGGTGAGACGGTCGCCGCGGCCGAAGGGGGCCAGCACGCGGTGCCCCGGCTGAAGTCGGCCGCGCAGATGATCGGGGACGAGATAATCGAACGCCGTGTCGACCGGCCGGTTGAAGACCAGTTGTGCCGCGGCCAGATCGTTCAGATCGGCCTGCTCCCAGGGTAACGGCTCTGGCCCGAACAATTGCTGCTGTTTCACGTCGGCTGCACTCGGCTTCGCTTTCGACCTGCGAGACGTCACGTTACGATTCTAACAACTCGATCAATGCTTCACCCTCCCAGCCCACGGGTCGAATCCCGCGGGCCCTGCTCTCACCGTCGTTTCACCTGACATGCGTCTCGGCATCTTTGGCGGCACGTTCGATCCTGTCCATTACGGACATTTGCTGCTGGCGGAACAATGCCGCGAGCAATGCCGGCTGGACCAGGTCTGGTTCATCCCAGCGGGGATTCCACCGCATAAAGTATCGCGCACGATCGCCCCCGCGCGGGCTCGGGCAGAAATGCTCGAATTGGCGATTGCCGGTCACGAGTCGTTCCGCGTCGACCGTCGCGAGATCGATCGCACATCGCCGTGCTTTACCGTCGATACGCTGCGCGAGATTCATACTGAAGACCCGGCGCGCGAGCTGTACTTTCTGATGGGGGGAGACTCGCTGCTCGATTTTCCGACATGGCGCGACCCACGCGGGATTGTCGAGCTGGCCCAACTGGCGGTCGTCAACCGCCATGCGGAAATCGTGCCGTCGGTCATGGAACCGTTTCGCCACCTCTTAGGGACGGAGCTCATGGCGCGCATTCATCCTGTGACAATCCCAGGTGTCGACATTTCTTCGAGCGACATCCGCTTGCGGGTCCACGACCGCCGCAGCGTTCGCTTCATGATGCCCCGGGCCGTGGAGTGTTACATCGAGCAACACAACTTGTATCGGAAGGTGAACGCATGAATCGTTTCCACGCTCGTCGACGGCGCACCGGCCGATTCGTCTTTCCGGCCGTCATGTCTTTCGTGTGCCTTACGGTTTCGCGACTGCCCGCGGAGCCCATTGATGCCGACGTCGTTCTGCGCGGCGGAACGCTGCACGACGGCGCTGGGAGCAAGCCGGTTGTCACCGACCTGGCGATCAAGGGAGACCGGATCGTCGCGATGGGCGAGTTCGAGACTGGAAAAGTCGGGCTCGAGCTGGATTGCCGCGGGCTCGTCGTAGCCCCCGGTTTCATCGATCTGCACAACCACAGCGATTCCCAAATCGTCGACCGGCTGACACGGGCCAACGTCAACTTTGTGACGCAGGGTTGCACCACGGTCGTCACGGGCAATTGCGGCTCGGGCCCGATCGAAATCGCCGCGTACTACGACAAGATCGACGCCGGCGGAGCGGGAACGAACGTCGCCCACCTCGTGCCACAGGGGAACCTGCGGGAAACCGTGGTCGGTAATGCGCAACGCGCCGCGACTTCCGACGAGATCGCCAGGATGCAGGAGCTGGCCCGCCGCGGGATGCGCGACGGGGCGTGGGGCATGTCGACCGGGTTGATCTACGTCCCCAGTTCGTTTGCCGACTCGTCTGAGCTGATCGAGATTGCGAAGGTCGTGGGGGAAGAAGGGGGGCTGTACGCCAGCCATATTCGAAATGAAGGAGTGGGCCTGCTCGCGGCCGTCGATGAAGCGCTCAAGATTGGTCGTGAAGGGAAGATTGCAGTGCACATTTCGCACTTCAAATCGTCGGGCCGCGACGCGTGGGGGCTGGTCCATCGTGCCGTGAAGCAGATCGAAGAGGCCCAACAGGCCGGCCAAACCGTGACCGCCGATCAATACCCGTACGTGGCCTCCAGCACGTCGCTCGAAGCGACGGTCATTCCCGGCTGGGCGCGGGCCGGCGGTCATCAGGAGCTCGTGGCCCGTCTCGATGATCCTGGTCAGAAAGTCCGGCTGCGCGACGCGATTGCCGATGCGGTCCAGCGCTGCGACGACGGCGAACGGATCAAGATTGCGCGATATGCGCCGAAGCCGCACTGGGCCGGCAAGTCGATCGCCGAGATCGCCCGCACGGAGAAGGCCGAGCCGGTCGAGATCGTGATCCAAATCACGCGGGGCGGCGGGGCGGCGATCGTCAAGTTCAGCATGTCGGAAGAAGACGTCCGGTACGTGATGACCGTCCCCTGGGTCGCCACCGCGTCGGACGGTCGCGCGTACCTGCCCGGCGGCGATCGGCCGCATCCGCGCAGTTACGGCACGTTCTCACGCAAGATCGGATTTTATTCGCTGCGAGAACAGTCGATCGACCTGCCGGCGGCGATCCGCAGCGCGACCGGGTTGCCGGCAGACATTTTACACCTGCCCGAGCGCGGCTACCTGCGCGTTGGTTTTTTCGCCGACCTGGCCGTCTTCGATCCCCAGCAGTTCAGCGATGAGGCGACATTCGACGATCCGCACCGCTATTCGCGGGGATTGATACACGTTTTCGTCAACGGGCAACCGGCCGTCTGGAACGGCGCCGCCGTCGGCGCCCTGGCGGGGCGAGCGCTGAGAAGAGCAGTCCGTAAATAGGCCGCAGGTGTCGCGAGCCGTTACTCGACGGTCACGCTTTTCGCGAGGTTTCGCGGGCGATCGACATTGCAGCCGCGCAGCAGGGCGATGTGGTACGCCAGCAATTGCAGCGGCACCACGGTCACCAGCGGATGCAGATAGTCTTCGACGCGCGGCACATAGATTACGTCGTCGGCGATCTGGGCGATGCGATCGTCGTCTTCGCAGGCGATGGCGATCACCGGCCCTTTGCGAGCCTTCACTTCTTCAAGGTTGCTCATCACCTTGGGATACAGGCTCCCTTGCGGAATGATGAAAATGCTGGGAGTGTTTTCGTCGACCAGAGCGATGGGGCCGTGCTTCATTTCGGCGGCCGGATAGCCCTCGGCATGGATGTAACTGATTTCCTTGAGTTTGAGCGCCCCTTCGAGAGCCACGGGGAAATTGTACCCGCGCCCCATATACAGGCAGTTTTCCATGCCGTAGTACTTCTGGGCGACGTCACGAATGGCGTCGTGGCCGCGCAGCGTCTGGCGAATGACATCGGGCATCTGGCGGAGGTGCGAAATGATCCGCCCCCCGGCGGGATGCGAAAGATGCCGCAAACGGCCCATATACAATGCCAGCAACATGAGCACGGAGACTTGTGACGTGAAGGCCTTGGTCGAGGCCACGCCGATTTCGGGGCCGGCATGCAGATAGATCCCGCCATCGGCTTCGCGGGCGATCGTCGAGCCGACGACGTTGCAGATCGCCAGCGTGGGATGTCCCTTGCGCTGGCTTTCGCGCAGCGCGGCAAGCGTGTCGGCCGTTTCGCCGCTCTGGGTGATGGCGAAGACCATCGTGGTGTCGGTCAGCGGAGGATTGCGGTAGCGGAATTCGCTGGCGTATTCGACTTCAACGGGGATCCGCGCGAATTCTTCGATGAGATACTCGCCCACCAGACCGGCGTGCCAGCTGGTCCCGCAGGCCGTGAGGACGATGCGGTCGATTCGTCGGAGCTGCTGGACATTCAGATTGAGACCTCCGAACACAGAGGTGGCTGCGTCATCATCGAGCCGGCCTCGGAGCGCATTCTCGATCGTCGTCGGCTGTTCGTAGATCTCCTTGAGCATATAGTGCGGAAAGTCGCCCAGCTCGCTGTCGCCGGCGGTCTGATCGATGACGGTGATCGATGGAGCGGTGCGACCGTGGTCGCGGTGGATGAATTCCATTCCCTGCGGCGTGAGCAGCGCGAGCTCGTTGTCTGCCAGATACACCACTTCGTCGGTGTATCCAGCGAGGGGACTGGCGTCACTGGCCAGAAAGTATTCATTCTTGCCGACCCCCACGACCAGCGGACTGCCGAGCCGGGCTGCAATCAGCAGCTGGGGATGGTCGCGGAACAGGATTCCCAGGCCGAATGTGCCTTTGAGGCTCTTGAGCGCCAGTTGGACGGCGGCCAGGAGCGTCTTGCGGTCGGAGCTGTCCTGCCCCAGCCGCGATTGTTCTTCGAGATGATGAGCGATCAGATGAGCGATGACTTCGGTATCGGTGGTCGATCGAAACGTGAAACCCAGGGCTTGCAGCCGTTCACGGAGCGCCGCATAGTTTTCGATGACGCCATTGTGAACGACGACGACCTCGCCATTGCCGCCCAGATGGGGGTGTGAATTGACGTCAGAGATGCCGCCGTGAGTGGCCCAGCGGGTGTGCCCGATTCCCAGTGAGCCGCCGACCGGTTGTTCGTCGAGCAATCGGGCGAGCTCGGAAACGCGGCCCACGCGCTTGCGGACCGAGATCGCGCCATGTTCGTGCACGGCGACCCCGGAGCTGTCATATCCGCGATATTCCAAGCGGTGCAGGCCTTCCATCAGCACGTCGACTGCGCTGCGTTGACCCTGCCCGACATAACCGACGATTCCACACATGGCTGGTTCCTTCCGACATTACGCGGTGCGCCTGAGCGGCAGGGCGGCGCACCGGTCGCTGACAATCAATTGGCCCAGACGCGCGGAAGTTATCAGAAAGATCAGGGAAGGGTCAACGCGGAGTTTTGGCGGAGCCCGGAATCGAGCTTCAAGCCTTGCCGTTTTCGCTCGGATCGGCGTCATCGCCGTTACTCGTGACGCCGATCGTGCGTTTCACGACCTTTCTCAGGTCGCGCAATGTCACGGGCTGGACCAGGACGCGGGTCGTGTCGCTTTCCAAGATCCTCGATTTCATGGCCGATTGCTTCTCACCCAGGACGAGCACCACTCCGGTATGAGATTTCTCGAGCAGGGCCTGGGCTTCGTTGAATCCGTTGACGGCCTTGTCCCCCAGCGATTCGCCCATGATGACCATGCAGTCGGGAGGGCTGGTCTTGAGGCGGGCCAGTCCCCGCTGGATGTCGGACAACACGAGCACGCGGAATCCGTGCTTCGAAAAATACTCGCGAAGGTAGTCCTGGTTCTTGTGCCGGTCTTCGATGCACATGATCGTGTGCACCGGGCCGGGCGCGCTCGTGGTCGACGGGCGGGTCGAGTCGGAAGGCACGTCGGCCGGGCCGTCCTGCCGACCCTGACACAAAGCCGCATATGTGGCCCGCAGTTGCGGCAGCGCCTCGCCCGGGGTTTGATACCGCAGCGCGGGGTTGAGCTGCATCATCCGGTCGACGATGGCCGCGACCGAAAGGGGCAAAATGGGTTCGACCTCCCGTACGGGGCGCACCTGCTGATAGCGGCTGAACTGACTGCGTTCGACGCGATCTTTCGTGCGGGGCAAAGGCGGGATCCCCGTGAGCAGTTCATAATAAATGCCGCCCAGAAAATACATGTCGCTGCGCGGGTCGTTCCGCGGGGCGCCGGTGTTCTTTTCGAGCGTGGCATATTCCAGGGCCCGTTGGGCACTCTCACCGTCATCACGCTTGTCTTCGGCGACGCCAGCCAGCCCGAAATCGACGAGCTTGGCGACCCCATGACTGCTCATCAGCACGTTCGTCATCTTCAAGTCGCGGTGGGTCGAGCCACGGCTGAAGGCATAATCGAGCCCGCAGGCCATGTCGAGCACGCATTTGGTGGCTTCCTGCGGAGCGAGCTTCTTGCGGATATTGATAAAGTCGCGAAGGTTTCCGCCTTCGACGAATTCCATCGACAGAAAATGCTGCCCGTTGGATTGTCCAACTTCGTAAATGGGAACGATGTTTTCGTGCTTGAGTCCCATGCCAAGCTGGGCTTCGCGGCGAAACTCGGCCACGGCCTTGGGATCTTCCGTCCAGCGTTGCCGGAGGACCTTCAGCCCCACCATTCGCCCCGTGCGCAGGTCGCAGGCCCGATAGACGCGGGCGAAACTACCGGATGCATTTCGATACATCAACTTGAACTGGCCGAGCACCAGGCCGTCGGTCTCGCCTTTTTCGATCCGTCCGACCTGGTACGACGTGAGCAGCCCCTTGTGCTCGAACCATCTCAGGACATCTTCCGCCTGGCAGTTTTTTTTCCCCAACTGCCCGAGACAGATGTCGACCTGATGCTGCGGAACCAATTGCAGGCGCACCAGCAACCGGGAGATTTCGTCGACCTTCGATGATGACATACTCGAACCGTCAATCCCTTTCGACAGGCCCATTCCGACGGCAACAGTCGGCGCTCAGTGCTTTACACGCTTCCGGCCCGCGACGCGCGACGCGTCTCTGCCAGACGTGACGGACGAACAAACTGAATCAATACCGAAGGGAGTGTGCTCACTGAGTCGTAAAAACAAGCCCGCGAATTCCTGGAGATGCACCGAAATGAAATTTCGATGAAACTTTATCTTAATCTCCCGCCGGGCCGTGTCAAAGGTCTAATGCCAGGTTGAGATCTTGCGGTTCGCTGCCGCGAGTCGCCGGGCCCTAATTCGCAGGCCCCCTCGATTCTCACGCGGGCACCCGTTAGAATTGAACTTGGCCCATCGGCTTATTCCCTTACGAGTCGGAGTGTGTTCATGTTGGAGCGGCGGACGTTATTTCCCCATGTCATCGAGATGAACTATCAGGCCCGGCGACGGCTAGGCTGCTGCGTCTACCTGGTGTTCGACGGCGACGAATGGCTGCTGATCGACATTGGTTACGAAGATACGGCCCGCGAGATCATCGAACTGATCCGGCAACTCGATTTTCCCCTGTCCAAGTGCAAGTTTCTCGTCGTCACCCACGCCGACGCCGACCATATCCAGGGGCTGAAACTGGCGCAAGAGCTGCTTCCCGAAGCATCGGCCGTCGGTCATCCGCTGGCCAAAGTCGCCCTCGCAGACGGCGATCGCATCCTGACCTATGCCGAGATTCCCGCGCAGGGGATTTCGATCAATCTCCCCCGCATCCGCCTGGATAAGACGATCAGCGAGGGGGACATCCTCAAAGTCGGCAATCTGGAAATCGAAACCTGGCATACCCCCGGACATACGCAGAGCCAGTTGGCGTTTCGGCTGGGCAACTTGCTGTTTTCCGGTGACAATATTTTCCGGGATGGTTGCGTCGGCAATATCGACGCGCATCATGGCTCGGATATTAGCGCATTCATCAAATCGCTCGAGCGCATCCGCGACAGCGACGTCGAATGGCTGCTTCCCAGCCACGGCCCGGCATTCCGCAAGGACAACCGTCAGTTGCAGGAAACGATCGATCGCCTCGAAAAGTATCAGCACATGGCTGATTTCGGAACTTGCGCGATCGATTGGCCGCTGCTCGACGAGTGGGAAGCCGAGCTTTCGAAACGATTCGACCCCGAGCTGGCGCGATAGCCGCCCCGCATTTTCACTCGCATTTGTCCATTTAGCCGCGCGGCGCAGCCGACTTCCGTCACAACAGTTCCTGTGGCTGAATTTCAGCTCAAGCCCATACGCGACGCCGCGTCCAAAGACAATCTGTCACCTGTTTTCATCAAGTGTCCTGTGATGAAGAGACGTGGCTCAAGCCAGTATGGCGACTTTACCGATCTGGTAAAGTATGCCGCCGCGCAAACGTCCTGCCGCCGAGTCCTCCTTCCGTCCTGCGACAGGCCAGAGTCCCTCGCAGTATCTGGAACCATTCCTGCGCTATCAGGAAGCCGAACTCGGGATGGCACGCAATACGCTCCTGGCCTACGGATCAGACTTGCGGCAATTCTTCGAATGGTTTGACAAGCACGCACGTGTGGACCTTCCGGCAGTCGACCTGAAAGTGCTGTCGAATTATTTGACACACCTGCACGAGCGGAGTCTGTCGGCGGCGACCGTTGCCCGGCACCTGGTCGCGATCAAGATGTTTTTCCGGTATCTGCTGCTGGAAGGGGTCATTCGCGAGAGCGTCGTCGACCTGATCAATTCCCCCAAGCTGTGGCAGCATCTGCCCCATGTCTTGAGTCCCGAGATGGTCAATCGACTGCTTTCTGCACCACAGGGATGCGATCGCTTCATGTTGCGCGATCGCGCACTTCTGGCGCTGCTCTATGCGACTGGCTGCCGCGCGTCTGAGGTGGTGAATCTCAGATTGCGCGACGTCCATCTGGACGAATCCTATTGCCGTTGCGTCGGGAAGGGAAACAAGGAACGGCTCGTCTCGCTGAACCCGGTCGCGTGCCGTGCTGTGGCGGTCTACCTCGAAAGCGAACGCCCCTTGCTGGCGGCGCGGTCGGAGGCTGACGAGCTGTTGATCAGCAAAAGCGGCCGCGGGCTGACGCGGATCATGGTATGGTCGCTGGTGAAGAAATATGCTCAGCGGATCGGGGCCAGCGAGAAAGTCAGCCCGCACACGCTGCGTCACAGCTTCGCCACGCACATGCTCGCCGGAGGCGCAGAGATCCGCGCGCTGCAGGAATTGCTGGGACACGCCAGCATCTCGACGACGCAAGTCTATACGCACGTCGAGCACACCCGGCTCAAGGCCGTGCACCGGAAGTGCCATCCACGGGGATAATTGGCAGCGCGATGTTGTCCGAAGTCGCCGCGAAACCGCCGGCGTGTTGCCATTCGTCAACAATGCGTGGTCACAAGCTGCTGATGCAGCGAAGCTTGCCGGAAAAATCGATTCTCGCCAGATTGCGATTTGACCGCGCGAACTTTCCGAGCTAGCTATTGAATCTCCGCCCGTGCATTTCTCGGCGGGGACATGAGCCATTCGCGCTCGCCTCTGCACCTCAGGACTTTGATGACCATGACTGCCGCTATTCTGGCATCTTGCGCCGATGCCATTTCGGTCAGGCCGCAGGGTGCGGCTGCCGAAGCCCGGTTCAACGCGAACGACGAGCAACATCTGGCGATCTTGCGGGAATTGACCGCCAGTTGGCATCCGATTTCCACCGTGGCCGACCGCAGGCCGGGGCACCGCGTTCGGTGCAACTTCAAAGCCGGGCTGCTCCCGTTCGACGAGCTCGGGCGGTTGCCGAGCACCAGCCCGATAGAAGTTCAGGTGACCGACCTTTCCCAATGTGGAATCGGAATCATGCACCTGCATCCCATGCCGCATCGGTTGGTGTTGCTGACTTACGAGACGGAGGCGGGCCAAGCGACGCGACTGGTGGTGCGCTTGAAATGGTGCCGTTTCAAGCGGTCCGAGTTCTACCAGAGCGGCGGTCAGATCGTGCGCGTGATGCTGCCGGATGTCCCAGGAACTGCCGCAGTTCGTCGGGATGGGTGATGTCGCGCGCGATGTACTGATCGTGCGAATAGGCCAGGAGGCGTATTACCGGTCGCGGTGCTTGGGGATCGACCGTCAAGCTTCCCGGCGGCGCGCCAGGCGCCGCCCGACGTTTCATCCGGCGGCGGATGCGATCGCGATTTCGTAAACGATGTGACAAGGCGCGACTCCGAATTTTCCGGGAGCTCGGAGTATAATCCAGGCGGACCAAGGCGAACATGAACAGCGCCGCCGTGCAAGCCGCCAGCTTGCCCGATTTCAACTTTCCAGGATGAGGAACAGGGCAATGTCCACTGAACGAATGCTATTCTCCGGGCGAGTTCAGGGCGTAGGTTTTCGCTATACCGTGAGGAGTATCGCAAAGCACCATCCGGTAACCGGTTA